>CADACS010000124.1 GCA_902786505.1 uncultured Planctomycetota bacterium | reverse complement strand
TCTGTTTATTTTCGACGCTCTGTTTGGCGGGCTCCGAATTCGAGTTAATGACGGCTTCTAGAAGCTTGGATAGAATTTCGAGCTGATCCCGTCCGGCAAGGTCGTTAAGCTCGTCGCTCTGATTTCCTTCGGGCCCGATTAATCGCAAAGCGTTTTGCGTAAGCCAACGCATCTTGCCCGCCGAGAGCTTAAAAGGAGCCGCGCCTTCGTCGACCTCGTCACGTTTCTTCGGAGATTCGCTTGAAGAAGAGACGTGCCCGGTAGTAATCGCCTCCTGAATCTTCGAAAGAAAAGACCGTTTACGAGGCTTAGACGCCGGCTCGGAACCGTCGTTTCCTTCTTCGCGAACGGCGGAGTTCTTTATTTCAGAGGCACGTCCGTTTCCTTGCGCTTTTTGGGCGTCCTTCGCGGAACGGTCCGTATTTCGCCCATCACGTTTCGTCTCGCGCGCGACGCCGCGCTTATAAGATACTTCTTCCCGTTCGGGCGTCTCGTCGTCGGCATATGTCTCGAAATCGTCCTGATTACGCTGATTCGTCCGGCGTCCTCTACGTTCTTGCTTATGCGAAGCGAGTTCTTCAGCAAGTTCTTCGACGTCGCGTGAAACTTTCATGCCGCCGTAACTTGGAATGGAATAAGGATCCTCTTCCCCTTCTTCCACGTCGGCGCGAAACTGCGCGTAATCCTTCGGATTTTTCTGCTCGTTCGTCCGTTTCTTAGCGACGCCGTACAACTCTTCGCGGGAAGATACAAACATAGTTCCCACGTCTTTATCGTGGCTATGGGAAGAGCGGGTGTTCTTTCGTTTAGCAACCGGCTTGATTTGATCTTCCTGCTGCGTATCGTCGACTGAATCCCATTCAAAACTGTCGTAACGCCGTCCCTTTGATTCGTAACGGCGACGGTATCCTTTACCTTTTTTATCGAAATCTTTCGTCAACTCGATATTCCTTATATCGCAATATTCTTACTACGCGCGCGTCCGTTCAAAAGCTCGCACGTCGGCGAAAACGCTCGCTCGAAACGTTGGCATAAAACGCGCGGTCCCGGTTCCTTATCTAAACTTTTCCAACCGGGATTATCATTTTTCTGTTTCCCGTCCGTCGCACGTGTTCGATACGACAAACTTTCTCATGAGAACCGTTTGCGCCGCGTCCTAACGGCCGTAAACGACATTTCCGCAAAAAACGTTCGGCAAGCGTAGACGCTAAAGGTTAAGAAACAAGCATCTTTCTGAACTCGGCGGCGCGCTTATCTACGTCCGCTCGAGTCACATACTGGAAACGCTCAAGAGCAAAACCTTCGATGTTCAAACTGGCAACGACCGTCGCGTATAAAAGAGCCGACTTAACGCTCTCGGGCGAAAGATCGCCGGATTCCGCAAGACTTCCCATCATAGCGCCGGCAAAAGCGTCGCCCGCGCCCGTGGGATCTACTACCTTCTGCGTAGGAAAAGCGGGGACCAAGTACGTCGCGTCGGACGAGATGTACATAGCGCCGTAGGCTCCACGCTTTATAACGACAAATCTCGGCCCCATATCCATAATCAGCCGCGCCGCCGTAAGAACGTCGCGTCGGCCGGTAAGAAGCTCGGATTCGCTATCGTTGAGAATAAGTCCGTCGACTCTTTGAAGAAGCGCGAGCAACTCGTTTCTCATGCCGTTGATGTAGAAATCCATTGTGTCCGCAACGACAAGCTTTGGCTTTTCGATAGCGTCGAGAAGAGCCATATCGGTTAAAGGCGATCCGTTTCCTAAAAAGACGTAAGGGGTGGTCTTATACGATTCAGGAACTATTGGGATATACGTCTCGCTCATCACGTTTCCCTCAAAACAGAGGGTCTCGCGAGCGTTCATGTCGTCAAAATAGCGACCGGACCAGTAAGTCGTCTTAGCCTCGAGACGCGTTTCAAGCCCGTCAAGGTCTACGCCGCGCGAACGCAACAGCCCGGAATATTCCGGTTTCCAATCGCCGCCAACGACGCCAATAAGGCGCGATTCTGTAAAGAAACTTGCGGCAAAGGACGCGTAAACGCCGGACCCGCCCAACGATCTGTCACGAAATCCGTACGGCGTCTCAAGCGTATCGTAGGCGGCGGAACCGATCGTCAACAAAGGCATATTAAAACGCTCCTCAGAAAAACGTCTTGCGAAAGCGTTGGACGAACGCCGTTCGCGTTAGTCGCCCAAACTTTGCCCGCGTCCGTCAAAAAACGGCCGCGGGAGAAACAAGGGGAAACTGTAATAATTATAACGAAATACTAGACGTTAGCAACAAACAAATTTCCCAAATTTCCAAAATAACGCGTCATGTTTCCAATCGCGGACAGAGGAACGAAACAAACGTCCGTTCTTTTAACTCAGACGACTACCAACGCGTTTTCGGCTTAAGGATTTGGTCGATCTTTTCAACCAATTCTTTAAGGCCGTCGCCGGTCACCGCAGAGATAAGGAACGCGTCGATATTCAATTCGTCGGCAAAACGTTTGCGCGTCGCTTCAGCTTCGGGCAGATCTTTTTTCGTAACGGCGACGATCTCGACGCGTTTCGCCAACTCCTCGTCGAATTCTTCCAGTTCATGCCGAATCGCCAGATAATTCTGAATCGGATCGGTTCCGTCCAACGGCGCGGGCTCGACTAAATGCAAAAGAGCCCCGGCGCGCTGAATATGACGCAGAAAATCGTGTCCGAGCCCGACTCCCTGACTTGCTCCTTCGATCAAACCGGGGATATCTGCTATAACGAATCCACGATTGTGCCCGATTTGCGCCAAGCCCAAATGAGGAGTCATCGTCGTAAACGGATAGGAAGCGATTTTCGGCTTAGCCTTGGTGAGTCGGCTCAACAGCGTGCTCTTACCGGCGTTTGGTTTGCCAACTAGTCCTACGTCGGCAATCATACGCAATTCAAGCCGAATCTCGCGCACCTGTCCCTTTTCGCCCGGCGTGGCGGTCGTGGGAGACCGCAAAATCGCCGACTTAAACCGGACGTTTCCTTTGCCGCCAAATCCGCCGCGCGCGACAATAAACTCTTCGCCGTCTTCTTTAAGATCTTTGAGAAGGAGATTGTGCTTCTCGTCAAAGACCATCGTGCCGACCGGAGTCTCGATAATTAAATCTTTACCGCTGCGGCCGTGACATTGGGAGGAACCGCCCTGCTCGCCGTTTTCCGCCTTCCACGTTCGCTGATTCGCAAGGTGCAGCAGACTCGCGACATTGCGGTTAGCGCGAAGAACCACGTCGCCGCCCCGACCTCCGTCGCCGCCGTCCGGCCCTCCGCGCGGAACGTACTTTTCACGTCGAAAGCTTGCGCATCCGTCGCCGCCCTTGCCGCCGACTACTTCAATTGACGCCTCATCGACAAACATAGTGATTCCTTCTGTACTTTCAAACGTGCGCTTGCGCGCATACCCGCCGTATAAAATGCCGCTTCTGTCTGCGCCGCAAACCGAAGCTCTGGACGCACAGTTAAAAAAAGGGGGCGGCAAATTGCCGTCCCCTTTGGAAACCGTCGGACTTTTCGGTCAGTCCACGCGTGAAATCACGCGTTAGCCTTTTCGAAAACGTTGACGCGGCGACCTTCCTGATCGAACGTAACAACGCCGTCGATCAGCGAATAGATCGTATAGTCGTTTCCAAGACCAACGCCTTTGCCAGGTCTGAAACGAGTTCCGCATTGACGAACAATAATACTACCCGGTTGAACCGTCTGACCGCCATAAACTTTAACGCCGCGGCGTTGTCCGTTCGAGTCGCGACCGTTGCGGCTGGAACCTTGACCTTTCTTGTGAGCCATTGTACTGCCTTCAGTGTTACAAAAAAACTGCTGTTTCTTATCTCAAAACGGAACCGTCGCGTCGTCTGCTTCGCCGCTTACCAAGGCGTAGCCCTCAGCGCTCGCGACGGTCGACTTTAATCCTTTTGAGGAGCGTCGTCCGCTTCGTTCTACCTGCGAACGAAACCGCCTGCATTCGACGTTCACACATTCAAATTCGCGCTCTTACGCGAGAGACGCGGAGTGTGAACAGAGAGTCGAACGTCTCCGACGCAAAAATGTTTCCGCGTATTTTACAGGTAAACCCACTGATAGTCAAGTTCCCCCGGCAAATTATTGTAAATTTCTTTGCCGCCGCGGTGGGATTCGTCGCCGGGATTAAAGAAGTTGAGCTTGAGAACCTTGCGCATAACGTCGCGACCCGCGCCAACTTGCGTTTCACCTTCCGACGCTTCGTCTTCGGAAATTTCCCAACGGAGCGCGTTCGTCAGACCGCTGATATAGATGGAAAATTTATCGATACGGGGATCGACGTCGACCCATGTGGCGACTCCCCACACCGTCTGACCGGGTTTAATGGAAAGACCGGTCATGCGAACGGAATCGACGAATTCCTGACCTTCCCGAGCTTCTTTCTTAACGATCTGCGTCATAGCAAGAGGCAGAAACTGGTCGTAATAAACGCCTTCTTCAGCGCCGCGATTCTGACCGTAGAAGAGGCCGTCGGCCTTTCGCTCATAGACGAGACGCTCTTGAATCGAGGAAGAAGCAAAGACAAAACGCGGAACGAACTTAATCGAACCTTCTTCCGGTTTGTCGCCATAATCGCGCGTAACAGGCTTGTACACGCCCTTCAAATTGTTGAGCGGAAATTCAAAGACGTCGCCGGCAACTTCCGAACCGGCGCTGGCGGAATCTTCTTTCGGATTCAAAACCTTCTGAGAAACGTCGGCTTTATGCTCCGCGTCGACTTCGGCCGCAAGGCGAACGCCCGTATTTTTGACGGAATATATCAGGTACCAAACGCGCTTCGTTACTGTTTTACCGTCTTTCGTCGGAAAATTGACGTCGATCGTGCGAATGTTCTTATAGCTGAACTGAAGCTGCCAGATTTCCTTCTGGAAAAAGAGGTCGCTCGCCCAGGAATACTCCATCGCTTGGTCGGAGTCGGTTCCCTGAGCAAGAATCTCGGGCACGTCGCTCCACTGAAACGTCTCTTCATACCCGATGAACGTGGGAATCGTGCGCATTGTGGCGGCCCCGTTCCCTTGCGCGTAAAGATTCACAGCATTCCCAACGAGAAACATGGAAACGCAAACAACAAGGGTCGACGCCAAAACGCGCCGATCTCGCGCAAGACCTTGCGCAATTCTATTCATAAACTTGATTGTCATTTTTACGCTCAATTCAGTGCCGATTTTATTCGAATAATACGGTCGCAGCTTCGCGCGGACGCAGCCTCTAAAAAACGACGAACGCGCAAAGTCGCTCTTTACCAGTATAATCCGGTCAAGGTATGTTCGTCAACAAAATATCGTTCAATCAACCTTCTTTTTTGGGATTTTCACAAAATCAATCGTTAGAAACCAAAAAATCGGAGTCGAAACAATCGAGCCGTCAGGAGTCTGCCGGTTTAACCGCAAGCAAGCCTAACTAGAGGAACAGAACTGTCACGCCCCCGCCGCCGGGCATAAAAACGTCCTCGCCCGCCCAGTATTTCTTAACAAGCGGCGATGAATTCGCCCAATTGCGCACCTGTTCGCGCAAAATGCCTCTTCCTTGACCGTGAACAACTTCCAAAGTCTTCCCGCGGTACTTGCCCGAAGAAACCGTCTGCCGCAACAATTCCATCGCGGCGTCAGGCCGACGGCCGTGCAAATCGATCGACGCGTCCGGTTCAAACCTATCGCTCATTTCTATCCAGTCCCTAACTCCCGAAGGTAATCGTCTTTTTAACGACGGAACTCGTACTTTTCGCCCCATACCGGCAAAAGAACGGAGTCGTTCGCGCATTTCTTACAGACGTTAAAGCCGTATTCGTACGACCAACGCCACCTGTCTATCAAATGCCCCAATTCGAGGATATGCGAAAGGAGCGTTACCTTGGGGCAAAGCGTCGTGTTCACAGCCTTAGGGACGTCCAACCCGACGGCAAGATGAGGAATAAAAACGTCGACGGGCGCCGTCGATTTAATCTGATCTACGTTGCAGGCGTCCCCTACATGGAATATGACGCAAGTACCCGATTTCGGGCCGCAATCAATTTCGTAGGCGCTAACAAACTTAACAAGATTGGCGTTGTGATCGACAAGTTGCGTTTTAATCCTGCAATCGCCAAATTTATACTCACGGCCTTCGACAGGCGTCTTCCATTCGTTGTCGATAAAATTGGAAACCACCGGTTTACCGGCCGCCGCGACTGCGTCGCAAAACTCGTTGGTATAGTGATCGCTATGTTTATGGGTAACAAGCAAAAAGTCGACGAGCGGCGCCAACTCGGGAGCGCGGCGGTGCTTAATGTCGACGGCAAAGGTCTGAGTCGGCGTTTTTACCAAATAGCCCATATTGTAAACTTGCCAAAGCGCGACGCGGCCTTCCGCAACTTTCGTCTCGCGGATCTCTGTCAGGACTTTGTCAAACGAGGCGTTGAGAAACCGTAAAACGCCGCGTTCCTCTTCCCACTTCTTTGCGGTCTCGGCGTCCGATTTGAAATATTCGCCGAATTCGCTCGCGCGGAGGCGATCGACCGAGCGCTGAATTGTGTCGCACGCCGCCAGCCGCTCCGGCGTAACGTTCGACGCGGAAGTCGCGTTCATCGCCTTAATTGCGGCAAGAGTCTCTTCAACGCTCGGTTCGGTAACGCCAGGCTTAATATCTTCCGCAAAGCATAACGAATTCCCTAAAATCGAAAGAACGCTCGGCGCAAGCAGCGCCGTCTGAATAAAGTCGCGTCTCGTTTGACGTAAATCGGCCCGTCGTACGCTCATAGTTATACTCCTACACGCTTTTGCAAGGTTGTTATCGAGTTCTTAAACCTGGTTCCAAACGGAACGCCTCTTCCTCAGAAATGTGAACCAATGGAATCTTTGGAAATTTCGATCCAACGATTCGGGTATATTTTGCGCGAAGTTCCTCGGCGTTGTATCTCAAAAATTCATACAGCCTCGGATCGGGATCTGTCGCCAACCACCGTCTACCCAAACTTTCCGCCTTGGCCTCATAAGCCTTCATATTCCCATGCTGCCAGTTGCGCCCCGGGAAGCGACGGACGTCCCCGTTGAACCGCGGATCAATGTGATAGAGCTCGTGCATGACGGTATTAATCTTTTCCATCACCGAAAGATTAAGGAAACGGGGCGCCATCACGTTAAAAATATAAAGGAGCTCCCGCCCGTCTGCTCCGTAAACGGGCGGAGTCTTGAAATATATCCGCTCTTTGAATATCTCCGGCTTTCCCGACGGGCCGCTCGCCCTGCGAAGGCGTTCCTTAACCGTAACAGAAGAGCCGCTCTCAAACCGGACCGGGGTCACTGAAGCCCAACCGCCAAATCTGGTCGTAGTATTTCTCGCAAGGGAAAAAGAATAGCCGATTAGTTCCGTGTCTATATTACGGAATTCGCTTAATTTACGGCATACGTCGCGACACAGTTTGTGAAGCGCTTCGGTATAATCGAAACGGTCGTCAGGCATGAGAGATATTATAGCGAAAGGCAAGCAAATTAAAAGAAAGATTTAACAAGATTTTAGAGACGCGAAAAAAAACGACGCCCCCAAAAAGGCGTCGTTTTTTATGTGCGTTCTTACTGCGCAGAAAGCGCCATAAGACGGTCTAAATCAACCTCAATCACTCTTCAACGGTCGGAAGAGCCGAAGAGGCCTTGGAGTTGCGGTATTCGCTTTCGCCGACGAACTCAATGATCGCGCGTTTACCGGCGTCGCCAAGACGCGGAGTCGCGAGCTTCAGAATCCGGGTATAGCCGCCCTGACGGTCGACATAACGAGGGGCAATCTTATCGAAGAGCAACGAGACGCATTCGCGCGAACCAAGTTTCGCGTAAACGGCGCGACGCGCGGCAACGGCGGGAGCGCTGGCCTTAACCCAGTTCTTCCATCCTTCGCCGGAACGCCAAGCTTTCCACTCGTCGGTTTTCTTATCGGCGGAGCACGCAAGCGCGGCGGCTTCGTCGATCGATTTCTGAGCTCTGACGGCCTTCGTTACGAGCTTTTCAATATAAGGACGGGCTGAAACACCGGTCGGGATCAGTAAGTGACGATCGGATGCAGGGACAGGGAATCCGTCTGAGAACAAAAACTCATACGCTTCCTCACACTCCTGCTCGCCGCACCACAT
>CADACS010000123.1 GCA_902786505.1 uncultured Planctomycetota bacterium | reverse complement strand
ACGCCGACGCTAAGGTAGAGAAGGCGGAGAAAGCCGCCGCGGAAAAAGCGGCCAAGGGGGCGGCGAAGAGCGACGCTAAGGCGGCAAAGAAAGAGGCCAAGGCAGACGTTCCTGTTAAAGCGTCCAAGAGCAAGAAAACGGCGTCTGCCGAGAAGAAGGCCGCCGCTGAAGAGGCCGCGTCTGTTCGTCCTGCAAAACGGCGCGTTAAACCGGTTGAACCGGAGCCGACTCCGAAAAAAGCGACTAAGGCTGTCGCGGCGAAATCCGCGAAAGCCGACGCGCCGAAGGCGGCCGTTAAGAAGGATTCGCGCGCCAAAGTTAAAGAGGCTTCCGAGGCCGCGAAAAAGGTTAAGAAGAGCGTAAAAGAAGCCGTCAAAGAAACGAAGAAGGACGCAAAGTCGGCCAAGGCCGCCGACGCGGCTCCTAAATCGAAGGTCTCTCGCGCGCTGAAAAAGATTGCCGAGACGGTCGTTCCCGGTAAAACGAGTAAGAAATCGCGCAAGGAGGCCGACTCCTCGCCTAAAACCGAAAAGGGGAAGAGCGTAACCAAGACGCGCAAACCTTCTTCTGAACCTCCGGATTCTTCTTCCAACGCCGACGTTGGAAAGAAGGCCGGTAAACGTTCGAGCAAGCGCAAATAGTCGTTCAGCCTGACGCATAAAGCGCCGGACGGTCGCGAGTTTCACGAGCTCCAAGTTTCACGAATCCAACGTCGCGGATAAGAAGAAAACGTCAGACGTTTTCTTGCTCCTTTGTCCAAACGGCGGAGTCTAGCGGTTTTTCGTGAACGGACATAGCGCAGCGGCAAACGTTTGACTTGTAGTTTAATAGTTATAGTTAGATTTGTATACAAGTTAACGGACGTCGTTCTCGAATCGGTTCCGCCACGCGGCGGCTCGTACGTTTTGGGACGTTACGACGATTAGAGTTATAACCGCCGATATTTACGACTGTTAAAGTAGTAAGCGCCGGTATGACGAAACGTTCGAAAGCGCCGTCGAGACACACAGATTATTTGTCGAGGTGTTTCTATGTCAGGGCATTCCCATTGGGCAGGTATTAAGCATAAGAAAGCTTTGGTCGACGCTAAGCGCGGCAAGCTGTGGAGTAAGCTCGCGAAAGCGATTATCGTCGCGGCCAAACAGGGCGGCGGCAATCCGGACGAAAATATTCGTCTTCGCGCGGCGATAGACGAAGCGAAGGCTGTCAGTCTGCCTAAAGACAACATTACGCGCGCGATTAAGCGCGGCACGGGCGAACTCGATCCGGTCGAACTGGAAGAAGTCCTCTATGAAGGTTACGGGGTCGACGGGGTCGCCGTTATGGCGGCGGGTTTGACGGACAACCGCAACCGCACGGCGCCCGAAATTCGCAAGATTTTCGAAGTTCACGGCGGCAAGATGGGGCAGTCAGGCTGCGTCGGCTGGAACTTTGACCGCAAAGGCGTTATTGAAATTGACGCGAGCGCGAAGGGCGAAGAGGAAATGATGGATATCGCCATTGAGGCGGGAGCAGACGACGTCGTTTCCAACGAGGAAGTTCATAAGATTACGTGCGCTCCTGAAGCGTTTGATCAGGTTCTTAGCTTTTTGGAAAAAGCCGATCTCCATCCCGAGCACTCCGAGATCACCTACGTTCCGCGCGACACGATTG
This sequence comes from uncultured Planctomycetota bacterium, assembly GCA_902786505.1. GTDB lineage: Bacteria > Planctomycetota > Planctomycetia > Pirellulales > Thermoguttaceae > RUG369. Next base: position 6,613 of record CADACS010000123.1, on the reverse strand, counting down.
AAATCAAAGACGTCAATACGGCGCGCAAGGCGATGAAGCTCATCGACGCGCTCGACGAGCATGAAGATATCCAGACCGTTTCCGCGAACTTTACGATCGCCGATTCCATTATGGAAGAATTGGAAAACGAAGACTGAGACGGACGTCTGTCTCAGGTTCGACAAATCAACGCCGGAGAATTCGCGACAACGTTTCTCCGGCGTTTTTTATCTGGCGATAGAAGTCATGACGAGAGTTAGACGTAAAAAAGCGAACGTAAACGCGCCCGCGGTTCCTTTTTTTCTTGCCGCCGTCTTGGGACTTCTCGTCGACGCGAAATTTAATCTTGGGTTGGCGTTCTGGCGCGTCTCTTTTTGGATTGCCATTGCGTTTGCCGTTATCGCCGCGCTCTTCGTGAACGCGCGTTTCTATTTTCGGAATCAAACCGTCGCAAAAGAGAAACGCGGTCCGTTCGTCAGACCGTTTTTGCTTGTGAATTTCTTTGCGCTGCTGGCGTTTGCCTCTCTGGCCGGCTTTCGGTACGAGCGTTTCTGTTATTATTTTCCGGAAAGCGAGATAGGGCGGTATGTTCCGGAAGAAGGCGTTCCGGGGACTCTGAAATTGCAAATTGCGAATACTCCGCGCCTTTACCGAAACCGTGAGACCGCCAGATCGTCTTGGGGACAAACTCCTTATTCGACAAGCTTCAACGCTAAGGTTTTGGCTGCAAAGAGCGGAGGAACTTGGCGCGCTTTGACCGGTCGCGTCGCGGTATCTGTGGACGGAGACGCGACTTACCTTCGTGTCGGCGACCGAATATCCGTTTCCGGCAAACTTGGATTTCCTTCCAAACCGTCGAATCCCGGGGAACGAGACCGTGTCTTGAACTACCGATCGCAACGTATTTTAACAACGTTTGCCGTTACGAATTTGAGCGGACTGTCTATTGAAACCGACGGTCTCCCGTCTTTTCGAACGCGCGTCGCTCGTTTCTTTGAACGTTTACGCTTACGCTCGGGCGCCGTTCTTTCCTCGCGTCTCTCTCCGCGCAACGCGGCTGTCGCGCGCGGCATGACGCTTGGTTTTCGCAGCGACGTTGACGAAGATACAAACGACGCGTTTCGGCGGACGGGAACGATTCACTTGCTTGCGATTTCCGGATTGCATATTGCCCTTGTCGTTGGCGCGTTCGTCTTTATATTACGCCGATTAGGTCTGCCCGTCGTCTGCGTCGCGCTGCTGACTATAGCGTTAACGCTATTTTATATTGAACTTACCGATATGCGCGCGCCCGTGATCCGAGCTTCGGTTTTGATAGTAACGCTTTCCGCAGGCGCCTGTCTTGGTCGGAAAGCGGTAACGCTCAATACGCTTTCAATTGCCGCGCTGATTATTTTAGCGATCAATCCGTGCGAACTCTTTCAACTTGGCGCGCAGCTTTCTTTCCTGGCCACCGGCGCTTTTTTATGGTCGGTTAACTTAACAATCCGGGAGCGTGCTGAATCTAACGCGGAGCGTCAGGCGGCTCTGCGTGAGCGTGAGCGGCTCGCTCGGAGCGCGAAAGTCGAATCGGACGCAGACCGCGTTCAGACCTTCGCGCGACTTCCTCGCACGCTCAAAATAGTTAAAGGGCTTCTCCGCCGGGGCGGACGTTCCCTTTGGGGCCAGACTCTCTCCGTCGCAAAGGCAAGCCTCTGTATTTGGACGGTCGGAACGCCGTTGTTGCTACGAACGACGAATCTCCTGACGCCGATCGCGATTATTGCGAATCCGCTCATTTGGATTCCTGCGACAGGCGCGCTCCTTTTAGCGTTTTTACTCATTATTTCAGGTGTGTTGGCGCAATCGTTTGCGTTTTGCGAACCGCTTGCCGACATGCTGGCATATCTCACAAACGGGATGTTCGATTTCTTTCTTGGCGTTCTTGATCTCTTTGCGTCTCCTTCTTTTGGCGCGATACACATTCCAACTCCGGCGGTCTGGACTCTGTGGCTCTTCTATCTTCCGCTTTTGTTCTGGACGCTCTATCCCGCGTTTCGTCCGCGGCGCCGTTATTTGCTTCTGGGACTTTTCGCGTGGACGTTTATTTACGTAGAGACGCTTCAGTACGAACGTCTAAAACTCTATAAAACGGAAACTTTGCGTTGCGACGTTCTGTCTGTGGGGCACGGTTGCGCGGTCTTGGGCGTCTTTCCGGACGGGCGAACCTTTCTTTATGACTGCGGCAGTATCGGCAGCGTGGAACAGACGGCGGAAACAGTAGCGAAAGATCTTTGGGATTCAGGGAAATCCTCTGTCGATCTTGCGATCGTTTCTCACGCCGATTTTGACCATTTCGGCGCGCTTGGAACGTTGATCGATCTCGTTGAAGTTAAACGGATATGCGTTTCCCCCGCAATGTTCGTAAAGCCGAGTAAAGAACTTAGCGAGTTACAGGAGAAAATAGCTAGGAAAGGAATTCCAATCGAAGTCGTTTCCGCAGGGGATTCGCTCGCTCCGTTGGGCTTTCCTGAGATGAACGTGCTTCATCCTCCGCTTGACGAAGCGGAAAGAATTGACGCGGAATCGAACGCCAACAGTTTGGTTGTGTGTTTAGAGCATTTAGGGCGTCGAGTTATGTTGCCTGGCGATTTAGATTCGGAGAACGTGAAGTTTCTCTCGTGGGAACCTATTAAATTTGACGTAGTTCTCGCGCCGCATCATGGCGGCGCTTCGCAGAATGCCGAAGAACTCTTGAAATGGGCGCGGCCGAAGACTATTGTGATCAGCGGGGGCGCGTTTACGCGCAACTATGAATCGGAAGAAGAATTGCGCGACTTAGGATACGAAGTCTTTCACACTCAGGACGACGGGTGCGTTCGAATTGACGTCTCCCGAGACGCGGTTGGCGGACAGGGAACGACGCGCGTTCGCGCGTTTCGTTCCGGAAGAGAAACGCGACTGTAATTCCAAGCAAGACGCCGTGAAAAGCTAAATTTTAAAGAGTCGGCGAACCGATTCGAGCAGTCCGGAAGCGGCCTCGTTTTCCGACGCGTCGCGCAGCGAAACGGTCGGCGAGTGCAGCAATTTATTAATGAGCCGCTCGAACGCGTAACGAATTTCCTCTTGATCGTGCTCGTCGCACGAAATTTTGTGGAGAAGACGCTCGACTTCCGCGTCTTTAATTTGCGTCCAATTTTCGCGCAGCGTCTTGATAGTTTCAATCGACCGTCTCGTTCGCGCGCTTTTAACAAACTGCATCGCTTCTTCTTCGACAATCTTAAGCGCTTTTGGAATTTCTTTGTCGCGCAATTCTTTATTGCGCGTGCACGCCGCTTCTAAATCGTCGACTGAATAGAGATAAACGTTCGGTAAATTTCCAATGGCGGCTTCTACGTTGCGCGGAACGGCAAGGTCTAGAATAAAGAGCGGTTTGGGGCCGCGGCGTTTCGTTTCGGTCTTTTTAAATTCGTCGAGGGTAACGGTCGGCTCGGTTGCTCCGGTCGCGCATATGACGAGGTCCGCCTGCGCAATAGCAGAGAACCGATCTTCCCAATCGACAATGCAGCCTTGCCACTCGGCGGCGAGTTTTTCCGCCTTTTCACGACTGCGATTTGCAACGACGATTGACTTTGCGCCAAAATCAGCCAGATATTTCAGGGTTTCTTCCGCCATTTCTCCGGCCCCGAGCACAAGCGTCTTTTTATCGCTCAGGCGCTCGAAAATATTAAGCGCGAAATCGACGACGGCGACGCTGGGGATGCTTACGCGTCGGCGGAAGATTTCCGTCTCGACGGATACGCGCTTGGCCGTTTTGAAGGCCGTTTGAAACGCGTTATTGAGAATAGGACCGGTCGTATTCATGCGGACGGAAGTTTCGTACGCGCGCTTCATTTGCGAGAGAATTTGCGGTTCGCCGAGAATCATACTGTCGAGGCTCGACGCGACGGAAAAGAGATGCTTGGCCGCGTCAAAACCGCTAAACGACTGAAAATTATTAGAATATCGCTCAAACTCAACGGCGAGGGCGTCTGACCGTCTGCGCGGGGGAACAAGGAACGGGAATACCGTATTATTGTCCGGCAGATCGTTTCGTTCGGACGCGACATACAGTTCCGTACGGTTGCATGTGGAAACAAACGCCGCCTCTATATTGGGATAGCGCGCTTGCCAATCGCCTAACGTTTCCTCTACGGCGCCAGCGTCGAAAGAAAATAACTCACGAACTTCTATCGACGCGATTCGACTGTTTAGACCGAGAACTCTAATCGCCATAAATAAACGCCTTTACTGTATCTCAACATTCAACGGAGCAGGAGCTTCCGATTGTTCTAAAGTTTGGCCGCCGTTTTCGCTTTGAGCGGGCGGGCCGGTCTCCTCAACGAGACTGCGCCAATGCTCGCTTCCTTCAAACGCGGCCAACAGGAGCAGTATTCCCAGCACGAGACTGCAGGCGAAAACCAACCGTGCGTCGTTGGCGTTGACGTCGGCGTCTTTCTTCCAGAAGAGCCGCAACTGAATAAATAACGCGGCTAAAAAGAGAACCGTCGCGCCAATAACGAGGGGATCCATGCGTCCAAACTGCGACGCTTCTGTCCCCGCGAATAGTTTGAGGTAGTAACCGCTCGCAACGCCGACGCCAAGCAGAATGACCGCTGTGTTCGTAGAATGACGCGTTGCGCAGCCCAGCCATTCGAGCGAGGGAAGCGACCAATTTGCAAACGAAATTTTACGTTTCAGACGATTTTTTTGAAGGAAAAACATCGCGCCCAAAATCGCGCCGACGAGCGACGTAAGGGACGCAAGCATGAAAGCGATCGCGTGGATCGCGCGCGCCCAGCGGCAAGTGACGTTCTCTGAAAACGCCGTGTTCGGAGCGAAAAAACCGGCGATAACCGCAATCGCTACTAAGGGCAGAAAGAATATTCCAAATTGCGCCCGGGAATAGACAAGCGTGAGATAGTCGGCGACGAACGCGAGCGCAAACGCGATCACAAAAAACAAACCGGAAGCCGAAGTGAAGAGATGATTGTTCTGCAGAAGGTCGTTGCGATAGAGAATAACCCCGTGAAGAACGACCCCGAGCGACAAAACAATCGCTTCGAGCGCCCGCAAGAGCTGATTCTGTTTGAATCGAATACGGACGAGTTCAAGGCAGAACGCGACAAAGTAACACGCTAAAAAACAAAAGAAACCAGCGTCCTTCACCGTATTGCTCCTTCGTCCGTCCTATAACCGGCCGTTTCGCACGCCGTAAATAAAAGACCGCCGTTCTCGCTAGAAGATCGACGGTCCGATGAAACAAGCCCAAGCTCTTGAGTTATAATCCCACGCTATGCTAGTCGAGACGCTCGACGCGGAAGTAAAGGAAACGAGCCCACTGTTCCTGACCGTTCCCTTGCGGCCCGTTCCAGCATTGAAGAGAAATCTTATCGTTCGGTTGGCAGTTCATTCGACCTTCATAAACTTTGCGGAACGACGGGTCGTCCTGTCCGCAAAATTCCGCGATAACCTTCTGGCCCGTAACCGTAAGACGAAGGCGTCCGCCCGGCGAAGAGACGGGCGTTTTGCCGGGGAAGACGTATGTTCGTCCGTCGATATTCTCAAAAACGAGCTTGAAAATGACTCGATCGTTTCGAATCCAGTAGACTCCGCACTGCTGATGCTGGGCCTTTGGCTTGCCGACGAAAGAACATTCGGTTTCGATTCGATACGAGCTCTCAAAACGGTCGTTTTGCCAGTTGAAGAAGTTCAGCGGGCGAACCAAGGCGTTTCTCGCTTCGCCGCCGCTAAACGGTTCAGTGAGGATTTCGAGCGCGTTGTTGACAATGCGGCGAGTGCCTGTATTTTCACGCATCCAGAACCAACCGGGCTGGAGAGTTCCTTCAAATCGATCTTCAAATACGACTTCTTGCGCATACGTCAGCGAAGAGCAGACGGTCGCGACAAGCAAAAGCGTAATGGAAAGTAAACGACACATCGTAAAAACCTGGTAAGCGACAGAACGTCAAAAGTTTGAAGAACGGCGTAAAGCAAAGCCCGACGCGCAGTACGAATGACGCGGAAAGCAAAACGCCGCCCTTGAATAGGCGTGAAACGTTCATCGATTGAGAACGGCCCAACGGAAACCGCTCTCGCGCTCCCTTTCCTGAGAAAGGACATTTGCTTTATTTTACCCCAAAACAGTTTGCGGGGAAAGGGGGTTGAGAAGCGTTTGCCGATTTTCAAAGAGATTGTCGGAAACTGTTACTGTTTTTCTGTATTTTTCGTTTTTAAGGATTGTGTAAAAAACAACTGTTTTAACGTATATACGCCCAAAATGGCAACGATTGGAACAAATACCTCCAAGGGGGCGCGCATTCGCATATTGGTCCAATAGAAGAGGTGTGGAATCTGGACGGAAAGCACGAGAAGAACTCCCCAAAATAGGGGAGTCGTTCCAAAAGCTGCGATTGACCGACAGGGGGGCGCCTCTTTTGACTGTTTTTTCATACTTCTACACGAAGTAATTGCGAGACTGATTAGCGCCAGCGCCGCAAAGAAAAACTCCCACGTGTAGAAGAGCGCAATTGCGTAGCGCGCGTAGGTTTTGACTTGCCCCGACAGTGAGCGTTTGGCGGTTCTTGAGGTTTTATCAGGAACGTCGTTGGGAAGA
>CADACS010000122.1 GCA_902786505.1 uncultured Planctomycetota bacterium | reverse complement strand
TTCAAATTCGCGCGCGCGCGTCGCAACGGGCGCCAAAGCGTTGTTTCTCGGACTATCTCTCTGGAACCGGCCTTGGGGCTGATAGGCGCCGCGCTGACCGTAACCGTTATTGTATCTATTATTGTAACCTTGATTGTACTGGCGGTTCGAATAGCCGTTGTCGCGATAGCCCGGCTCGTCGTACCGTTCGTCGTATCGGCCGTTATAACCGCCTCCCTGATAACCGCCTCCGTATTCGTTCTGATAGCCGTCGTAACCGTCGCGCCGACCGCGATTCTCACGGTATTCACGGATATTTCGCGGACCGCGATCGTTTGGATAACCGGATTCCCTATAACTGGGGCCGTTGCGATACGAATCCTGTCTTTCGTAGGGGTAATCGCCGCCGGAATAACCGTCGTTCTGACGGAACCCTCTCGGCTGATATCTCGAACCGTAATCGTCGCGAGGCCCTCTGTCGCCGTATTCGTCTTGGCCGTCGTTATCGAAACGTCTGTTTAACTCTCTTTCGTCGCTGTCGACTCCTCTGTTCCTTTCTCTGTCGTCTCTACTATAGTCGTCTCTATTGTATCTGTCGTCTCTATTATATCTGTCGCTCCATTCCTCGTTACCGCTTCTGTGTCCGCCGTACTCGTCGTCGCGCGATCGGTAATCCGAGTCAGAATCATAATCCTGCCCCGTTCCGCCAGAGCCGCGAGGTCCGTCCATGTCAGTTCGGTTGGAGCTCATCTGGGCAATGACGTCGGCCGGGTCAGGCAAGCGCGTCCCTTTCTCATCGAAAAACGAAGAAGGACGGCCGTCGTCACGGTAGGAATCTCCGCCCATCTGTTCGCCGTCGGAATAAAGGGAAGCGGCGCCGCTGTTCTCGTTAGTTTGTTTAGCTGTGCCGTTGCTGCCGTCATTGCTACTCGACATTTTAAAGAATCTCCTCTATGAGATATGTAAGGAACTGAAGAGCTCCATAGAATTATGCGTTCCTCTGTGACATATTGTCCGTAAATATTGAAACGCTAAGGGTTAAAATCTACTGAACCGCAGAGAAGAGAATGAAACGCCCTGCGGGCTGATATGACAACCCGTTGGGTCAATTCCGTACTGTAACGAAAAATCACTCTTTTCTCACTGGCAAAACTCGCTTCGCGACATGGAGAACCGCGACGCTCTTGAACGAAACTTCATTGTTTCGGAAGAAAATTATTTGCCAAAGTTCAAGTAGAACACACTGTTACGGTGGAGCAAATTAGAAGGAACGACCGTTCGTCATCTGAAGAACCTAGACGTCTGAGTCATAGAGATTACAAAGGGCGTTCGCTTTATTGCAGTTTCAACCACCTGATGGAATATCGACCAAAAGGCCGAGAAAAATTATGCCAAACACAAAAGTTACGGATTATGCTAAATAAGCAAACATTTCCGCAGTTTTTAGCAATGTTACATTGAATGTTTTGAAGACATCGCCTATGCATCAGGAAAAACGAGAATCCCTTGCCGCGACTCTGCTGTTATCATCCTCCTTTTATAAAATCCATTTAAAAAATCCGTGCTCCAAGCCTAAACTGGAGTTCGTTAACAGAACAAAACAACCTTAGTCTAGTTTTAAATCCCGTTTTCTCTAAGAGCAATCTTATAATTTTTTTCATTTTTTTCTAAAAAAAAGTCTGATTATAACGATTAAGTAAAATACAAACTTTTCAAACAAACAATAATTAATAACACGTCTATTTACTATTAAACATATTAATGAAATCTATAAGTAATATTTACAATCATCAATTCCAAATTATACAAAAAATAATAATAAAAAAGAGTATTAAAGTCACATTGCATTGTAAGTAAAAGAGTTACAATAAATATCGTCAAAAACAAAAAACTTTAATAAAATAAATCTTACCTGAAAGGGTATTCGAGCATACATTTCCAAACTCAAAAAACGCTTCAATCCCTCCTTTTAAATACAACCACATCTATCACTTACTTCATCCTAACTCCTTACAAGAGCAATCAATCAGTTAAATACTCACACCAACATTAAAAAACGTGGAGAGAATCCGGCAACCATACAATCAACTTGCAAAAGCGACTAACAAGAATCAAATCGTCTACTTTTTTGGAAAAGGTAGCGCTAAAAGAATACTTCGATAACGTCGCCCCCTTGCCCACCTTTCGCAAGCCAGCCGCACACTTTATCCAACGTCGCCGAGATCCATTACATCGCCGTATCGATTCAAGACCTGCCGCCGCAGAACGACGTGCTCTTCTTTTTCCAAGGCGGGGTCTTGCTGGACGGTCTCGATCGCGTCTTCGCGCGCCATGTCGAGGAGATCGCGGTCGCTGGCAAGGTCGGCGACGCGCAGCGCCGCGGCGCCATGCTGACGTTCGCCAAAGAGCGTTCCTGGGCCTCTGAGGGCAAAATCCTTTTCAGCAAGTTCAAATCCGTCGGTAGTTTGCGCAAAGAAATTGAGCCGTTCCGCAACCTCCTCGCGCCGCTTATCTTCCGCTTTTCGCTCTTCGGCCGCTTTTTTAGACCGTTTCGACTTACCGCTTTTTGGGCGCGTTTTACCGGTCTCCGGTTTCTTTTCAGGCTCGGCGTCTTGAAACAGAAAGTCAGACGGAGCGACGGCGCAAAAGCCCGGATATTTCCCGCGCGATATTCTACCGCGCAGCTGATGAAGCTGAGCAAGACCGAACCTTTCGCAATTCTCGACTAACATTAGAGTTGCGTTCGGCACGTCGATCCCTACTTCGATAAGTGTAGTAGACACAAGGACCTGCAGCGCAAGAGAGCGGAAGTCTACAAGAATGGAATTCTTTTCCTCTGCGGTCATGCGGCCGTGAACGACGCCGATACGGTATCCTTTCAACTCCCCTTCTGATAGCTCTTTATAAACAGACCAAACCGTTTTGAGGGGTTCTTTCTCTTCTTCGTCCGGCTCGGTCTCTTCGGTTCCTTCGGCCCGGTTGGCTTTTTTTCGGGCTTCGCGTAAATAGGCGCGTTCCTTTTCAGGGCCTTCCCAGTTATTCCAAAAGTCGAAGTCGGCTGATTGCGAGCCGTCGTTTTCGAGCTTCTTTATTTCATAATCGGCAAAGAGATTGAGTTCGACGTCCCCTTTTCCGTTATCGACCCGCGGAACGACGACGTACGCCTGTCTGCCCGCGTCGAGTTGTTCGCGCACAAACTCCCACCAGCTCGCGCGCTTGTCCGGAGTAAGAACCGTCGTTGTCGTCTTGCGCCGTCCGCTGGGAAGCCCGCGCATCACGGAGACGTCGAGGTCTCCAAACAGTGTCATTGTTAGACTTCGGGGAATTGGCGTAGCCGTCATTACCAGATAATGGGGTTCGACGTCGGGCGCCGATTTAAGAGCCGCCCTTTGCTTAACGCCGAACTTGTGCTGCTCGTCGATCACGACGAGTCCCAAGCGTTTGAATTCAATATTGTTGCACACAAGCGCCTGCGTTCCGACGACAATCTGCGCCTCGCCCGAGCGGATCTCGTCGAGTATTTGGGCGCGTTCGGACGCGCTCTGCCCGCCAAAGAGCGGAACGACCTTGACGGAACTGTTGCGCAAATAGAGCTTAAACGTGCGCAGATGCTGACGCGCGAGCGCCTCCGTCGGCGCCATAACGGCGGTCTGAGCCCCGTTGGCGATCGCCTGAAGCGCGGCGTAGAGAGCGACCGCGGTCTTGCCGGCTCCGACGTCCCCTTGCAGGAGCCGGTTCATAGGCGTCGATTTGCCCATGTCTTCGGAAATCTCGCGAATGGCGCCAAGCTGCGCGTCGGTAAGTTCGAACGGAAAGAGCGCGCGTATTCGCGAATCGATTTTCGCCGAACGCGGGAGCGGAATCGCCTTCATATTGACGCGGCGGCGCGTGCGGCAGATCGCGAGCGCAAGCTGAAGCGTCAGCAGCTCCTGATACGCGAATCGGCGGCGCGCGTTCCGCGCGTCTTCGAGCGATTTGGGAAAATGAATATTACGAATCGCGTCGGCAATGCGCGGAAGTCCGCGTTTGGTCAGCAAGGCGTCGGGGAGCGCCTCGGGGAGCAGATCGGGCAGCCGAACGAGCGCGTTCTTCATAATGCGGCGCATGCGGACGGGCCCGATTCCTTCGGTCAGGCGGTAGACGGGCAAAATGCGCAGTTCCTCGAGTTCCGAACAGGGGTCAAATTCCTTTTCCGAACGGTCGAATTCGTCGTTAAGATAGACGAGCGTCGGATGAGAAAAGGTCCAGACGCCGTCTTTACGTTTGGGCGAGCCCGTCATAATGAGGGGGCGGCCCGAGTAGAACCCTTTGACGACGTATTCGACCCCAAACCAGGTTCCGCGAACGCGGTCGGCGCCGAGCGAAACCCAGAGCGTCGTTATCATGCCGACGCGCGAATAACGCGTACTGTAATCTTCAATAACGCCGCAGACAGACTGCGTTTCCCCCTCGACAAGCTCGTCGACGGAACGCTTCAGAAAGACTTCCTGATAATCGCGCGGAAAGAAAAAGAGCAGATCAAACGCGCGCGTAATTCCCATTTTGGCGAGGACTTCGGCAAAGTGCGGCCCGACGTTCCGCTTCGCGCCGAACGTCCGTCTCCAGGCGCCTCGCTCATTGCCGCGTTCCTCCTTCTATTACAGCGATGCGCGCGGAAAACGCGTTCCGCGCGCAACAAAACAACCCGTTAAATACCGTCTTAGCGACGCGTTATTCGGCGTCCGGCAGTTCAAGAATCGGCGCGTCGGCTTCGGGTTGCGGTTCGGCGGGAAGTTCAAGAGCGGGCTCGGCTTCTGGCTGCGGTTCGGCGGGAAGTTCAGGCTCGGGCTCGGCCGCGGGCTCCGGTTCGACTGGCGCTTCCGCCGGAGCCTCCGGGGCCGCGGATTCGGTCTCCGGTTCCGGATTGACGGGCGCGGGCGCGCTTGACCGTGTCGCGCGATCCGAATTGAGGAAATCGGGATCAAGCTCGTTTACTTTCGCCATATCCGCTTCGTATTCCTCTTTGCGGTCGAGTTTAAGGTAAACTCCGGCGCGTTCAAAGAATACCGACGGATCTTTGTCGAAAAGCGAAATGGCGCGGTCAAAATCCTTAAGCGCTTCGTCCCACTGACCCATATTCTTAAAATAGACGCCGCGGTTCTTATAGGCGGGATAGAAATTGACGTCAATTTCAAGCGCTTTATTGTAATCGGGGAGCGCGTCGTCCCAACGTCCGGATTCCGCGTAAAGACGGCCGCGAATCGAGTAGCCCATCGCATGACTCGGGTCGAGCTCGATCGCTTTATTGATATCGTCGAGCGCCGGGCCCAATTCGCCGCGCTTGGAATAAAGGAGCGCGCGATTGGCGTAATTGAACGGCTCGGTCGGAGACTCCTCGACGCACGTATTGAGGTCGGCGAGCGCCTCGTCTAATTTGCCAAGGCCCGCGTTAGCGTAACCGCGATGACTGCGGATCGACGTTTGCGAAGGGTCGATTTCAAGCGCTTTGTCAAAGTCGGAAATCGCCTGTTCAAATTTGCGCTGACCGAGGTACGATTCGCCGCGTCCGCGAAGCGCCGCGACAAGCGATTCGTCAAGTTCGAGAGCCTTATTGAATTTCTCCTGCGCGGTCGGGAAATCGCGTTTTCGCAGCGCGACTTCGCCCAGACCGACGTACGCGAGCGGAACGTTCGCGTCGAGTTCGAGCGACTTATTAAAAGAATCGACCGCGGCGTCAACCTCGTTCTGATTCAGTTGCTCCATGCCTTGCTGGCAAAATTCCTCGGCTTCACGGGATTTCGTCGAGCATCCGGCGCCAACAGCTAAGCATACAACCAGAGCGGCGGTCAAGCCAAAAACCGTTTCTTTAAACAAGCGATTCGTCAAACGTGTCATTCTTTCTATCCTTATCGCGGCTCTCGCCTTTTGCGGTTTCTTAAGGAATTCAAAGCGATAAGCGCCTCTGTTATTTGGCGTTTTTGGGCGTCTCGAACAACTCGACAAGCCCGGGTATGCTGTCGCCGAGCGTGAGCGCAACCGCGGCGTCGCCCGCGTGAAAAACGAAGTCGGCGTTCGGAACGAGCGCGACGTTCTCGCGCACGACGGCCGCAATAAGCGTCGGTTTGGGAACGCCCAGCGTTTTGAGAGGGGCCTTAGTCGCGGGCGAATCGTCGCCCACCTCCAGCTCGACGACTTCAATGGGGCCGCTCAAAAGGGTCGAATTCTGAAAGACGAGCGCGCCCTTGTGCATGAGGCCGTCGACCTGCCGGTTCATAACCTCAAACGGACTGACCGCGTCTTTGATCCCCAGTTTCCAAACGACGCTCGCGTAGTCGGGATGCTTAATAACGGCGAGCGGATTCTTAACGCCAAGCTCCATCGCCTCGACGCACGACATGATATTATATTCGTCGTCCCCCGCGCACGCAATAAAGACGTCGGAGGAACCGACTCGCTCTTCGGCAAGGAAATTCCGGCGGCGCCCGTCGCCATGCGTTACGCACGTATTCTTAAGCTTGCCGGCAAGGAAGTTGCAGCGCTCTTTATCATGTTCGACAATCTTGACGTTGTAGTTCCGGCGCTCGAGAACCGACGCGACGAAATAGCCCGTCTCGCCCCCGCCGACAATAACGACGTTCTGCTTGCTGACCGAGCCGGTGAGGAACATTTTCTTCGCCGCCTCTACCTGCGGGCGCGCGCCCAGGAGCGTTACGCGGTCGCCGACCTGAACGCGGTCGTTCGCCGTCGCGATCGTAACGTAGCCTTCCCGGCTGATCGCGCCGACCCGGACTTCAGACGGCAGTTTCAGCTCGGCGAGCGGAACGTCGGTCGCCGACGATTCGCGCGTGATCGCGACGTCCTGCATTTCGAGTTCCCCGCACGCGAAGTGTTCGATGAGCATGGCGCCCGGTTCGCGAATGCGGCGCGCTACTTCCATAGCGGTGAGATATTCAAGGCTCAAAAAGCGGTCGATTCCAAAATGACGCGGGTAATCGAAGTCGCTCACGTCGCGGTATTCCTGCGCGTAGACGCGCGCCGCGACTCGACTTGCTCCCATACGTTTCGCGACGCTTCCCGCAAAAATATTGACTTCGTCCGAAGACGTAAGCGCAAAGCAGACGTCCGCGGTCGACACGCCCGCCTGAAAGAGCGCGGGCGCGTAAGTCGCGTTCCCGACGAGGACTCTCGCGTCGACCTCGGAGTCGACGGCGGCGGCGACGTCGGGTCGAATTTCGACGATCGTTACGTCGTGGCCGTAGTCACAGAGCCTTGCGGCGACGGCCGAGCCGACCGTGCCTCCCCCTAAAATCAAAACGCGCATATATTGGCAACGCCGAATCGGCGCCCTCGTAAGTGCCGCGCGGCCGACTCGCCGCGCCTACGGAACGTTTCCCTCGCGGGTTCATTCCCCCAAAAAATTCCAAATTTCCGGCGCGTCGAGCCGCTCGACGACCGCCGCGGCGCCCGAAAAATCGACGTTCTTATTGTGCTCCGCGCGCAGCATGCAGCAGACGGCGCCCGCGGCGTTCGCGGCCGCGCAGCCCGCCACGCTGTCTTCGAGTACGAGAAGTTCGCTCGGTTCGACGCCTAAACGCTTCGCCGCCGTAAGATAGACTTCCGGATCCGGCTTTCCTTTTGTTACGTCGTCGCACGTCAGTACGAACGCGACTTTATCGATCGCGCCTCCCTTTTTGAGCGTTTCCGACGCGACGCGCCACGCGCTGCTCGTGCAGACGCAGCGCGGAATACCGCGGCGTTCAAGCGCGTCGAGGAGTTCGAGCGCGCCGGGCATGGCGTCGTATCCTTCGGCAAGAAACTCAATAAAATAGCGTTCGCTTTCCTGCTGAAGCGACAGCCAATCTTCGGTCAGGCCGTAATGTTCTATGTACAAATCAAAACAGTATTTGGGCGGGCGGCCCATGGTAAGGTCGCATATCTCCTGCGTATAGACCTTTCCGCGCCGTCTCAGGAGTTCCTCCGCGGACTTCCAGTAGACGGGCTCGGTGTCGAACATGAGTCCGTCCATATCAAAGGCGACGGCTTTCAGTTTGCCGCGCCCGGTCGACGCCGTTTTCATCACGTATCCTTTCGTTTTAAATTTCGTTATGCGCGAGACTGCGCGCCTGTTCCGCCGCCGTCCCCGAACTGATAAAGCTTCATGAAGTGAACCAGCTCGTCAATCTCGCCTTTAGCGCGCTTTTCGGTAAACGCGAAAAGAAGCGCGTTCGGCAATTCGCAGCCGCCGACAATTCCCCACTTGCGCAAATACGCGTTCATACCGGCGGGATCGGCGACCGACACGGCAAACTCATGCAAACAGGGCGCGTCGAAAAGGAGCGGAAACCCCGCCTCGGTCAGCCGCTCGCGGGCGTACTTCGCGGCGCGGTACGAATTGAACGCCGCTCTCTCGAACGATTCGGGGCTCGTATACGCGTAATAGGCGAGCGCGGCGGTCGCCGTAAGAGCCTCGCGGGACCGCGTAATCGCCGTACGGGCCGCTGGACTGCCGCCGAGGCGCTGGAGTATGAGAACCGGCCGCACGCCGTCCGCGTCGTTAACGAACGCGACGCGGTCCGGAAGGCTCCCAAGGATACGCTCGGAGACGGCGATCACCCCTAATCTCCCTTTTTCAAACGCGTTGCGATCGGGGGTCGGCGCCGAGTCGCTCACGACGATATCGGCGCCCCACTCCGCGGGCGATTTGATCGCCGCGAGCGTTACAAGCTCGACCGACATAACGACGGCGGCCCCGCGGGCATGCGCCGCCGATTCGAGCGCGGCCATGCGTTCAAGATTTCCGTAAAAATTAGGATACTGCGCGACGGTCGCGGCGATCTCCTCTCCGTGTTCGGAAAGCAGCGCGTCGAGCGCGGCAAGGTCGGTCAGTCCCCCGCGTTCGGGGACTTCGTACAGGCGCAGGAGCCCCGCGGCGGCGTAGGCGGCGAGAATCGAGCGCTGAGAAGGATCGAGCGTCTCGGAGACGACGATCCCGGTTCGGCCGGTCGCTTCGCACGCGAGCAGACAGCCGAACGCGAGCGCGGAACCGCCGCAGAAAACGGCGCCCGACGCCGCTTCCATACCGGCAAGTTCGAGCGCTGCGCGCCGATACGCCTCAAACGCGCGCAAAACGGCAAGCCGGGGCCGTTCGCGATCCGCGCTGTACGCCGTATAGAGGTCGCACTCGCCGACCATCTTCTCGACGGACGCCGGAAGCAGACGGTCGTAACCGCCCGCCCCGGAATAGATCGGCGAATCGTCGCCGAATTCCGTCGTTTGCGCGGGAAATTTGACTTTGCCGTTCGTTTCCGAGGAGCTCCGAGCAAGATACTCGCGCGCCGATTCCGGCGGTTCAATAAAGAGATCCTCAAAGCAGGACAGCCCCAATAATTCAAGCAGCTCTTCAATAGATTCCGACTGACCCAACGACGTAACGACGCCTCCGTTCTTCGTTTCACGCTTGAGCGGCAAACTCCAATTCGCTCGAGCTTTTTAACGATTTTACTGCATGTTTTGGAATAGACAAGTCCCGCGCGACGTCGAACGACGCGCAAAAAAGCGTGTAAAATGGCGCGGCGTTAATTTGCGCAAGATAGCGAGTTTTTTTGCAACTAACCAAATAAAATTTTGCCGGCTGGATCAAAAGGACGATAAAAGCGCTGTTGTTTTCAAGTTTCAACCTCGGTATAATCGACCGCAGTCTAACGGGCGCGCACGCGCTCCGGATAGACGACGCGGCGACGGGCGGACGTCATAAGGCGCGGACATGACTCAATCGACGCAAACGATTCCAGCGGATTACGAAACAACCTTTCAGCGAATCGACTCCCAGCACGACGAGCTCATACGCAAACTCGACGAGCTCGACAAACAGATCGCCGACGCGCTCGCGCAATGGGCGCCGGTCGGCGACGCGGCTCACGCGAGGAGCCGGCGACGCCGAAAGGATTAACGGAATCGGGACCGTCGAGTCCGCTCGCGCGCATCGGCGCCGCGCGCAACGTACTCCAGTTTGAAAGACAGGTCCATGAAAACACTTACTCAGTATAACCTCTATAGATTCGGCGCGGCGCTTCTTATCGTCTGCGCGTCCCTTCTCCTTCTGACTCCGGCGTCCGTTCAAGGCGCCGACGGATTCAAAATCATGTCGTACAACGTCCGCAACGGACGAGGGCTCGACGACGTGCGCGACCTTTCGCGCGCGCCCGCGGTCATTCTCGCCGAAGGAGCCGACGTCGTCGCCATTCAGGAGCTCGATCAGAAGACCAAGCGGTCCGAAGGAGTCGACGTTCTCGAAGAATACGCCAAGCAGACGAAGATGTACCCGTCCTACGGGCCGGCCATCGACTACCAGGGCGGCAAGTACGGCGTCGGTATTCTGACGAAAGAGAAGCCGATTAAATTCGAATATTTCCCGCTTCCCGGTACGGAAGAGCAGCG
Organism: uncultured Planctomycetota bacterium; assembly: GCA_902786505.1. Classification (GTDB taxonomy): domain Bacteria; phylum Planctomycetota; class Planctomycetia; order Pirellulales; family Thermoguttaceae; genus RUG369. Next base: position 2,541 of record CADACS010000122.1, on the reverse strand, counting down.
CTGCCTGCTCGTCGTCGAGCTTGAAAAGTTCGTCTTCTGCTGCTCCCACTGGTCGCTCACGAAAGCGGACCGCGCCAAGACGGTCGGAATCGTTACCGCCAAAATGAAGGAATGCAAAAAGCCGGTCGTTATCTGCGGCGACTTCAACGCGGAACTGGACGAAGACTCGATTAAAGAGCTCGATAAAGACTGGACGCGCCTCAATTCCGACGAGTTAACCTTCCCCGCCGACGAGCCGACGGTCCACATCGACTATATCTGCGGCGCGGATCCGACGGGCAAACGCTCCGCCGAAGATTGGAAGAACGCGGTCGTTGAAACGCACGTCGTGCCGGAAAAGGTCGCGTCCGATCACCGCCCTGTCGTCGTTACGCTCAAGCCCGATTTCCTATAAGATAAGTCTCGCGCCCAGTTGGGCGGATAGGCGATAAACAGCGCGGGGGCGTTCCGAGAAGTCGCAAGACTCCGGAACGCCCCCGTTTTTCTTACCGTTGAACCGGGCGCGCGGGAATTATTTCGCTTTGATCTCGTAGAAGACGACCGCGTGGCGCGGAAGGGTCTCCGCCAGGTTAATGGCGCCGTCTTCGCCCACTTTGACCGACGTCACGGTCTCTTTGGGAGGCGTGTTCGCTATTTTTACATAGCCTTCGCGCAGGCTCTTGAAATAAACGTCGCGCGCTTCCGGGTCTGTCAGTCCGGAATCCAAACAGCCGCTGTCGGGGGACCAGCGGAACGCGTCGTCTTTAATTCCAAGCCGTTCCTTGTCTTTCAGCCATTGGCAGAAGAAATTGTCGCCGTCGCTTATGACGGTCTCTTTAATTTCAACGTCGCGATTCTTCCAAAACGGGGCGTCTACCGTCAGGGTTACGTCGGCGGACTCGCTGTAATTGAGGTCGAATTTGAAGTTGTACGCCGTCGCGTAGAGGGTCTCGGTCTCTTCGTCGAATCCGGCGACCGCGTCGCATTCGACGCCTTCGGCAAGCCGCTTTTCCGCGGTCGTTTCTAAAAGCTTTGCGTTCTTATAGAGAACCTGCTTTTCCGCGACGCGGTAGGCGAGCATGGGATAGCCGGCAAACGGGCCGGAGCTCGAATAGCTCCACGCGCTGAAATAGTCGATATCGTTGTCGATTAAGATTTTAAAGATACGCGCGTCGTAGCCCGCCTGATAGGTCTGCCCGACGATTCGGTGAACGAGATCGGTCGCAGCCTGCCCTTTGCTCGCGCCCAGGATGCGCCCTTCGTCCACGCCGTATCGAAGATCGGTCAGCCCGACCGATTCGGCGCGCTCGCGAATTCGAGCGACCGTACCCGCAAGAGAAAGAGGATGCGGTCGGTCCGGAGCGTCGTCGTAAAATGAGACGGCAAAATACTTAATAGGAATCGGCTTGCCGGTCCGGGCGTTTTTATCCTTTGCGCAGTGGTCAAGCAGATCGCGTTCGTCCCAGAGTCCTTCGGTGCACGCCATAGCGTGCGCGCCGATAAAGATTTCGTCCCCGAGGACGTCGGTCAGCGCGGCGGCGGACTCGTCGTACAGTCTCAGGAACGCGTCGCGGCTCTTTTCGGGCGACTTGTCTTTCGTGTGGAACCAGTCGCAGTTCTCGAATTCGACCAAGACGCCCCAGCCCCACGTCTTGACTTCGTCGAGCCCAAATTCCTTAATGAGCGTCTCGGTCAGCGCTCGAATATAGCGATAGTACACGTCGTAATCGTCGGGCGGGAGACAGTCGGTTCCAAAGACGCCGACGTCGGATTCCTTTGAGAATTTCGCGGGAACGCTGAGCTTTATAAACGGTTTGGCGCCCAATTTGAGAACGTCGCGGCATGCGCGAACAAGCGAATCAAATTGATAGTCGTCGAGAACGGCGCCGTCGTTCGGATCCGCGAACAGATCGCGGGACGGATTGCCGCCCGACGCCATCATGAACTGAATGTGTTCGACGAATTTCGTTAGATCGGCGCCCTCGTCTTTTTGAGGCGTCCACGTTTGCGCCTGCCAAAGATTGACCGTCGAAACCTTATTGCCAATAATCTTGCCGCGTTTCGTCGCGTCGACATGAAACGCCGCCGTCGAAGGACTTGCCGCCATTGCCGCGGACGAAACCGCCATAATCGCCAGCGCGCAAACGCCGAATTTCCACAAGTTCATTACGCCGTCCTTTCCTATTAACGTCCGTAAGGGTCGCCGAAGCGAAACTTCTTTTCGAGTATTATACAGAAAAACGCGCCGAAACGGAAACTGATTCCATTTCGGCGCGTTCTCATTCTGAGTCAATCAAATCGGCAAGCCGCGCAAATCATTTTGCATCGTCGAGCTTTTCCGACTCATACGTCATATAGAAATTCCACAGATCGAAGTAGAGATTTCCGCCCTTCCATTCCATTTCGCCCTTCTGGAAGTCGACCGGCTCGCTGCGGAAGAATTCCTTCTTCGGCGTGAATTCGCAGCCGATATTGTCGTTAATGACAAGGCGAAGCTGATCGAGCGAGCTCTTGTAGATATTGCGAACGAGCGGATCGTCGCTGTTCATGAGCCCGTAGGAC
>CADACS010000121.1 GCA_902786505.1 uncultured Planctomycetota bacterium | reverse complement strand
GTACGTGTCGTGATAGTTGTGCATGGCGAGCCCGAACTGCTTCAGGTTGTTCGTGCACTGCATGCGCCGCGCCGCCTCGCGCGCCGCCTGAACGGCGGGCAGAAGCAGCCCGATCAGAATGCCGATGATGGCGATGACGACCAGCAGCTCGACAAGAGTAAAACCTCGCGCTCTGTTTTTCATGGCAGTTTTCTCCTTTCCGGGAGTGAAAAGACGACCGAAAACCGGTTTTTAATAACGTGCGAAACGCCGAACGCGGCGTTCCGAATAGCGGAGCGTTCAACTGCGCCGATATCGCCTATTTGCAACTTGTTAAAGTTACAACATTATAAAATAAAACGGTATGCAATAGAAAATCCGTCGCAAGTCCAAACGCCGCTTCAGGAAAGATTATAATTTATTAACTCAGTCAAAGAAATACAAAAAGTTATTTTCAAGATTTTTTTTCAAAAAAGCTTTGCCGGGGATAAAAAGAGAGCGAACCGCCTGAATCTTCAATCAAAGCGGTTCGCTCTTTCGTTAAAGGGAAAAGAGCGTCTGAGCCGAACCGATTCGCGCGGTTCAGACGCCGCGGCGCCGCGCGCCCTTAGAAGAGGGCCGGTCCGCCGCCCGCCTTCGCGTCGCCTTGGCCGGCGGCGTAATTAGCGGCCGCGCGCGTGAACGTCGCGTAGTAGACGTTCGTGTCGCACGTTTCGCTTACGAAGTGGACGGATCCGTCGGCCATACAGGCGTTGAGGCCGCCCGGATGGAAACTGCGCGGGGTGCGCGAATCGGACTGGTTGTAAGACAGGTAGTTCGGCGGAATATTCGCGACGCCCCAGTGGGTGAAGATGGCGTAACCTTCAGACCAGTGCCCGACGGAGATAAACTCGTTGCTGGCGTAGCTCGATTTAATCGCGTCCGGGAAGGTGACGCTGGACAGTTCCATAACCATGAAGGTGTGCGAGGTTCCGTCGGTGATCGACGCCAGGTCGCAGCGGCTGTTGCACCAGAAGAGCCCGGTGAAAGGCGCGCGCGCGTTATTCACGTTCCCAACGGTAATCCCGACATTCGCGCTCGTGGTGCGTTCGGGGAGCTCGGCGCCGCCGTTAACGGCGTAGTCTTTCTGGGATCCGATCGGCGCGACGGATTTCGGAGTCGAGGGGCAGCGGAAAGTTTCGGGCGCGTTCGAACCGGCCTCTTTATTGACTTCGTCGCCGCACGTCGGATTGGCCGTGCTGTGCCCCCATCCGTCGGCGTGAACGCAGTAGTTTGTGTACGCGCGTTTGGTAAAGTCGATCGTGGAGAACATGGACGCGCCTTCGATTTGCGGCAGAATAAAGGCCGGCCAGCCCATCATGCCGTGGTAGACGCCGCCCGCCTCGCAGCTGAGCCCGGTCCCGGTGAGCGGATTCGCGCTGTTGTTGGCGTTAAAGAACGTGTTCCCCGGAGGGAACGTCTTGTTCGTGTCGTGGTAGTTGTGCATGGCGAGCCCGAACTGCTTCAGGTTGTTCGTGCACTGCATGCGCCGCGCCGCCTCGCGCGCCGCCTGAACGGCGGGGAGAAGCAGGCCGATCAAAATGCCGATAATGGCGATAACGACCAGCAGCTCGACGAGCGTAAAACCTCGCGCTCTGTTTTTCATGGCAGTTTTTCTCCTTTCCGGGAGTGAAAAGACGACCGAAAACCGGTTTTCAATAACGTGCGAAACGCCGAACGCGGCGTTCCGAATAGCGGAGCGTTCAACTGCGCCGATATCGCCTATTTGCAACTTTTTAAAGTTACAACATTATAAAATAAAACGGTATGTAATAGACAATCCGTCGCAAGTCCAAACGCCGCCGCTGGAATGATTATAACTTTCTAATCCCGTCAAAGAAACACAAAAAGCGGTTTTTCAAGAGATTTTTCCCAAAAAGCGTCCCTTGGGGCAAAAAGAGAGCGAACCGCCCGACTCGTTGATCGAAGCGGTTCGCTTTCCGTCTGGGAGAAAAGAGCGTCTGAGCCGAGCCCGGCCCGACGCCGCGGCAAAGCGCGCTCTTAGAAGAGGGCCGGTCCGCCGCCCGCTTTGGCGCCGCCCTGGCCGGCTTCGTAGTTGGCGGAGGCGCGCGTGAACGTCGCGTAATAGACGTTCGTATCGCACGTGTCGGTTACGAAATGGACGGACCCGTCGGCCATACAGGCGTTGAGGCCGCCCGGATGGAAGCTGTGAACGGTTCGGGAGTCTTCATAGCCGTAGGAGAGGCAGTTCGGCGGAATGTTCATAACGCCGGACTGCGTAAAGATGCCGTATCCTTCGGTCCAGTGCCCGACCGCGATAAAGGGATTGACCGAGAAACCGGTCGCCAGCGCGTTCGGCAGCGAGACGCTCGACAGTTCCAGAAGCATAAAGGTATGCGAAGTTCCGTCGGTAATCGACGCCAGGTCGCAGCGGCTGTTGCACCAGAAGAGGCCGGTGAACGGGGCGCGGGCGCCGTTGACGTCGCCGACGGTAATCCCGATATTTTCGCTCGTGGTACGTTCGGGGAGTTCGGCGCCGCCGTTAACGGCGTAGTCTTTCTGGGATCCGATCGGAGCGACGGATTTCGGAGTCGAGGGGCAGCGGAAAGTTTCGGGCGCGTTCGAGCCGGCCTCTTTATTGACCTCGTCGCCGCACGTTGGATTGCCGGTACTGTGCCCGTAGCCGTTGGTGTGGACGCAGTAGTTCGTATAGGCGCGTTTGGTGAAGTCGATCGAGGAGTAGAGGGACGCCCCTTCAATCTGCGGAAGAATGAAGGCCGGCCAGCCCATCATGCCGTGATAGACGCCGCCCGCCTCGCAGCCGAGCCCCGTGCCCGTGAGAGGATTCGCGCTGTTGCGCGCGTTAAAGAAAGTATTCCCCGGAGGGAGATACTTGTACGTGTCGTGGTAGTTGTGCATGGCGAGCCCGAACTGCTTCAGGTTGTTCGTGCACTGCATGCGCCGCGCCGCTTCGCGCGCCGCCTGGACGGCGGGGAGAAGCAGGCCGATCAGAATGCCGATAATGGCGATGACGACCAGCAGCTCGACGAGGGTAAAACCGTTACGTTTGTTTGTCATGGCAGTAGTCTTTCTTGCGACGGTATGAAAGCGAAGAATTGTCAGGATCCAATTCTTGAACGGGACAAGACGGCCGCGCGGGCCGCTCCTGCGTCCATGCCGCGCCAAATCGCCAAGCCGCGTTTGGCAGGCGATAGCGCTCCATAGAGTTATAGACGGCGTTTGGGCGTTTACGGAACGCAAAAAATTTTTATTTTTTGAAGTTTCAATGGAAATTATTGCCGCGGTTTTACCTAACCGTTAATAAAAATTAGAAAAATTCAAAGGTCTTTTACCGAAAGACAGTTCTGCGGAAATTTCTTCGCAAAACAGCTTCGCGTTTAAACTCCAGATGTTTGAATTCTCGTTAGCTATTGGAGGACAAGAGGGTAGTAAGAACGCCGCGCGTTTCCCTTGCTTTGGCTTGACGCAACGAAAGTTAACATGAACGTTAGTATTTTGTACGCGTTCGGCGGTGGACGCGCCCGTTCGCCCGCGGTAAAATGGCATAAATGCGTCGAAAAGGAGCGCGTGATGAGAAGGTTTTACTTAGACAATATCCGCTGGGCGACGGTCGTTTTAGTCGTGATCTATCACGTGTTCTTTATGTACAACGCCGAGGGCGTCGCGGGCGGTTTTGGCAAGATAACCGACCTGCCCGTCCAGTACTACGACGTCTTTCAGTACGCGGTCTATCCGTGGTTCATGGCGATCCTTTTTCTCGTCGCGGGCATGAGCGCCCGCTTCGCGCTCGACCGTTACGGGGACCGCGAGTTTTTTAAGCGCAGAACGCGCAAACTGCTGATTCCGACGACCGTCGGGCTCTTTGTCTTTCAGTTCCTTCAGGGCTATGTGAACATGTCGCTTTCCGACGTTTTCGGTTCGGAGATCGGGGACGCGCCGCGAATTGTTCAGTTTCTCGTTATGGCGCTGAGCGGAATCGGCGTTTTATGGTTCATTCAGACGCTCTGGCTCTTCTCCGTTCTCCTGCTCCTCGTGCGCAAGATCGAAAAAGACCGCCTGTGGAATAAATGCGGGCGCGCGAACTCCGCGGCGCTGGTTCTGCTCGCCGCGCCTATCTGGCTCGCCGCGCAGGTTCTCAATACGCCGCTTATCGTCGTCTACCGGTTCGGGCTTTACGGGGCGCTCTTCTTTTTGGGCTACTTCGTCTTCTCGCACGACCGGACGACGGAAGTTCTCAAAAAGAATTTCCCCGCGTTTGCCGCGGCCGCGGTCCTTTTGGGAGTCTGGTTCTGCGCGCGCTGTTTCGGCGAGAATTTCGCGGACAAGCCGGTCAACCGTACGCCGCTCTATACGTCCTACTGCTGGTTCGCGTGCCTTGCGATTCTTGGCGGCGCGGCTAAATACGCCGACTTTGAAAACGGGTTCACGCGCTGGATGAACCGGCGCTCGTACGGCCTGTACGTATTTCACTACCTTGGGATATCGTCGGTCGCGCTGTGGGTCGCTAAGCCGGGCCTGGCGCCGGCGCCCGCCGTCTACGCGCTGAGCCTTGCCGCCGGCTTTGCGGCGGGGTATCTGCTCAACGCGGTTATTTCAAGAGCGCCCTTCTTCCGTTGGGCCGTTCTTGGATTGGGAAAGGAAGAGAAGAATGTTTAAAGAGAATCTCGCGTTTCTTCGGGAGCAAAAGGGTCTGACGCAGGAAGAGCTCGCGAACGCGGTCGGCGTGGCGCGGCAGACGGTCGCGAAGTGGGAGTCCGGCGCGTCGACGCCCGATTTGGAGAAGAGCCGGCTGCTGGCCGACGCGCTCGACGTCTCGCTCGACGCGCTTGCGAACTACGATTCGGCCCGGAATTTGGGACTCGACCTTCCGCCGAAAGGGAAGCACGTATTCGGCGCCGCGCAGGTCGACGCGCTCGGACGGATAACGCTGCCCGCAAAGGCGCTGCGAATGTTTGAGATTGGCGACGGAGACTGGCTCGTCGTTCTGGGAGACGAAGAACGCGGAATCGCGCTCATGAAGGCGGACCGTTTTCTCGCGGTCGCCGACGCGATTAAGGCGGATATCGACAGAGGACAGGGGACCCCCAAATAGAGCGTGTTTTTGCCCCGGCAAAACGCGGTTGTCAAAAAAGAAGAGGGAACCGACGGCAAATTTCGCCGCGGTTCCCTCTCGCGTTTATCTGGACCGGAGTCGGACGGAGCGTGTGAAAATCACTCGTAGTTGACTTCGAATTTATTGTCTTTCTTCGTGATTTCGACGGTGAGTTTGGCGTTTCCGGTGAATCCGTACTTCTCCATCATCTCTTTGAATTCGTCGGGAACGGGCGTGACGGTCGGGTCTTCGTTCCAGTAGACGACGACTTCGTTCTGACCCGGTTTAACGCCCTTTTGGGAGGCGGTGTGTACCGCTTCGAAGGAGCCGTCGGCGTTGATGCGCGCCATACTTGGCCGGCTGCCGTCTTTGGGCGTGAATTCGATGTGGAATCTTTCGTCGAGCGGCTGGCCCTTATATTTGACGACGCCGGAGATCGGGACGAGTTCGTACGGGGCCTTCGGTTTGCATCCGACGAGAGTTAAGAGCGCGCCCGCGCCGAGCGAGCTGAGGAATAAACGTCTGTCCATAGTTTTGACGCTTTCTAGATAGAATCGGGAATGAAACCGCGCCCGAGCAGACGTGCCGTCTCAGGCGCGGCGGTAAAGAAATCGGTTTGCCGCGTTAAACGCAGACTTCAGGCTCAGAAGAGGGCCGGTCCGCCGCCCGCCTTGGCGCCGCCTTGCCAGATCGGGTAGTTCGCGGCCGCGCGGGTAAAGGTCGCCATCCAGACGGCCATATCGCACGTTTCGCTTACGAAGTGAACGGACCCGTCGGCCATACAGGCGTTAAGCCCGCCAGGATGGAAGCTGCGCGCGGTACGCGTGTCTTCGTGGTACGCCAGGCAGTTCGGCTCGATATTTCTGACGTTGCAGTGAGTGAACATGGCGTATCCGTCGGACCAGTGGCCGACCGAGATGAACGGGTTGGCCGCGAAGCCCTGTTTGGACGCGGCGGTGAGCGTAACGCTGGAGAGTTCGAGAACCATGAAGGTGTGCGAGGTACCGTCGGTGATCGACGCCAGGTCGCAGCGGCTGTTGCACCAGAAGAGGCCGGTGAACGGACCGCGCTGGTCGTTCTGGTTGGCCGTGATCGGACCGACGGAGTCAGTCGTGGTGCGTTCGGGGAGTTCGGCGCCGCCGTTAACGGCGTAGTCTTTCTGGGATCCGATCGGAGCGACGCTCGACGGGGTCGTGGGGCAGCGGAACGCCGGAGGCGCGTTCGAGCCGGCTTCTTTATTGACTTCGTCGCCGCACGTCGGATTGGCCGTGCTGTGGCCGTACGCGTTGGAGTGGACGCAGTAGTTCGTGTACGCGCGCTTGGTGAAGTCGATCGAGGCGTACATGGACGCGCCTTCGATTTGCGGCAGGATAAACGCCGGCCAGCCCATCATGCCGTGATAGACGCCGCCCGCTTCGCAACCCAGACCCGTGCCCGTGAGAGGATTCGCGCTGTTCTTGGCGTTGAAGAGAGTGTTCCCCGGCGGGAACGTCTTGTACGTGTCGTGATAGTTGTGCATGGCGAGCCCGTACGTGTCGTGATAGTTGTGCATGGCGAGCCCGAACTGCTTCAGGTTGTTCGTGCACTGCATGCGCCGCGCCGCCTCGCGCGCCGCCTGAACGGCGGGAAGGAGCAGACCGATCAAAATGCCGATAATGGCGATGACGACGAGGAGTTCAACTAGAGTGAACCCCAAACGATTCCGAATCTGTTTCATTGGTTTAACCCGATCATTAACGATGTATGACTAAACGCGGCGCGGCGCGTCTGACTTCGAGACAAGAACGGCCGACCGCCAAAATGGCCGCGCGCTCCGTTCGACTCCCGAAAACGGGGAACGAAACACGCCGCAGGCAACTGGTTCTATTATATCGTATCACAAGCGGATTCGCAAGATTTTTTCACGGAAAAACTGAAAAATAAAGAATTGTGGACAACAAATCCGTCGCTCAGTTCCATTGCTTCAAATATATCTGTTTTTGACCGTGCTTTAGACGGCCTGTGTGTTTATTTGCGGATTTCCCCGTCTCGACGCCGTCGCCTTTTCCTGCGGGACGGTTGGGCGGCTCGGGCGACGGCGCGACGCCGCCGGGACAGAGCAAGGCGGGGCGTGTTTGCGGCGTTAAAATAAAACGATAAAGTTGAGTATTAAGAAAAAACGGAATTTTGCGATTAGGAGAATGTTTTTTCTGAAAGTTCGATTAAAACGATAATTTTTTCAAGAAAAAACTTGTCAACGCGGGAATCTTTGGGTAATCTTAGAGGTTAGCTGGGTAGAGGCGTTTTTACGGCGCATTCTCGGCGACGACTTTTGGAAGGCGCTCCTGTTGCGCGTTCGTTTGACCCTTCGTCGAGGTCAAGCGGCAGTGAAGGGGCGGATATGGCGGCCGCGCGGATAGACGCGCCTTCGGCGCCGCGTTTGGAGCGTGTCTTACGCGCCGCGCGACGCGATGGAACCTGATAGAGGACTAAAAATGAAAGTTGATAAGATCTCGCTGAGGCGTTCAGTCAAGACGCTGTTGTGCGTGTTCCTTTTGATTGGATTCTTTGCCTGCATGACCCCGCAAGGCATGTGCCAGAACAACAACCGGAACAACAATAACAACAATAACAACAATAATAATAACAACAATAACAATAACAACAATAATAATAACAACAACAATAACAACAACGGCAACTACGACAACCAGTACTACCGTTGGGGTTACCGCAGCGCGGTAGGCGGCGTATCGATCGACGCCGACCGTATCCTCCGCAGCGCGACGCAGCAGGAAATGAAGGCGACGGCCGACGAGCTCATGGCGCAGATGGAAGCGATTCCTTCCGATCTCGAACAGCCGAGCGCGCAGCGCAAGATTTCGCTCAGCCGCCTGAACGATCTCCTCGTCTCCTGCCGTGAGAACAACGAACAGATTCCCGACGCGGCGCGTTATCTCGGCGGGCTTACCGCGATCGAGTACGTCGTCGCCGATCCTAAGAACAACGACCTTTACCTCGTCGGGCCCGCGGAACCGTGGACGGTCGGAGCAATGGGCGTCGTCGTCGGCGCTAAGTCCGGCAAGCCGGTTCTCCAGCTCGAAGACCTGATCGTCGCGCTGCGCGCTCTTGCCGAAAACAAGAACGAGCTCATCTCCTGCTCCATCGACCCGACCGAAGAAGCGGTCGCACGCATGGCCGCGCGCGAAACGGTAACCGACCGCGCGCTGAACGCCGAAGCGATGGGCGCGATGAACGTTACGCTCACCGGCGTTCCCGCCGACAGCCGCATGGCGAACGTCCTTGTCGCCGCCGACTACCGCATGAAGCGCCTGAGCCTCGGATTCGAAGAAGCGGGCATTAAGAACTTCTCGAGCTATTTCAGCATGGTCAAGCGCGGCGCGGCCTCCTACGGTCAGCGCTTCTGGATGGAACCGAAATACGATTCCCTCTATCGCGATTCCGAATCGCTCGTGTGGAAGGTCTCCGCGACGTCCGTCGACGTCCTGACCGAACGCGAATATTTCGCAGCCGACGGCTCCCGCAAAGCGTCCGCTCAGAACGACCCGGCCGCGAACCGCTGGGCTTCCAATATGAAGAAGCGCTATAACGAACTCGCGAAGGCCGAACCGATCTTCGCCGACGCGAAGAACTGCATGGACGTCGCGCTCGTCGCCGCGCTCGTCTACAGCCAGAAGCTCCAGAGCAAAGCCGGCTGCGATCTCGCCGAACTCGTCGGCGCCCAGACTCCCGAATACGCCGCGCCCGCGTCCGTCGCGTCCGACTCGATCGTCCGCGCGACTTCCAGCAGCGTCGCGTCCGTAACGGGCGGCGTCCTCGTCAATCCTTGGGAAACGATCGCGAACAATAAGGTCGACACGAAGCTTGACGGCTTCTCCGTTGAATTCAGCGGCTCGAATTTCTACGCCGACTGAAGTCGAACGACGCCATAAAAGAAGGGACGCGCGCGCCGAGCGCCGGCCTTTTGGAGCGCCCTTATGAGCGACCAAATTTCCTTTACGGTTACGTAATTGCGCTAATTTGAAGGAGCGCGCGTTATTCCGACGCGCGTTCCTTTTTTTCTTGTATGAAATGAAAAGGAATACAAAATGTCTGAAAAAAAATATGATATCGGTCTGATGGGCTTGGCGGTTATGGGCCAGAATCTCGTCTTGAATATGGTCGATCACGGGTTCGACGTCGCCGTATTCAACCGCACGACGAGCAAAGTCGACGATTTCCTCGCCACGGAAGAAGCGAAATCGAAGGGCGACAAGCTGACCGGCGCGCATTCGCTCAAAGAGCTCGTTTCGAAACTGAAGTCGCCCCGCAAGATCATGCTCATGATCAAATCGAAAGACGCCGTGCCCGCGCCCGAGCTCGCGCTCTATCCGGAAAACGCGGCCGTCGACGCCGTGATTAACGAGCTCATTCCGCTGCTCGACGACGGCGACGTCATTATCGACGGCGGGAACACGCAGTTCAAGGACACCGAACGCCGCACCAAGTTCCTCCAGCAGTGCGGAATCCGCTATATCGGCACGGGCGTGTCCGGCGGCGAAGAAGGGGCGCGGCGCGGTCCGAGCCTCATGCCCGGCGGCGATCCGGAAGCGTGGCCGCTCGTTAAAGATATCTTTCAGGCGATTTCCGCAAAGGTCGGCCCGAACAACGATATTCCCTGCTGCGACTGGATCGGCGACCGGGGCGCGGGCCATTACGTCAAAATGGTGCACAACGGCGTCGAATACGGCGACATGCAGCTCATTAGCGACGCGTACTGGATTCTGAAGAACGCGCTCGGACTGTCGAATCAGGAACTCTACGAGATCTTCGCCGAATGGAATAAGTCGGAGCTCGACAGCTACTTAATTGAGATTACGCGCGATATCTTTACGGTCGACGATCCGGAGACGGGCGAGCCGCTCGTCGATAAGATTCTCGACGCGGCGGGCGCGAAGGGGACCGGCAAGTGGATGAGCCAGCTCGCGCTCGATCTCGGCGTGCCGAGCACGCTCGTAACCGAGGCGGTCTACGCGCGCGCCATCTCCGCCATGAAGGCGCTCCGCGTCCACGCGAGCAAACAGCTCAGCGGCCCGAAAGACGCGAAATTCCAAGGGGATCGCGACGAATTCATTGGGCAGGTCAAGCAGGCGCTCTACGCGTCGAAGATCTGCAGTTACGCGCAGGGGTTCGTACAGATGCAGGCGGCCGCGAAAGAGTACGGCTGGACGCTCGACTGCGGCAAGATCGCGCTCCTGTGGCGCGGCGGATGTATTATCCGCGCGGTCTTCCTCGAACGCATTAAGGAAGCGTTCGACGCCGATCCGAATTTGGAGAATCTCCTTCTCGCGCCGTACTTTAAAAACGCCGTCGAAGGCGCGCAGGCGGCGTGGCGAAACGTCGTTAAGACGGCCGTCGAACTCGGTATTCCCGCGCCCGGCTTTACGACCGCGCTCACCTATTTCGACTCCTACCGTTCCGAACGCCTGCCCGCCAACTTGATTCAGGCGCAGCGCGACTATTTCGGCGCCCATACGTACAAGCGCGTCGATAAGCCGGAAGACGAGTCCTTCCATACCGATTGGATTAATGTGAAGAAGTCTTGAGGCTTTTTGAGAATTGCCGCTTTTCGAGGCGTCCGCTTAGCGTTGGGCGGACGCCTTTTTTTAATTTAAGAGCTGTTCCCTTTTTATACGTGAAAGTTGCATGATGGATAGTTCCTCTAATAGACAATTCGAACAAAAACCTAAGAAACTGGTAAAAGCGTTTGCGAGCAGCGAAAGCGGTAAAACCCGCGTGTTGCTTGTGGGAGCCGACTGGTACTACATGTGCAGCGATTTGTCATGCGCCTTCAGTGACGTTAGCGCACTCCATGAGCTTCTTCTGGAAAAGTATCAGCGAGTTAATAGAGGAAACGATCTTATATTTAGCTGTCTGGCGTCGCAACATGATAAAGAAATACTCGCTCAAAAGGAATACTCTTCAAAACCTGGGAGAGAAGAAGTAAGAGAATCTAATCCTAGTGAAGAGCAGCACATACTTTGTAAATTCAAAGAGAAAGGAGTGTATAAATTAGCGACATGGAAGGTCATTAATTATTGCTTGGAGAAGTTGTATAAAGATATTAAAGAGGAGGATTCAGTTCTAATATATTTTACCGGTCACGGGGCCGAGGTCAACGGTGAATCATTTTTTCTTCCACTTGACGCTATTTTAGAAGACTATGGAGACACTATAAATGTCAAGTGCGCAATTTCAATTAACGAAATAATTAAGGAGTTGTCGAAACGTAAGGCAAAGTGCAAGTGGTTGGTTGTCGACACATGTCGAACTGTAATGAATGGGATTGAAGCCAAGCAAGAAACAGGCGAGTTTTTGAAACCAAAGGATGGGGTAGTTGTTTTTCAAAGTTGCAGCTCTGGCGAATCGGCTATAGAAAGAGACCTTTATAAGCACAGCACATTTTCGAAACTTTTTCTTGATGCGTTAAGGGAGGGGGCCGACAAAGAAAAGAAAGGCTATACAACTATAGGCGATGTTTGGAAATATGTTAGTGAAGAGATGAAAAAAGTAGAAGGGAATGTCACTAATAGACGCTACCTTGTCGGATACTGTAAACAAACCCCTGATTGTAATATAAAAGATTTTGAAGACGTTGTAATTTGCGGCTTTCCTCCATTGAGCAAGATCGAACTGGAAAACGCTAGGAAAGAACTAAAAAAGGCGAAAGATCTTTTTGACAAAGGTGAATACGAAGCCTGCATAAAGATAGCCTACCAAGTAATGGAAAGGACGGATGTTAGAAAAAATGCCGGAGAGATTTGTGACGAAGCATACAAGATATGGCTCAATTGTCGTAAAAAGATAGGCGAAAGCTCCCAAGACGAATATCAGAAATCTTCGGAAAAAAATAAGAATAAACGTTCTTCTTTCCTTAAAGGTAAAGTGGGAAGTCGTAAAACTATTGACGTCAGAGGACAAAAGTTCACTTTCTGTTTTTGCCCTCCCGGAAAGTTTATGATGGGCAGTCCTGAGGACGAAAAGGGACACAAAAAAAATGAGCGACAGCACGAAGTTACGTTTGCGAAAGGTTTTTGGATGTTGGAAAGCGAGGTAACGCAGGCCCAATGGGAAGCGATAATGGAGAATAATCCGAGTTACTTTAAGGAGCCCTATTTACCCAATAGGCCTGTTGACAGCGTTAGTTTAGTCGATTGTCAAATTTTCATTGAGAAGTTAAATAAACTATCCCCGATGCAAGACGGTTTTGAGTTTAAACTTCCAACAGAATCTCAATGGGAATACGCGTGTCGCGCAGGAAGTCAAGAGGCATATAGCGGCGAACTTGACGAGATGGGGTGGTACTATGTCAACGGGGGTATGACGACGCACGAAGTGAAGGGGAAAAAACCAAACGCGTGGGGGTTGTACGATATGCATGGCAACCTATACGAATGGTGCTCCGACGGATATGAAGATTATCCTTCAGGTTCAGTAACAGATCACAGGACGCCGTCTTCCTCATTTGGACAATACGTGAACCGCGGCGGGAAGTATTCTAGCGACGCAGTATTTTGTCGATCCGCGTTCCGCGGACATAACGCCCCTTGGGATCATGACGAAGGTTTGGGCGTTCGAATTATTCTTGAATTGTCCGACCAACAAGACAAAGACTCCAAATTTCCCAAAGAAACAGTTGAAATTTTTGATTCTGACGACGTTCCGAAATCCGGATCGTCTAAAACTATAAAACTTGGCGAGAAATCATGGGTCTTCCGTTATTGCGAACCCGGAGAATTTGATATGGGAAGCCCTGACGACGAAAAAGGGCGTTCCGTAAGTGGAACGTGTCGTCGAGTATTGATTACTCATGGATTTTGGATGTTAGAAACTCCAGTAACTCAGGATTTATACTATGCGGTAAGAGGGGAAAATCCAAGCTATCATCAGGGCAAGGAGATATTTAACGGTAAAGAGGAGTTTGTTGAATATCCCGTCGAAAATGTTAGCTGGGAAGATAGCCGTTTATTTGCAAAGAACCTAAATAATAGATTATCTAAAAAGAAATCGGAAGCGGAGTGGGAATATGCCTGCCGTGCCGGTGAAAAAGGAGCGTCCGCTGACGATTTGGAAAAGAAGGGATGGTATAAAAACAATAGCGACGGACATACGCATAGAGTAAAGTCGAAGGATCCGAATGATTGGGGGCTATACGATATGCATGGCAACGTTGGGGAATGGTGTTTGGACGAGTACCAGAAGAATTTGGGAGAGGATGAGGCGGTAGATCCCTTAACGCGTTCAAAAAAAGGCTCCAAAAAAGGCTCCGTGAAACACGTCGTGCGAAGTGGAGACGGGTTCGCCGGCGACGCTCGTGACCAGCAGTCATTCAGTCGCACGGGAGCCTCTACCAACAAAGCAAATCCCCACATAGGATTTCGACTTGTATTGAGTTCCTTCGATCCGGAAGGCAATTCGGGAAACGGAGCAGAAGCCGAATCTAATCATTGAAAACTCCGTACGCAGCTCAGGAATCCGATTTTTCAAATATCGCAGTTTCGGACGTTCGCCTGAGTTCGCGACCGCGGCGCGCAACCGACGCAAGGCGGCGCAGTTACGCGCCGCCTTCTTTGTGTGGATTTCGGAATAATAGAGATTTCGAAGGATTCTTTCGTATGAGTAAAACTTCAAGTTCGTCAAAGAAAGCCAAAGTCCCTTCTGGCGGCAAGACCTATGCGTTGCTTATCGGCGTCGACACGTACGCTCATAGTTCTCGATTACGTTGCTGTGAGAACGACGTGTCTTTGTTTGAATCGTGTCTTTACGAAATGGACGTCGATCGCGCGAATATCATTCATATCGGTTCAAGTTCGAAGCAGTTAGATCGGCGGCCAACGTTTACTCTCATTAATCATTGGCTTGACTACTGTTTTGAACGTTTAAACGAGAACGACGTTTTCATTTTTATGTTTTCCGGACACGGTTTTGAAGTAGATGGAACGCCTTATCTTTCAACCTTTGACTCAATTGTGACTCAGAACGGACAGCCCAAACCGGAAACGGCGATTTCCGTTGATGATTTAATTAAACGTTTGAATCGGAGCAAAGCGAGGTTTAAGTGGCTGGTGATAGACGCATGCCGCGTTAAACTCGATGCGGCAAGAGGAAGTTTTGGCGCTTTTGGCTCGGCGCGTCTTTCAACCCCCAAAGGTTGCGCCGTGTTTCAAAGCTGTCAGTCCGGGGATATAAGCATTGAGACAATCGACAAATCACAGGGGATTTTTATCTTGTCTCTTGTCAATGGGTTACGAGGCGGCGCGGACTATGATAACGACGGTAAAATAACGATTCAGGACCTGGAAAAGTACGTAAAAGCCGAGACTCCTAGATTAGCGAAGCAACACCATATAGATCAGATTCCAAGCTGCTCGATAGATCTCAATGGCGCTGACAATTTTGTTCTTCGCGATAATCTTCACATTGAAGGTATGACATATGAACAGGTAAAAATAGGCGATTCATTAATTGATGAGGCAAAAAAACAGATCGTCGAAGCGGATTTTCTGAAAAAATACACCGAAGGTAATCGCGACCTGGTCGAATATATTTCCGCTTACTGTAAGGTTAATGAAGCGTTGGCCTTCGAGCCTATGCCGACTGGAAATCGATTTACTGAATGGAACGTTTTACGCAAAACTCTTCTGAATGAATTACGAACACAGGAGTTAAAGCGCAGAATTCGCAAACTTCACGATCAAATAGAAAAAAGCCGTAGGAAGACAGTCTGTAATAATAAGCTACTTGAAGAGTTAGGTGAATTAGAACAGGTTTTTCAAGAATTCGCCCCTTTCGATGACAAGGATCGAAACGCCGATCGATTTATAACAGTAAAAGATAAAGACTATATTTTTCGCTATTGTCCTGAGGGGACTTTCCAGATGGGCAGTCCTGATTGCGAGGACGGAAGAACCGCGAATGAGACGCTTTGTCAAGTAACGATTTCAAAAGCCTTCTGGATACTTGAAACTCAGGTAACCCAGCGCCTTTGGTTTGACGTGATGGGGAACAATCCGAGTCATTTTCTTGACGACTCTGGAGATTTTCCAGTCGAGAACGTTAGTTGGTTCCAATGCGAGACTTTCGTCGAGAAACTAAACGAGTTAAACGTTGCGCCCGAAGGAATGAGTTTTCGTATTCCGACAGAGGAGGAATGGGAGTATGCTTGTCGCGCCGGTACGCAAGGCGAATTTGCAAGACCGAATCTGGACGAAGTAGGCTGGTACAAGGACAACAGCGCCAAGCGCACTCACAGGGTACAGAGCAAGCTCCCCAACAGATGGGGTATTTACGACATGCACGGAAATGTTTGGGAATGGTGTTCAAATGCGACAGAGTCCGAGAACAGTCCAGAATCGACTTCTCAACCTTTGCGCGGGGGGAGTTGGGCGATGTCGGCTGACCGCTGCCGTTCCGCAGCTCGATTCAGTAACGTTCCCGGTTTCAAGGCGAATACGGTGGGATTTAGAATTGTTATGGTAGAGAATTAATAAACGGTTCGGTTAGCCCTTTAAAATAATCACGCGGCCGCCTTTCGCTCAATGTATTATCGCGAAAGACGGCCGCGTTTTTTATTGTCGAATCACTCGACGCTCTTAAGTTCGCGCACAAGTTCCTTTTGCTCAGATTCGATACGCATATCGGCGGCGCACGCCCAGTCTCCGGACGAATTGTCGGCGTCGCCGGGGTCGGAGATTACGAGCAGCGATATTTTTTGCCCGGCGTAAGGCGTGAGGTTCGCTTGCAGAGGCGTCCACTTGAAATCGAGGACGGTCGTTTCGGCGAGCGTCTTTTCGGACTCGGGCATGAGGGCGCCGTCGCCGTCGAATTCCGCGACTGCGATCTGGAATTTAATTCCGTCTCCCCGGTCGGATCCGTCTTTTCGCCCGGCGCTCATTTTGAACGCGCAGTTTTCTTCCGGAACCGTAAAGTCATACCGGAGAATCGTTCTGCCCGTCTTGCCGCCGCCGTAGGGCGGGTGAATGAACCGGCATGATTTTTTGACTCCGCCGCACGGGACGTCTGACATAAAGTTACTTGTCGCCTTCGTGTTGGTAAAATCGCGCGACGCAGCCTGTCCGCGCACTTGCACGTAGGGAGTCATGGTTACGGCGTCGGTTTCCCGGTCGGCGGAATCCCCGAACGTATAGTCGCTGAAGACGACGTACTCTTCTTTTGTCTCTAAGGTTATCTTTTTCGTACAGCTTGCCTTTTGAGCGCCCTCTTTACCGTAGTACGTTTCTACGGTCATCCAGCAAGTCTCGACGCCCTCTTTTTCCGGCTTGTCAAGCGGAAATGCCTTCGTCGAGCCGTCGGCTTTCACGCCCGCCAACGTCGCGCCGACGTTCGCCCTGAGCGAGACCCACGCGGTAACGACCGGTATATTGGCGGTTAGCGCGACCTTAAGGGTATTCGACGTCGAGTCGTAAGACAACGTCTGTTCGATCGGTTCGACGATCTGGAAGTCGATTTCTTCGCCGGGCGCAACTTCATGCCAGAAGAGCCCTAACGGCGCGTCTTGCGGCGCTGTGAATTCGCGCGTTTGCGCTTCTGTTCCAAGTTCCGTAAGGACGACGGTCTCCCCGCGCGCGACTTTCGAGCGTTCGCTCGTCCACTGCGCTTTTTCGGAACCTTGTTTTTTCGTAACGCGGTACGAGACGGCGTTTGCGACCGGCTCAATATAGAGGTATCCTCTGGAAACGCGGGTCTTTGCCGGCCCGATTTCTTTCATATCGGCGTCGAGCGCGACCGCGTCGGCGTCTTCGCCCGGCTCCGTAACGCGGAAACCGAGTTCGGCGCTCGCCGTAATGATTTCAAATTGGCCGTCTTCGAGCATGCGGCAGACGCCGGCGCCGGACCCGCACGCTTTCGGGCGGACCGTCCATGCGCCGCGCCCGTCGAAGTAGATATATTCGGGCGATTCGCAGTAGTCGTACCGCGTTCCGGAATCGGTCAGGAGCGATTCGACGGCGATCTGACCGTCGTTCGTCCACGCGGCGTATCCGTTCGGCGGTAGTACGAGCGGTTTGCCGTCGATCTCCGTTTGGAGCGTTTCGGACGTCGAACCGTTGGCGACGACGACCGTTCCGTCCTTATAGCGGACGCAGAGCTGGCTCCGTTTGACGCAGTCGGCGTCGAGTGCGGCGCTCGTGTCGAGCATATTTCCTTCGGCGTCGAAATAGCGAATCGAATCGACGTCCGTCTGCGTATAGCGGGCCGCGATCTGCTGTATCATAAAGTAAGCGCGCGAACCGAGATAGAGTCCGTAATCGACGGCTAAAAAGCCCGAATGGCCGAACGCGACCGTCGCGGTAAGGAACCGGTCGATGAACTCCGACTTTTCCTCGTCCGTTTTCGGCGAATAGCCGGGCGCGAACATGCTGAGATTGCCCATGCCGAAATCGACTTCCTGCGGATGAATCTTGAGGAGATCGAAGTCGACCAGCCACGGGTTCTTATACATATTGTACGGCTGATCCTGGGCGTAATTTCCGTCGGTCAGGCCGGCGTAGAAGCAGTGGTGCGGACCTTCCGAATAGGTTGGGCCGTCCCAGTTTTGCTTCTGCAGTAAGAAGATTTCCCCGTAGGGATAGAAGACGCTCATGACCGTACCGGCGCCGGGAACGCGCGCGTCGTAATCGACGCGTGTCCACGGGGGCACGGACGAATGAACGTCGCAGTACGCGCAGCTGAAATGGAATTTGTTCTCGTTAATGGGAGTGAGTTTTTCGCAGTATTCGACGGCCAGAGTCGGCTTCGGGGCGTAGCAGCGCGCCCACGCTCGCTGGAGCGATCCGTCGGTCAGGCGCGAGATCATATCGGGGGACCAGTATTCGTTGACGGGCGCGAAGTCCGTAAAGTTATTGTACGGGCCGTATACGAACCCGAGTTCGTCCTGCATGAATCTGCAGTAGTCGAACCATCCTTCGTCCCCGCCTTTTTCCGGCGCGGGCTTAGTTCGGAACGTAAAGCTTTCGCCTCCGTCGCGCCAGCAGACCTCGTGGTCGGTAACGATCACATGGCGCATTCCGTGCCGCCAAATATTGCGCCAGTAGGCTTTATCGCCGTCGCGCGTCGTCGCGCCGTGCGCACGCCAGACGCCTTTTCCGGCGACCGCGCGATAGGGCGATTTCGGATTCGGAATACTTGGGAGCGTTTCCGCGAATTCAGGCGAGACGGTAAAGAAGAAACGCTCGTAGACGTCGTTTCGGGTTCCGTCCGTCTTAACGCGGTATTCCGCGGCGCCGTTGAGATAAGCGCAGTTGAACGCGCGCTTTTCAAATTTGACTTCGCCCGGTTTTCCGACGGCGACGTCGCGTTCGTAAACGTCGACTCCGTTTCTGCCCAGAAGATAGGACGCGCCGGTCCGATACCAGTCGATATGGGCGGACGCGAACAGGGTTTCGCCCGTATCGAGCGGCTTAAAGACCGCGATTCCCGGCCGGCGCCCATAGTCGTAAAGATAGTAGGGAACGGTATAGACGCGCGGCTTCGCGACGTCTTCGAGCCGGCCGAGCGAGACGCTCGGAACGTTCCCGCCGAGCGCGACCGTATCGATAATTAAACTCTTGCCTTGGATATGGAAACGGTATTCGACGTTCGCTTCCGCGCTCTTCGATTTGAGGGACCAAATCGCGCGCGCGCCGTCTTTATACTGTTCCAGCTTAACGAGTTTCGCTTCTTCTACGTTTTCTTCCGCGCCGTCCTTGCCGACGAGCGTCTTAACGCCGCCTTGCGCGCACGGCTTGAACGCGGCGCAGTCGTTCCAGCGCGCCGTTACGTCGGACCAGTCGCCGTTTTGCGGAGTATAGTAGTAAACGAGAGTTCCGTCCTTGCCCGTATAGACGAAATCGCACGAGTCGCCGTAGAAATGGAACATGGGCGTTTTCAGATTCGCCGAGGAGTCGGGCAGAATCGTGTCTTCGGTCGTCGGGAAGGGGAGCCGCCCTTCGCCGGAATTGATTCCGAGCGGCTGTCCTTCGAACAGGTCGATTCCCGGCTTGGCGCGCAGCGGAATATCGAGCGGCTTGCGCTCCTCTTTGAACGCGCAGAACGAGTCGAAATAGAGCGCGCGGTCTTCGGTATTCGAGCCGCCGACGATTCGGAACCCGTTGAATTTCACGTCGGGGCCGAGCCGGGTCTGTTCGCCGGGCGTGAGCGTCTTATAGCACAGGAACCATTCCTTCCAGTCGACCGTCGCGAGCGTGAACGGAAGTTCCGTTCCGTCCGTCGCCAGAAAGAGGGCGTAAACGGTAACGCGCGGGGTTGACGGGTCGTTTACCCACGCCCAGTTATTGCCGACGATCCAGCAGGAGTATGCGTCGAACTTCTTTGTGGGAATAGAAATCGGTTCGGCGGGCCGAATTTCCACCTGCGGATTCTCCGCGCCGTCGGCTTTGCGGTAAGTCAGTTTGCCGACGTATTTCCCGTACATCTGCTCTTCCCGGGAGCGCTCGAACGCCGCGACCGAATTGACCGTTTGAACCGTCCAGCCGTCGAGATTTTCAAAATCGACGACCGGCTCGCGGACTTCTTCCGTGCGTCCGGCCCAGTCCATCTCGTAAGGCCGTTTTCCGACCTTTTCTTCTTCCGCGAAAAGAACCGTCGCCGACGCGGTTAAAAGGACGAGTAGAGAAAGAGTTAGCGGCGTTAATCGAATACGCATAGCGAACGCTCCTGCGAACGAGTAAGTTGTGAAAACAGAAAGAACTGGCAAAAGAGAAGCTGCGAACGCGCGCGAACTGAGCGCGTTTGCCGGGGCTTGTTCTTTGCCAGCGCCGACCGGGGCGGCCCGCGCCCCCGTTCGATTCTATCAGACGCGAGCTCGACGCGCAACAGCGCCCGACCGTTTTACCGTTGTTTTACGCTGCCTCGGCATTTTAAACCTGAATAAAAGCTGGCTTTTTATTTAAAAGTCGTTAAAGAGCGCGGCGGCGAATTGAGTATGGATAAAACGAATAAGATTTGCCGGTTATGCTTGAAACAGCCAAGTCTCTTTCGATTGTTTTGGCCGGACGCCGTGAAAAAACAGTAAAAGCAAATATTATTATGGAATTTATTTGACGCCGCGTTTAGAGTCGGCTACAATAGAGTGCGTTGGAGTCAAGAGAGTTTTCTAACACTTTTTTGGCTTTAACGTTAGCGATTTATTTTTCAGGGCGGTTCTCAAAAAAAACTTTTTTTGTCGAACCGTTTTCAGAAACTCTTCAAATCGCGGTTTATAACTTCAGACGCCGGCTCGGCGCGCAAACGTACGGAGCGCGTCGGTCGAAAATGAAAGGAACGGCTGGGTTTAAGATGAAAAATTTCACGTTGCTTGCAATTTTTGTCGTTGTAGCGGCTTCGCTGGTTGGGTGTAAGAAGGATTCGCGTCCGGAAGGGTTGCCCGATCTCTATCCGATCTCCGTAAAGGTCGTTCAGGACGGAGCGCCACTTGAAGGCGCGCACGTCGCGTTCGTTAGTTCCGATTCGAAGCTTATGCGCTGGCCTTGCGGCGGTCTTACCGGCGCGGACGGAATCGCGAAGATCAACACGTACGGATTCGACGGCGCTCCTGCGGGTCAGTTCGTAGTTACCGTTTCGAAATATGAATCCGAAGGAGGAATGTCGGCGGAGGAATCGGCCGCGGCCATGAAGGGGGATTCTGCGGAAGCCCCGAAGGGCGAGTCGGTCTATAATCTCGTCGGCATGGATTACGGCAACAGCTCGAAGTCGCCTCTTTCCGTCGAGGTTAAGGCGGTCGAGTTGAACGAGACGCCGGAGTTCGACGTCGGCAAGGCGGAACGCACCGTCATTAAGAAGTAACGCCGCGCTTTTCGTGAAACGGGTCTCTTTGTTTGATTTACGTGCGACCGCGCGTCTATACGGCGCGCGGCGCTTACCGTTATTTACATATTTTTTTAGCAGAGGGTTTTCTCATGACACACTCGAAACAATCTCACGGCTTCACGCTGGTCGAGCTGCTGGTCGTGATCGCTATCATCGGCATTCTGATTGGGCTGCTCCTTCCGGCTGTTCAGGCGGCGCGCGAAGCCGCGCGGCGCATGCAGTGCACGAACAACCTCAAGCAGGTGGCGCTTGCCGTTCAGAACTACCACGACGTGAACGGAACCTGTCCGCCTCTGTGCGCGCCTTATAAGGCGTACACCCGCGTTTGGCCCGGCTCGCTCAACTACATTACCGGCGTGCGTATCTTCCTGCTTCCCTTTATTGAACAGACCCCGGTCTACACGGCGTTCGACGCAGACGCGAACAGCGGTTCCAATAAGGCGGTGTGGGATCAGGAATGGACGCGAAACGTGAAGATCTCAACGTACCTTTGCCCCTCGGACGGTAATTCAAACGAGACGAGCAACAACTTCTCGAACGTCCCGACGGGCCACGCGAACGTCATGTTCTGCGTCGGCGACGCGCTCTGGGCCAACCAGTACCATGCGCCGA
>CADACS010000120.1 GCA_902786505.1 uncultured Planctomycetota bacterium | reverse complement strand
AGCCCCCCTTCGTTCCTTCGAGGAACTGCATGTTGATATGGCGCTTTTCCAGCAGGCTCTGCATGAGGAACATGCGGTCTTGGGCGACGAAGCACAGTTCCAATTTCGGCGAGAAACCGCGCAATTCCTGAAATTCTATAAGTTTAACTCTTTTCACACGGCATTTATGACTCGCCAGTTTAATCTGAGCGTAGAGAACAAGATTCTCCGCTTCCTGCGGGAGCGGGCCGAATCGGTCCATTAGTTCGTCGCGCAGCTCGTTAATGTCCTCAACCGATTTTACGCGATTAAAGCGACGGTAGAAATCCATTCGAGTGCGGTCTTCTGAAATGTACTCTTTAGGCAAAATAGCGGAACACGGCATATTGACGTCGACGTCAATCAATACCTTTTGAGGTTCTTTTTTCAGAATACATACGGCGGCTTCGAGCAATTCGCAATAGAGTTCGTATCCGATCGCCTCTAGATGCCCGCTCTGCTCGACTCCCAAAATATTGCCGGCGCCGCGAATCTCTAAATCCTTCATGGCGATCTGGTATCCCGCCCCCAGCTTGTCGTACTCTTTGAGCGCCTGCAGTCTTTTAACGGCGTCGGGAGTGAGGACTTTGCGAGGTTCAAGCATTAGATAGCAGTACGCCTGTTTCTTTTCGCGGCCGACGCGCCCTCTCAACTGGTGCAGTTCGGCGAGACCGAATCTATCGGCTTGGTCGACGAACATCGTATTCGCGTTAGGAATATCGATTCCGCTCTCGATAATAGTCGTACAGACGAGCATATCGAATTTCTTGAGAACGAAATCGCGCATAATCGATTCGAGTTCCAGCGCGTCCATCTGCGCATGGCCTACGCGTATGCGCGCGCTGGGAATTAACTCGCGCAAGCCCGCGGCGACGCTCTCGATATCGCTGACACGGTTATGAAGAAAGAAAATCTGGCCCCCGCGATTGAGTTCGCGCAAAACGGCTCTGCTCACAACTTCCGGATCATACTGAAGTACTCTCGTTTCGACCGGAAGCCGATCTGCCGGCGGCGTCGTCAGGTTTGAAATATCGCGAATGCCAAGGAGCGCGTAATGGAGCGTTCGGGGAATGGGCGTCGCCGTCAGAGTAAGAACGTCGACCGTCTCGCGAAAACGCTTAAGACGTTCTTTATCTTCAACGCCAAACTTCTGCTCCTCGTCAATAACGACCAATCCGAGTTTGTTAAAGCGAACGTCCTTCTGTAAGATGCGGTGCGTGCCGATCACAACGTCGACTTCGCCTGTTTCGAGCTTTTCAATCGTCGCTTTCTGTTCCTTTTTAGTAGAAAAACGCGAAAGAGTCGCTATGTTAATCGGGAAGCTCGACGCGCGATCGCAAAAAGTCCTGTAATGCTGCTCCGCGAGAACGGTCGTGGGGGACAGAAAAGCGACCTGATATCCGGCCTCTACCGCTTTAAACGCGGCGCGCAGCGCAACTTCCGTCTTTCCGAAACCGACGTCTCCGCATAAGAGCCGGTCCATAGGACGCGGACTTTCCATATCTTTTTTAATCGCTTCAATAACGGTCTTTTGGTCTTCGGTCTCGCTAAAAGGAAACAGCGATTCAAATCCCTTCTGCCAAGGACCGTCTTCCGGGAATTCCGTCCCTTCCGTCGACTGACGTTTTGCCTGGAGATCAATCAGTTGCTGCGCGTTTTGCAAAATGCTCATAAACGCGTCCAGCTTCTGCTTTTTCCATTTGGAACCGCCGTAATTCGACAGCTTTACCCCACGCGGTTTGGGACCGACGTAACGCTGTATCTTTCCTATATTTGCAATAGGAACATACACGTATTTTCCGCCGTAAAATTCAAGCTTCAACTTGTCCAGGTACAGATCGCCGTCCTTTTGCGTTTCAATTCCGCGGAAACGCGCTAAACCGTGATCTACGTGAACGACAAGTTCGCCCGGATTCAGTTCCAGGAAGGAATCGACCGTTTTGCTCTGCGCGGAACGCTCGCTCGACTTGGCGCGCCGCGTAACCGCGCGGCCAAACAGCTGGTCGGAACTGATAAAACAAACCTTTCCTTCCCGCCATTCGAAGCCGGCTAAAAGCGAGCCGACTTTATATTCAATGCGATTCTCGCGGCCAAGTTTGGTCGTTTGAAAGGTTTCGCGCAAACGCCGCACGTCCGCTTCGGAAGGGCAAGCGAGCGCCACCGTTTCGTCGACAAGCGTCTCGTTAAACGCGCGCTCTATTTGCGATAAGTTCCCCTGCAGGCGTTCTACCGAACTAAACGCGTCTCTAATAACAAGATTTCCGTATTCCGTTCCGCTTGCGACGGTTACCGAATGAACGGTCGGACGGGCATAGAGCGCGTTAACTACGTCTTCAACGGCGGGCTCTTCCGCTTTATTCTGACCGTCGCGAACCGCGAGCATGCGCTTCGTTTCCGCGATAAGCAAAGACGTTTCGTTCATGAGAACGACGGCGTCTTTAGGAAGGCGGTCGACAAAACGGCCGTCTGCCTTACCGTGCGTTTCTATGCGCGATATTTCAAGAGAATCAACCCCTTCCATTTTACGCTGGTCGACGACGTTAAAGGAGCGAATTGAATCGATCGTATCCCCGAAAAACTCAATTCGGTATGGGATTTTCCAATCGATCGCGTAGACGTCTAAAATATCGCCGCGCGCGGAATATTCGCCCGGAAACTCAACCGCGCTCGTCGCCTGCAGCCCGCCCTCGGCAAGCCAGTGAATTAACTCGTCGCGGTCAAAATAATCGCCGACCTTCAGCGAAATGGTATCGGCGGAAACTTGCGATTCCGACGGAACCGGCTGCATAACGGCGAGAAGCGACGCCACGACGATAAAACGTTTCGATTCGTCGGTCGAATCTGGCGCGCACGCTTTATCGAGCGCTTTCAAAACACGCAAGCGCGCGCCGAAATCGGCGTCTTCGGCGAGGTAGACTTCTTTATTGTTTTCAAAGGCTTGTGGATTGAGAGCCGGATACGTATATACGGGCGCGTCTGTGAAAAACGCGAAATCCGCGGCGACGCGCTCGACCTGCCCGACGTGCGTTACAAGCGCTAAGAGAGGACGCTTCGTCTCTTCTAAGACGCTGGCGCCAAGCAGTACGGAAGAACTGCCGACAGCGCCGTCCCAAACGACGGATTCGCCCGCGTTAATCTTCTCAAGCGTCTGCTGAAAAGCGGACGACTGCTGAAATCGCGAAATCAAAGCCATAACAGAAACTCCCAAAATCCCAGACTTATTCTAAAAAAAGAAAATCAAAATAAAAGACGGCGACGCGCCAAGTTCAGCATAATCGATCCCCAGTCGGGAAATCGAGGCGTTTTGAACAGGAAAGAACGGTAGAGAATAACGCCGAAAGGAAAACCGCGGCGCCGAGCGAAAATCGGCGCCGCGGCCGTTTTAGATATTGAAGACGGTCGGCTTAATATCAGCAGCCAACGCCCCAACGGTAAAACTTCTTGAGCTTGAGGCCCGCTTCGTTAGCGACCTGACCAACGGTTTTGTTGGAGTCCATAATGAACGCCTGGTCGACAAGGCAGATTTCCTTGAGTACGGCCTTGACGCGCCCGTCGACGATCTTCGCAATGATATTGTCCGGCTTGCCGGAGTTCGAATTGCGGGTCTGCTCTTCGGCGATTTCACGTTCCTTCTTAATGATTTCAGGATCGAGATCGTCGGCGCTTACCGCTTGCGGCTTCATAGCGCAAATCTGCATGCAGATCTGGTTGGCGACGTCCGCGTTGGAGCCTTCGATTTCAATGACGACGCCCGTCTTGGCGTCGTGGTGAACGTACGTGCCAACAGGACCTTCAACACGAAGGATGCGCACGAGCTTGAAGACTTCGCGAATCTTATTCATGAGGTCGTCAAATTGAACCTGAAGATCGCCCTGCGCGAGAAGTTCAGCCGGAGTCGCGGCGCCGGGACCTTCGGCAAGCTGTTTCGCCAAATTCTTCGCCAGTTCAATGAAAAGCGTGTTCGTCGCGACCGGCGCGGACTCGCACTGGATTTCGATCATAGCGGTAACGTCGCCGTTCTGATATACTTCGATACGGCCTTCGCCCGTTTCGCGATCGGAACGGCCGCTCATCTTGGCCTTGCCCGATTTACGAAGAAGTTCAATAGCCTTCTCTTCGTCGCCTTCAGCTTGCTGAAGAGCCTTCTTGCATTCCATCATCGGCAACTGCGTCTTGTCGCGCAGCGACTTGACCATAGCGGCAGTAATTTCAGCCATGAGTATCTCCTAATGTCTGTGTAGTTGTTTCCTAATAAGTCTTGAATCGACGTCGGAACACGTCTGCTAAAAACGCGCGCCGTCGTCAGAGATCCGCGTCCGAAGAACGCCTCTCGAAAAAGTGACCGAGAGACGTTCCGCATTGAAACGTTCGGACGTTTCGGCTCATTCGGCGTCGGCGGCCGCTTTTTCTTCGGCGGGGTCGGCGGCTTCCGCGGCGGGAGCTTCGTCGTACTTGTTCGACTCGCGTTCCTTAGCGCCTTCGGCAACTGCGTCGGCAAGATAGGAGATGACAAGATCGATGGAACGAATCGAGTCGTCGTTTCCGGGGATCGGAAGATCGACTTCGTCCGGATCCGAGTCGGTGTCGATGAGCGCGATGGAGACGACGCCAAGTTTGCGCGCTTCGCGGACGGCGTTCTTCTCTTTGCGCGGGTCAACGACGACCATCGCGGCGGGATAGCGGTCCATGTTGCGAAGACCGTTCAGGTTGCGATACATTTTACGGTACTCGCGTCCCAACGCGGCCTGCATCTTCTTGGAGTAAGTCGAAAGAAGATCGCCCTGCATAATGGCTTCGAGTTCTTCAAGACGGCGCAGACGGCTGCGAATCGTTTCGAAGTTGGTCAGCGTGCCGCCAAGCCAGCGTTCCGCGATGAACGGCATGCCGCAGCGGGTCGCCTGCGTTTCGATCGTTTCAGAAGCCTGACGTTTCGTTCCAACGAAAAGGACCAAATTGCCTTCGGCGGCAACTTGCTTGAGGAACTTACGGGCGCGGAGAATTCCGCGAACCGTTTCGCGAACGTCGATAATGTGGATCAGCTTGCGGCGACCGTAGACGTAAGGTCGCATCTTGGGATTCCAGAGGCTGGCGCGGTGTCCGAAGTGAACGCCGGATTCGATCAACGCTTTGATGGAAAGAGGGGCGGTTGCCATTTAATTCCTTTCTTCGTCGTTTGTCTGGCACATCGTTTCGACCGCTTCCGGAGAAGCGCGTCCGTACGACGTTTAAACGGCGACAGTTAAAGTAGGTCGCTCCGAAGAGCGAACATGCGTCGGCGTAATAAAAACGAAGCGGCGTCTACCGACGGGACGTCGCCCGGTCTCCTTAGGAAACGGCGTTCCTAAGAGACAAAACGATTTGCATAATTCTACTGTTTGAGGCGATTGCGTCAACCCTTTCAGACCTCCGACGGTAAAAAAAGCGGATTTTTAGAGAAAAAGAGAAAGAAAGACAAACCGTTAAGGCGCCAAAGAGTGCGTTCAACCGCACCGCGAGGCCTAAAAACGCGGCGTCAGACGTCTATACCGGCGGAAAATCGTTCAAGCCGCGCCGTTACAGACGTTTTCGCAGGTTTGTCGACGCGTATAAACGGATCTGGTTCTCGGCAGAAGCGCGCGCCGGCAAAAAGACCGTCCGTCGAAAAGGACGGGCGGTCTGTCGCAAACGAATACGGCGGTTCCGCGCGAACGGCGGAATCTCTTTTGAAACGTGGAGATCAGTCGACGCGGTCCCCCTGCTTAGGCTCTTTCGTAAAGATGCGCACCGATCGCAGCGCTAAGAAGAGGTCGCGCGCCGATTTCGGCCGGTCGCTAACTTTTTTAGCCATCATTTGAGCCAGTAAACTGGCAAACTCGGGGGTAACGTTCTTATTGCGCGCGCGAATAGACGGAATCGGCGCGGAAATATGCTTCTGCAGCAATTCCTGCTGATTTACGCCGGTATAAGTCGGACGGGACGCCAGGATTTCAAAAAAAGTGCAGCCGAGACTGTAAATATCGGCGCGGCCGTCGAGCTGCTTGCCCAAAATCTGCTCGGGAGCCATGTAGCTGGGCGTGCCCTGCGGAACGCTCTTGATACCCAGCAGTTTCGCTAATGGATTCCCTTTAATTGATTTAGCAAGCGCAAAGTCGATAAGTTTAACGCCCCCTTCTTCCGAAAAAAGGAAGTTGTCGGGTTTAATATCGCGATGAATCCAGCCCGACTCGTGAAGAAGCGCAAGCGCCTCGATCATCTGCGGAAGCATTTTGGGAAGGAAGACGCAGTAGTTCTCGTAGCGGCGCTGCATGTACTGCTTAACGTTCGGCGCGGGCACCCATTCCATAGCGATATACGGAATCTTATTGTACTTGCCCATCTCGTAGATTTCGGCAAATCGTTCGTGATGCAGTTTCGAACCGACGGTGTATTCCCACTTCATCATATTGACTTGCGAACGGTCGCGGCTCGCGCTCTGCAACAACGTCTTAATGCCGACATATCGCCGGGCGCGGTCGTCGTACGCCTGCCAGGTTCGGCTGGTTTGGCCCGTATATACTACGTTCAACAATCGGTACTGACCGATGTGCAAAATCTGCGTAGAACTCATTGAAGGTGGGTCCTTTTTTCGCTAATACGTGAGCCGATAGGCGTCGCCGGCCGCAAAGGGGGACTTTAAAACGGTCCAACGTCCGACCGATCGAATATCAGGCTGGAAAAGTGCGTGCAAAAAGTCAAAAGCGACGCGACGCCTCTGTCGAGAAACGCCCCGCCGCTTTTTAGTATACTCTCAATCGACAAAACGTGCAACAACCACACACGCGTTATGGCCGCCGAACCCGAAGCTGTTCGACATGGCCCAATCAACCTTCCTCTCCTTGGCGACCAGCGGAGTAAAGTCAAGGTCGAACCCCTCGTCGGGATACTCCAAATTTAACGTCGGAGGAATAACGCCGTCGCGAATCGCCATAAGCGAAAAGATTAATTCGACGCCTCCGCTCCCGCCGAGCAAGTGCCCTATCGCGCTCTTCGTACTTGAAATCGACACGGATTTCGACGCGTCGCCAAAAAGGCGCTTAATCGCGGCAACTTCCGCAGCGTCGCCGAGATGCGTCGCCGTGCCGTGCGCGTTGATATAATCAAGCCGCTCCGGAGCAATCTGAGCCGTCCGCAGCGCGGCCTGCATAGCCGCGCCGGCGTAAACGCCTTCCGGATCCGGCTGCGTTATGTGGTGCGCGTCGGTCGTTACGCCATAGCCGGCGAACTCGCCTAAAATAGCGGCGCCGCGCTTCTTCGCGTGTTCCAACTCTTCCAAAACGACCATGCCGGCGCCTTCGCCGAGCACGAATCCGTCTCGATACGCGTCAAACGGGCGGCTCGCCTTCTCTGGCGTTTCGTTCCGGCCCGAGAGAGCGCGCATCGCGCTGAACCCAGCCAAACCGAGTTTGCAAACGGCGGCTTCCGTTCCACCCGTCAACGCGACGTCGGCGTCGCCGTCGCGTATCAGTTTGTACGCTTCGATCATCGCGTTATTCGCGCTCGCGCAAGCGGTAGCGACGCCGTAAGAAACGCCGTGTATTCCAAACCGCACCGCCAAAAGACTGCTCGCCGAATTGATTATGATCTTAGGAATCGTGAGAGGCGACACGCGCGAAGGCCCGCCCGCGCTGAGTTTAGCGTCTTGGCGGGCAATCTCGGCCAGCCCTCCGGCGCCGCAGCCGACAATAACCGCGCAACGGAAAGGATCTTCCTTAGAAAAGTCGATTCCCGACTGTTCGACAGCGCGAATCCCCGAAACATAGGAAAATTGAGCGAACCGCTCAATCTTCTTTTCGTCTTTTCGTTCGACGTACTGAGACGGCGAAAAGTCTTTGCACTGTCCCGCTATCTTTGACCGAAAATCCTGAAGTTCCGGATCTTCAAGTTCCGTAATCCCGCTCTCGCCCTCAATCAATCGCTTCCAAGCGACTTCCGGATCGTCCCCTAATGGAGAAACGAGGCCTATTCCCGTAACGACAACACGCTTTTTCATAGCGACCTAAGAGTATCCAAGAGAAAGACGACGAGCGTCAACCAAGCGTCCCCGATCTTTCGCGCGAACGAAAGAACGGAAAGACGCATGGAAAAAAAGAAACGCAAAGAAAAGGAATCTAAACGGCGTTTAGATCCTGTTTCCCCCCTCTATCAGGCGTTGAGCTGCTGATAAAGCTGATCGACAACGTCGCTGACGCGGGTAAAGTTCTGCGATTTGTCGTCTTCAATGCTGGTGTCGAATTCTTCTTCGAACGCCATGATGAGTTCGGCGGCGTCCAAGGAGTCGGCGCCAAGGTCGTTGGCGATATCGCTGTCGCCGGAAATCGTTTCAACGTCGCGTCCAAGTTGCTCGGCGATGATCTTGATGACCTTTTCTTCAATATCTTTTCTTTCCATAGCAGCCACTACTAGCCCTTTCACATTAATACGCCAATAAATGACGTTGCTTACAGTTTTAATCAAGCAAA
>CADACS010000119.1 GCA_902786505.1 uncultured Planctomycetota bacterium | reverse complement strand
AATTTTCATCGCCGATGAAATTCACGCCGACGTCGAGCTCCGCGATAAATTAACCGCGTACGTCGAAAATGGCGGGCGCGTGGCGCTGACCGCGGACGCGATAAAGAAATTCGGGTCTTTCCTCAATATTTCCTTAGCGTCGAACGAACTTTGTTCCTTAGACGGAGGAACGGTTAGTTGGCATGACGGCGCCCCCATAGAAGAAACAAGCCCTTTTGAATACTATACGCTTGCGCTTCCCCGCGACGCCAAAACGGTCGCGGCTTGCGGCGACGCCGTACTTGCCGCCGAAGTTCCGTACGGCAAAGGCGCCGCCGTCGTTATTGCGTCTCCGTTTGGTCTTTCCTCAAGACGCGCTTTTTCAGGCGTCATAGAGAACAAGACCGACGCGCCGCTCGCAAATCCGTATCCGCTCCTTAATTTCGCGCGTAAAGTTTTCGAGGAGGAACTTGACCGAAACGTGCTGTTTGACGTCGGTTCAGATCTCGCTTCGATCGTTTGTCGTAAAAGAGAAAATGTTTATACCGTCGGGATTTTTAACAACGGACTTAGCGAACTTCCGTTTAAGATCGAATCGCGAATTGGCGCAATACAAAGCGTACGCGAATTAAAGACCGACGAAAGCGAACGCGCTGCGGTAGGTTTTTTGCCAAAAGGATTTGAAAACGCAGAACTTGGCCGGAATACTGAGCAATCGATCGCCGGCGGCGCGGTACGAATCTTTGAAGTTACCCTTTCAGATGAAACCGTGACGCCTATTGCAAAGACGGCTTGGTCCGAACGCCCGCAAGGGCGCTGGCTCGCGATTCGGGAAGCGGATCAGTTGACGACGCCGAGTAAGGAATCCATCCTTGCCAGACCGACCTTTTTTCAACATTGGGACGGAGTCGTCGTCGACTGGAAATATTTGAACATACGTTCGGTAGAACAGATTCAAAAAGAAGCGCGCTGGTTGAAACGGCAGAAGTTAAATATTATCGTTGACCTGACTTC
This sequence comes from uncultured Planctomycetota bacterium, assembly GCA_902786505.1. Lineage (GTDB taxonomy): Bacteria > Planctomycetota > Planctomycetia > Pirellulales > Thermoguttaceae > RUG369. The sequence goes on along the minus strand of CADACS010000119.1, from coordinate 7,798 downwards.
CGGAATTGACCTGTTTCCAGACCTGCGTTTAATTCTTAACGACCCCGAAGAATATAATTCTTCGGTAAACGTCGTTCGTTCCGTCATAGAAAAGGCCTCTGTTTTGGGGGCTCGCGAAATTATTCTCAGGACTCACCGAACGCCGGAGAATAATTATTCTTCCGAAGCGACCCATGCCGACGTTGTAAAGACCTTGCGTGAAATTTGCGATTTCGCTAAGCAAAAGGACGTTCGAGTATCCCTGCGGATCAGCGGCCAAAACGGCGCGAGTTTAGGCGCGCCCGGAACGACGCTTACAAGCGCGGGCGCCTTGTTGGACGAGATCGCGAAAGACAATCTGTATGTCGCGCCGACCTTTGCGGCACTGCAAGGCGCCGTAAAGGACGGCGATCTTTGGCAAAGGGTAAAACCTCGTCTTTCATTTGCGCTTGCCGCAGGCTGGCTGGAAGATGAAAACAACGGAGGAATTTGGTCCGATTCAGCTCTCCTGACAGCGCTTCCCGAGGAGAGATTTAGGGAGATCAAAGATTTTCTAGGTCCGGATGTTCCCGTTGTTTTTTATGCGTTTTATAAAAATAGGAACGAGGAATATTTGGACGTGAAACTTTGGGAGACAGAGTAATCTTTTTATTGTCGCCTCTGGCGTTGTGAAGAATTGACTGCCTTTGTGCTTTGCCGCCTAATCGAAATCCTAGACAAGCGTAAACCAGTTGTCCGTTTTCCCCATTTGTATGATTGTGAAAATACTATGTCGTTACTTAAAAAGAATTTAACGCGTATTCTCTTTACAGCGCTCCTAACGACTGTTACGTTCGTGGGATCAGCCTCTTCTCTCAGCGCCTTTACAGGGGGGCGGGCTGCCAGGGGGCCGCTTGTCTTTGAGATTGCCGAAATAGAACCTATTACTGAGGAAGGAAAGGTTTACGAAGCGCCGTTAACTATAGAAAACGCGTCGGACGTCGCGGTAACGGTACGGGCTGTTTTTTCTTCGATAGACGGCGTCTATCTTCTAGACGGCGATTCAAAAGAAGTCGCCCCATTAGATTCTTTTGAACGTGAATTTACCGTTGGCGCGAAGGCGAAATTCGAGGGAACGGTTCCTTTTCTTGTCCGCGGCGTCTACCGTGACGCCCACTACCCAATTCGCGCTGTTTTTACGTTCAACCTGAACGGAACTTCGGAAAGCGTTGATTTGCGTCCCGTTTTTGCGACGGACGTCAAGACGTTTCTCCCTACGTCCGAAAGAATGAGAACCCTTGTTCTTGAGAAAAACTCATATTTAAAACTGACCGGTTCAAATACTGTCGACTATTTTGCGTACTGGAAACACTTTGACGGCGATTATTCCCCGCTAAGCCTCGGTTGGTCCGGTTCGGAAGAAAATTCCGCCTGTTCGATGAACCCGTGTTATATGACGCGCGGGGGCGTTAATCGCGCGGCATGGTCGATTCATCCTCCGTATAAAGGCGGACCGGGCGTTATCGGTTTGCGGTTTGCCGTTTCGCTTCCCGAAACGAAGAAGATTGAGTTGCGCTTCTTCCGAGCGATGCGCGACGTTTTTGCTCCGGAACCTCCGACCGACGGCGTCATTTTTCGTGTGTACGCTTCCCCACTGGGAGAAGCGACAGAGGATATTTCGCAAGACGAGTTAAGCAAAGCGTTAGCGGCTGAGCCGAATGAACGGGATATTCTTTTAAACGAGCAGTACAACGGCGCTGCGTGGTCCGAAGCGAACGTCGATCTTTCGGGATTCGCCGGAAAGAATATTCTTTTGACGTTTGAAACGGATCCTGGCGCAAAGCGCGACACAACTTGCGACGGCAGCTTTTGGGGGGACGTCGCAATTATGGCGGATCCTCAGGATACTCCGATTGCGACCGAAGAAGAACGCGAGAGTTTGCGCGAGAAGAACGAGCGGATCTTCAAATCTTTCGTTTCCGATTCGCCAACGTCTGTTCCCAGCTCGGGCGTCGTGTTAGATTATGCATCGCGAGGTTTTAATCTTGGCGAAGGTCAATTTGCGGTTGTTTCTCTTGGTAAATTCGGCGTTTGCGACGGCTGGATTACGATCGGTTCCGAGGAAAAATTCATTCAGATTGACGGCGTTCGCGTTCAATATCGCGGCGTCAACCTCGGTTTTGAACGTCCGCTTGCACGTTGCGACGCGACGACAGAATTTGTCGAAAATGCGAACTTGGAAAAATCGGCGCGGCAATTCGCTTATTCGCGCGGTTCTGAGATTATAGGCGATCTTCCCGTAGACGCAAACTTTACCGAGCGCGACCTCGACGACGTAAAGGTTGTTCCGGACGCCCCCGACGCCATAGCCTGCTTTATTTCGCAAACGACGGCCGGACTTGCGTTCAGATTTGTCGCCGCTGACAACGAAGAAATTGAGAATCTTCAGTTTGGACCCATGTCGGAGAAAGCCGCGCGCGTCTACTTCGGCCACGGGCATTGTATCGTCGATCCTAAGAAGCCGTTTACGCAAGATGGAGACGGTTTCGGCTGCTCGACGAGTCATGTAGGATTTGATTTTGACAACGGCGTTTCATTGCTTGAGGCGACGACGCGTCCCGTGAATAAATTTATCGTTAATCCCGATTTGCGCGTCTATACGTTGACGACCTGCCCTGACTCCAGACTAACCCTTCGCGTTAGCGATAAAGGCGCGCTTGACTGCGCGATTAAATATGCGCCCGGTTTTGACAAAAAGCCCGCGCTTCTTGTCTCTAAAAAGGCCGGGCGTTTTGTCTTCGACTACTGGGGCGGGCAGTACGCGACGATCCTCGAACGAATGAAGAACTTCGTCGACTATGGACTTACTGATTCCCTGTTGGTTCAGCATGTTTGGCAGCGTTATGGTTATGACAACCGTTTGCCGGATATCTGGCCGCCGAGAGAGGATCAGGGAACGTTAGCGGAGCTTAAAGAGACGCAAAAATATTTGGACGAAGTTGGAATTCCGTTCGGTTTGCACGACAACTACATCGATTTCTACCCGGACGCGGACGGTTTCAATTACGACGACGTTATTTTTAACCCGGACGGACTGCCTCAGAAGGCATGGTACAATCCTGGCCCCAATGCTCAAAGTTATCGCTTCAATCCGACGAAAATTCGTCCCTACGCCGAACGGAATTTGAATCTTGTCAGTAAAGATCTAATGCAGACGGCCTACTTTACCGACGTCTTTTCTTCAATTCATATTATGGATTTCTATGATCGAACTGGAAAATTCCATTCGCGTGCGGAAACGCTTGACGCGTGGAATAAATATTTCGATTTAGTTCACGAGAAATTTAATAATAACGCGATTACGATCAGCGAATCCGGCAACGACGCGCTCATAGGCCATCTCGACGGCGCAGACGCAATTTTACGCCGCGTTACGCCTACGCAGGAGAATTATTCGACCGTAATTGACGCCGCCGATTGCGAATATGTGCCGTGGTTCGACGCGGTTAATCATAAACGGTTTAGTCTGCATGGCGTCGGATACAGCGATCGCTATCAAGGCGGGCTTTCTAGGGCGTTGCGAGGAATTGAAAGCGACGACTACGTTTCCTCGGAAGTTCTGACGGGACACGCCGTCATGGCCGACTTGAGTATGTCGATTCGCGGAACCGTTCGCAAATACTGGCTGTTGCAGAATCTGGCGCGGTCGCTTGCGTTGGCGGAACTGACTGTTTTTGAGTTTGTCGACAACAATATTCACCGTCAGAAGATAACTTGGTCGACCGGCGACGTCGTCTATGTCAACCGCGGCGTCGACGACTGGACCTTAGACTCTGACGTCCCCGACGGTTTTCCCGCCCCGATAACGCTCCCTAGATTCGGATTCTGGACTGTCGGCGCCGACGGTAAATCATACGGCGGCGTCGTGCGAACTGGAGGGCAGATTGCCGAACTTCGTGTCGACGGCGATTCCTTCTTTGTCAATGGAAGACAAAAGGTTTCGCATCAGGTAATTCCGATTCGACCGACTTACGAAAACGTTCGTATTTTAGACGGGAATTCATTGGAGGGCGATCTCGTTTGGGACGCGTTGCAGCCTACGGATAAGCCGTATACGCCTTTCCTTCATCTGGAACGGCCGCAGACGTGGTGGAACGATAAGCCCGAACTGCATGTTTTGCCGTTGCAAGCGCCTAACAAACCAAGCGATACGTGGAACGGTCGAGAAGCGAAACTGTTTGGCGATAAAGTTACGGTTCAACTGCCGGAAGATCTGCCCGCCGGTTATTATAATCTTCTTTGCGGACTTTATGATACGAAAACGGGCCGTCGACTTCAGCTTTTAGGTTCGGGAACCTCCGATTCCCGCTACCGGCTCGGTTCCGTTATAGTCGACGTAAGCGACGGCAAGCGAAAGATTATATTTGAACCGGTTGAAATGGAATCCGACGTCGACCGGCGTCTTGTCGCTAATCGGAAGCCTACCGATTTTGGCGTCTGCGAAACGCTGGGCGCCTTCCGGCTTGAAACGTTGCAAGGTTCTGAACAGGCGGCGGTTATCACTCCGTTGCCGGAGGAACCTCCGTTTACAGTCGTTCTGAAAACGTTCGCTTTTAAGGACGACGGCGTCTTCGACGTGATTGAACGCGATCGCTCTGGCAAGGAACTGAACCGTTCTTCCGTTAACGCCGAAAACGGAACCGTGACTGTCGACGTCGACTCGGCGAAAGCGTTCTCTTATAAACTGATCAGAAGGAAGTAATTCTGAGACGAACGATTGACGGCGCTTGGTAAGTATTGCGTTTTTTGAACGTTTTACTTATAATACGTTCGGTTTGCTTTTTCGCGCCGCATTCGGCTTAGTCGTATGCGGCGCGTTTTTACCGTAGATTACGGGTGTTCTTAGAACAGACGTCGAATTGTAAAATGTCAAAAAGATATCCTGCTTTTCTCGTCCTTGTCTTTCTCGTTTCGGCGGTTCTTGTTCCCCTTGTTTACGCTCAAAATTCTAAAACTGAACCTGACGGCGATCGGCCGGCCGTTCAGTCTTCTGACGGTTCGTCGGAAGACTCTTCCACGAAAACCTCGGAACTTCGTTCCAGCGCGGAGATATTCGCCGAATATCAGCAAAAACTTGAGAATTTAGCTTCAAAATGCGACGAGCGCGGCATGACCTTGGAAGCGAAAGTTACCCGGTCGCTCATCTACAAAAAACAGCCGTATTTTTTCGACGTTTCTCTTCTCTCATCAAAGCCGCTTGAGGCCAAATTACCCAGCGACGCGACAAAAGAACAGCAGAGTTGGTATGCCGCCCTGAGACGCTTGCGTGAAAAATATTCGAATGAGACTTTTGCCGTCGCCGAACGTCTGGGCGCGCGCAAACGCGGATACGAAATTGTCGCGTGCGTTTTACAGACGCTATACATTAACCCGGACCATAAACGCGCGCGCCAGTTTATGGGGTTTTCTCTTTACGAGGGGGAATGGCGCTCACAGTGGGAAATCAGGAGAATTGAAAAAGGATACGTAGACGATCCCCAATTTGGTTGGCTGCTCAAAGATCAGGTTGAGGAGTATCGCAAAGGAAAAAGGTTTTATCGCAATCAGTGGATTACCCGTGAGGAGGAAGAGAAAAAAATCGTTGCGAGCGCTTCCGGCTGGCGAATCGAAACGGAACATTTTTCCATTCTCTCGCGCGTGTCGTTGGAACGCGGCGTTGAAATCGGACGTTACCTCGAAAGTTATTATGACGCGTGGATACGTTTGTTTTATCCTTTTGTCGCAAATGAGAATCAGTGGACGGCGCGGCTCTATTCCAACGACGCGATTGTTTCGAAACGGCATCAGGTGATTCTGTATCGTAATCGCGCGGAATACGTGCGCGAATTGAAAAAACACGACCCGAACGCGGTTCAAAGCGTTGGCGGGTACTTCCCGTCCCTTCGTTGCATCTTTGTGTACGAACCTGATCCCAAAAGTGTCGACGACGCTTTTGATCTAATGCCGATGCTGGCGCATGAAGCGACGCACCAACTGTTTAACGAATGTAATATTCCCAATAGCGCGCGTGGAAAGTCCGACTATTCAAAATTGGCGCGTTACGCAAACTTTTGGGCCGTGGAAGGAATTGCGATTACGGCTGAGACGTTTACGCTCGACCGTGCGAAGAATAAAGCTGCGATGGGAGGTTTTAAAGGCGTCTTTAGAATCGAGGACGCGCTGACTTCTCTCTTTGTCGACAACGAATACATTCCTCTAGAACGGTTTATTGGAATGTCGCGAACGGAATTTCAAGCTTATGAGGATCTCAATCTTCTTTATTCCCAAGCGGCCGGACTTGCGTTTTTCTTCATGTTTTATAACGACGGAGCCTATTGCAACGCTTTTGTTCGATACCTCTATGGAGTTTATCAAGGAACGGACACGCCGGATCTAATTGTCAAACTGACCGGCAAGTCTTTCAAACAACTGGATGAAGAATACAAGACTTTCATGAAGGAAATCTACGAACAAGTCCGTCAAGACGGTTCGCCCCATCCCGAAAAAACACACGTTAACATTAAAGAAGCGCGCTAAACGGGGACGGTTTTCCGAAGATATAGAATGAGCGGAGAGATGAGCTATCCTTCTATTGAGAGAGGTTGCGTCGACGGGGAGACGGAAAAACGCCGTGAAAAGATTCTCGTAGCTGTTGCAACTTATAACGAAATAGACAATGTCCCCAGATTAACGGACCGGCTTTTATCGCTTTTACCCGACGCGGACGTTCTCATCGTCGACGATAATTCTCCCGACGGAACCGGCGCTTGGGCCAAGAAGGCCGGCGAGCGCGATTCGCGTGTCAAAGCGCTCGTGAGACAGAACGAACGGGGATTAGGTTCCGCCGTTATTTGCGCGTTAAAATATGCAATTGAACATGATTACGATGCGGTTGTGAATATGGACGCCGACTTCAGTCATCCAGCTGAAGACGCGCCGCGGCTCATTGCCCGACTGAATCAGAAAAACGCGGAAGCCGACGTCGTTATCGGCTCTCGGTATGTTCTAGGAGGCGCGACGCCCGACTGGCCCTTGAAACGGAGGCTGATGAGTCGGTGTGTTAACGCGTTTGCCAGAATAACGCTCGGATTAAAGACGCGCGATAACAGCGGCGCTTTTCGCTGCTATCGAGTCAGCGTCTTACGTAAACTGAATTTCGACGATTTTGTTTCAACAGGATACTCTTTTTTCGAAGAGACGCTCTATCGTTTGAGGCTCGTCGGAGCTGTTTTTTCCGAAATACCCATTGTGTTTATTGACAGGCGTATGGGCGTTTCCAAAATAAACCGTAAAGAAGCGATCAAAGCTGTGACGATTATGCTGCGGCTTGGCCTCAAAAGAATTTTTTCGAAAACTTTCCGTTGATCTTCCTATTGACTCGGCGCCGCGCTGCGAGCGGCGCCCTTCTCGCCCTTTTAATCACGCTACTTCTGTGACTTCGTATCCTTGTGCGACGACGCTCTCTTTCAGAATTTCGTCGGCGTCCTTGGGCGCGTCTTTAAGCTCTACGACCGCGAGCCCTTTCGTATGATCAACCTGCGCGCTCTCGACAAATGGAATCGCTTCCAAGGTCTTCTTAACGCGCGCTTCACAGTGACCGCACATCATTCCGCTTATTTTCATTGTCTTTTTCATTGGAATCGATTCCTCTTCCTCTTTGACCAAACTGGCCTTTTCTGAATTGGGGCGAATCTCTCGTCTCGGTTTGTCAAGTTTAACGAGCACATACCAACGGCGACGGAATAGCTTCACACAATAAGGTGCTGCTAAGAACGATTTTGTCTCGGCTGAGCCATAGCGA
>CADACS010000118.1 GCA_902786505.1 uncultured Planctomycetota bacterium | reverse complement strand
CGGCAAAAACGGCGGTTTCCGCGCCATTTTTCCGCGCCATCATCAAATTTCAGGCGTATTTCCTTCTCTGGAATGAGCGAAAACCCGAACACAAATCTGTCGGCTTTTTTCGCGATTCATTATAAGGTCGTTCCGCAAATAGCTGGGTTAATTGGAAGATGAACGCCGGGTTTCGACTGCAGGCGAATCCGCGCGCGAACCGTTACGCGTTAATATAGCGCCCGACGCCTTGCCCCGCAAGCGCCAATATTTTCCGTCGGCTCCTATTTTCAGGCGTTTAAACGAGATTAAAATAGAGTCGCCGCGTGAGATTCCCTTGCGCCTTGCCCTAAATCAAAAGAGTCGTTATGTCTGCTTCAAAATCGAAAATTCCCATGAGAATCCGAGCTCTCATCGCGCTGGCCGCAGACGCGCCCGAGGGCGAACTACGTTCCGTCGCGACCGCCAAAGGCGATTTTCTTCTACTGACCGACACGCCGGGCGGCGACGGCAAAGGCGCCGAATGCTATCTCGAGTTCCCGTCAAAGTCCGGTCGGGCCGGAAAAGACGCCCTGGCCCTGAACGTCGACTTCTCCAAAGACGGCGATCCTCTTCTCGAAGGCAAGTGGACGACGGAAATTACCGTCGACGGCCGACCGATTCTGACCTCGGGCGAATGGACGACGGCATGCGAAGAATTCGACGACTCTTACGCATATGTTGAGCGAACCGTCGCTTTCGAAGACGGGCGGCGTTTCTCGCGCAGGTTCCTATTTGCCTATAACGAAGCGCTTCTTTTAATTTTCGACGAAATCGACGGTTCAGACTCCGACCGGGAAAACATGCCGACGTGGCGTTACAAAAGCGCTCTCCCGATTGTCTCTGCCCTTACGCTCCTTCAAAACGCCGAGTCGCGTGAAATAACTGTCGGAACGACAAGCGTCAAAACAGAATTCAGAGCCCAAGCGGCCGTTCCGAAAAAGAATATCTCTGAGGAAGAAAGAATTCTGGCGGAAATCGCGGCCTATAAAGGCAAGTCGAAGCCGGAGCAGGTTATCGCCCGCATTTTCCCTCTAACTCTGCCAGAATGGCGCGCCGACAAGACTTGCGGCGATCTCGTAATCAAGCCAAACTCGTTGGAATTCACGGCGGTACGTCAAGGCAAGTCTCTCACGGCGGGCCTGCTCGTCGACTTAAACGCGCGACGCGCGGCAAGGCCCTGCACATGGCGCCCTCTAACGGTCGGCGAAAAAATGGAACCCGTCGACGAAGACGCCGCCGTCGGCCGAAAAATCAAACTCGGACAAGAGCAATACGTTCTCTATGCGTCCACGTCTCCATATCCCGCTATTCGATCGATCATGAGCCGTCATCTGCTCTCCGACTTCATGTTCGGGAAATTCACCGTTTCGCGCGGAGTAAACCCTATTGTCGACGTGGGAATTGAGAACGAATGATTTTTGCGTAGACTTTGAGCCAACTGTCTAAAGGAAGAAAGGGCTGAAGACCCCAAAGATTTCAAAAGCGCCGAAAGAAAGAGCGACTGACGCTCGCCACCATACGGCGCTTTCCTAATGTTAAGATAAAATTTTGTAACATTTTGACGCAAATGCTGTTAATAAATTAAGGTCGTTACAAATCGACAAGAAATATTTCGAGGCGTATAAATTTAAACTTTCGACGTTCTTCGATTTTTGTAATTTTCGCTTTGAGAATCTTTCCGGCGTCCATGAGGCGCGCGAAAACAAGATTATCCTTTTTAGGCACGTAACCAAGTTTTTTCTTTTCGGAATTTAGAATCATTATGGCGTGTCTGTCGTGCGGATTGTCTTCTCGCTGCATTGTCAGTTCGTCCCCTACGGCGACCGTCTCCAGCGGCGATTTGTCTACTAGATGAGTCGTGCCGGCAATAAAGGAATCGAAGAGGCGAATCTCGCGAATCATCGGTTTAACGAATTCGCTAAACTCGGTATTCTGAATGACAGAAACTAAGTTTGAGTCATGTTTTATCAGGTCGTCGACCATCTTATCAGTTCTCCTCCGGGCAAATAATCCATTAGAATTTTATCTAACTGAATCCCATGGTCTTTATACGATTTAAGTTCCTGCCGCATCTGCTCTTTTTTCTGTTCGACCAGATCGGGATCGGAAAGCAGAATTCGATACATATATGGATTGGTTGTTAAAATTTCCGTGATTTCAGATTCAAGAGCCTCGATTCTGGCGTCGATATCGGGAATACTGACCTCTATGACGTCTCCGTCCAGTTTTTTCAACGCTTTACCTACCAGAAGTTCGATCTCTTCAAGTTCTTTTAATTTGCCCTGCTGATAATTCAGCGCCGCTAAATTCCATAGGTTCTGTAGTTCCTCAGAATGTTTCACCTCAGGATTGATATCGGGATGAATCAATTTCGCAATCTTATAAAACAGTTTCTTTAATTTAGCGGAATCTGCGCCCGTCATACTTTTCCGGTTCTGGGATTTCTCATATTTGGACTTCAGTTCCTTTAAATTGTCTTGAAGTTTACGCGTTTCGGCGTTCACAAAATCCTGAACGGTCTCGGCGTCAATTCTCTGAACTTTATTGAGCGAGGCCTGACAATATTCAATTGCTTTTTTCTTCTTAGCGCACAGGAGTTTCTCCTTGAAAACAGCAACGACCAACTCCCCAAAAACGCGAGTATATTCATTGGACCAAAAAAGACATTCCTTCTTCAGCTCCTCCCTGCGCATAATCAATTCTTCGTAACGGTCGTACGACGCGTTCTTTACTTTTATAACGCACATCTGAGCGACGCCCCCTGTCGTCTAACGCGTAAATTATCTTACGTTGCAGCGGGCCCAAAATTCCTGATTAACTGTTTTTAAACGTCCCGCTTTGTTCCGATTCTAGCTAATATCAGACAGAAATCAACGCCTTTTGCGAAAAGCGAACGCGCCGCCTTGTAATGTTCGCGTGTTTCTCTCTATTGGCCGAATTGGAATGAATCGCGCGCCAAACTTGAAAAGAGCGCTTCGTTCCGATATACTGGAAAGACGCTGGCTCGCAAATCGCCAGAGCCGTTCCATTTCAGACGTAAAGGGATTTTTATGCGACATACCACCAGAATATCGGCGACGCTTGGCGTCCTCTGCGCATTATGCGCGGGCTTAGCGTCTCACGCATACGCTCTCACAGACGACGACGTCGTCGCGAACTTCGACGGTTCCGATTACGGCGCGTGGACCGTCGAAGGCGAAGCGTTCGGACCTAGTCCCGCAAAAGGAACTTTGGAAGGACAGATGCAGGTGTCCGGATTCCGCGGCGCCGGACTTGTCAACTCGTACTATAAAGGCGACGGCACGACGGGCAAATTGACTTCGCCTGAAGTCGAAATCACTAAGCCGTACGTGAATTTCCTTATTGGCGGCGGCGGACACGCCGGCACGCGATTTGAGCTCGTCGTAGACGGAAAGGTTGTTCGTGACGCGCGCGGTCCCAATACGGCGCCGGGCGGAAGCGAAGCGCTCGACTGGAACTCTTGGGACGTATCCGACCTCGTTGGAAAAAAAGCGCGATTCCAAATCGTCGATACGGAAACGGGCGGTTGGGGCCACATTAACGTCGACGAGATTATGTTCAGCGATAAGAAACGCGCTGGAATCGCCAACGAACGTGAAATCAAAATTGAAAAACGCTATCTCCTCTTCCAGATCAATCAAAGAAATCCGCAGCTTTGGGTTCGTATCGAGATTAACGGAAAGACGGAACGTGAATTCGAAGCGCGTCTCGCGCACGAAGGAGACGAGCTGACGTCCGCTGATTTCGTAGCATGCGTCGACCTTGGCGACTGGGTCGGTAAAGACATGAAATTTATCGTGGAAAAGGCTGAGCCGGAAGAACAATATACCCCGCTCTCCTTCTCCGACCAACTCTTTGGCGGCAAATCCGCTTATGATGAGAAATACCGTCCGCAGTTCCATTTTTCGCCGCAGATCGGTTGGACAAACGACCCCAACGGGCTCGTTTATTACAAAGGAAAATATCATCTCTTCTTCCAGCATAATCCTTTCGCGACAAGTTGGGGAAATATGACCTGGGGGCACGCTACGAGTCCGGATCTCCTTCATTGGACGGAACTTGGCGACGTTCTCTATCCCGACAGACTTGGCACGGTCTTTTCCGGCAGCGGCGCCGTCGACGTCAATAATACGACCGGATTCCAAACGGATCCGAACGGGCCGGCGCCTCTTGTCTTTATGTTCACTCAGAACGGGCCGAGCATGCGTTACGGCGAGCCCGCGTCGCAATGCCTCGCGTATTCACTGGACGAAGGCAAAACGCTCATTAAATACCCCGGCAATCCGACGCTCCCGCACATGATAGGCGGAAACCGCGACCCGAAGATTTTCTGGCATGAAAAGACAGACCAATGGGTCACGGCGCTCTATCTCGACGGCGAAGACTACGCGCTCTTCGGATCAAAAGACCTGAAATCGTGGAAACAGCTCTGCTTAATCGAAAAGCTCGGCTGTTCGGAATGTCCCGATATCTTTGAACTTCCGGTAGACGGCGATAAAGAGAAAACGCTCTGGGTCTTCTGGGGCGGCAACGGGAAGTATCTCCTCGGAGAGTTTGACGGCGTCACGTTTAAGAGACTCACCGAACCGCTCGACGCAAAATGGGGTGGAAACGACTATGCCGCGCAAACGTATTCAGACACGCCAGGCCGGCGTATTCAGTTCTCTTGGATGAACGGGGGAACTTATCCGGACATGCCGTTCAATCAGCAGTTTACCGTCCCGCGCGAACTTACGCTGCGTTCTACGCCCGACGGAGTGCGGCTCTATACTTACCCGGTAGTTGAAGTTGCGAGTCTGCGCGGCGACGAAATCAAATTGACGAAAAAGGCCGTCGACGGATCCGTCGTTTACGACGCCGACGCCGCGGAACGCGATCTGCTCGACGTCGAGGCGACCGTAACGCCCGGCGACTCGGAGAAGATCGTTTTCGAACTGCGCGGACAGAAGCTTGAACTGGATTTTAAAGCGAAAACCATGACGTATGGGGACGTCGTCGCTCCTCTCGCCGTTTTCGACTCCAAGATAACGCTGAGGCTTGTGTTAGATCGCATGTCGCTGGAAATTTTCGCCAACGGCGGGCATACGCAAATAGCGAAGTGCTTTGTCCCGGCGGACGAAAACGACGCGCCTATCGTTAAGGTTTCCAAAGACTGCGTCGATTCAATTCACGTTTGGCCGATGTCAAGCGTCTGGAAGTAACGGATTCTAACTCCTTACGACTCCAAAAAAACGCCGGGCAATTTGAAAGTCGAATTGCCCGGCGTTATTATTGGGAGTCTAAAACCAACTCAGCCAATTAGTCCGGCAAAGAATGGCGCAAGGACAACCGTAAGGACGCCCGTAACGACAATCGCGAGCCCGCTCGACGCGCCAACCGTCTCGCCCATTTCCAGCGCCTTCGACGTTCCAATGGCGTGCGAGGCGGTCCCTATCGCAAGTCCCTGCGCCATAGGATCCGTCACGTGAAAAAGTTTGAGCGTTTTCTCGCCGAAAACCGCGCCGCAAATACCGGAAAGAATAATCATAACGACGGCGATTGTTACGTCGCCGCCAAGCTCTTCCGTGACGCCCATGCCTATGGCGGTCGTGATTGATTTCGTCAGGCAAGTTACGTAGTAAACTCGTTCTAAATCAAATAATTTGGCCGTAATATAGACGACGGCGCAATTCGCCAAGACTCCAACGCAAATCGACGCAAGCGTAACCTTCCAGTTCTTTTTGAGCGCTTCAAATTGCTTATAGAGCGGAATCGCAAGCGCGACGGTCGCCGGGGTGAGCAGGTAATTTAAATGGGACGCGCCTTCGTCGTAGCTCGCAAAATCGATTCGAAATACTTTAAGCAGAACGACGACGAGAATAATCCCTATCAGAATCGGATTGAATAGAATGAAGCGGTATCGTTTCTGCAAATAAACTCCGATTCCGTAACAGAATATACTCGCAACGGCGCCAAAATAGACGTTCGCGCTTAAAGCGTCGCCGACGGTTTCTCTCCATGCGTCCATTACCGATTCCCCCTGTCTTGACGCCGCAGAAAGAACTGCGCCGCGGCGCCTGTCGCAACCATCGTCGCGAGCGTACCAAAAATAATAAGCAGAACCGCGGGCGCGGCGATACTTCTCAGACTTTGCCATTTATCGATAAGTCCAACGGTAGGCGGGACAAACAAAAGGGGCATAATCGCCAAAAGGAAATTGCCGGTCTCTTCTATGGATTCCAGTTTAACAATACGAAATTGCAAGCAGAGAAATAAGATTATCAGCCCGTAAATACTGGCGGGTATTGGCGCGGGTATAAGAAGGCGAACAAGCTCCGCAATAAACGAAACAAGTAAAATAACGCCTATTTGACGCAGATATTTCATTCCCCATTCCTTCGCGCAAAGTCTGTATTAACTCGCGGATTGACCTTGAACGGACGCCGACGGTAACGTTCGTTACTTCTTTATTTTCTCGTTTTTAGTGTTCTTATCTCCGCCCGTTTCCTTTTTCGACGGGCTTTTCTTCGCTTGGCGGCCAGTTCCGCCGTTTTTGATTATATCGTCTAACGTTGCGCGCTGCTCGTCGGTTAGAATGGCGCGCATACGCGCGTAGCGTTCTGATTCCAATCGAGCTATACGCGCTTCTAACATCGAAATCTCGTCAAAATATTCTTTCTGAATTGAATACAGATTCTTTGTCTGACGCTCAGTTAGTTCAAGTCCGCCCCAATGGGCAGGGAGCCTCTTCAAATACTCCCGCGAGGTCGTTAAACCGTCGTTAATTTGCGGATATTTCTTTCGTAACGCGCGTTCAAGAGCAAGATAGCTCGGCGATTTTACTTTACCGGACGAGACGGAGTCAGAACGCGAATTCTCGCCTCGAGCGGCTGAACTCGTACTCTGCTGAGCCAAACACACGTCAGACGCCAGTATAAACGCAAACGCGGCAATCGCAACGCCAATCCGATTCGACAGCATAGGGATCCTCAGAAAAACAGTCCTGCTTTCAGATTATTCTTTGATACGATATCCATATAATGTTCGGCAATCGTAAGATCTTCGCCAGTCGTTATTTTAATATTAAAACGGGAACCGGGGACAATAGAGACGTTTCTTCCCAGCGCCTGAATCAACTCGCAGTCGTCTGTCGGACGAGCCTCTGCGGCGCGTTCACGATAAGCGCTCGTCAGCAAGTTCTTCTCAAATACTTGCGGCGTTTGCGCTTCCCATAGATTTTCGCGCGGTACGGAAGAAGAAACGACGGTTCGGTCTCCGTCGACTCGCTGGGAACGTTTAATCGAGCCTACGATCGGGGTCGCCAGTATTGCCGCGCCGGTCCGAAGCGCCTCCGAAAAAACACGTTCAATTTCACCGTCGGTTATACAGGGGCGTGCGGCGTCGTGAACAGCGACATAGTCGACGTCGGGCGATACGGCGGCAAGCGCGTTCTGAACTGAAAGATACCGTTCTGCGCCCCCTTCGACGACCTTAACGCGGTTCAGAAGGATTTCCATAGCGTATCGATCTTCAACTTCCCGGCGATCTTCCGGCGATACAACGAGAACAATCTCGGCTACGTCTTTGCGCAGAGCGAACCGTTCCGCGCTATAAAGCCATACGGCGCGTCCATTAAGCGCGACAAAAGGTTTCGTACGCAATCCTCCGGCAAACGGATTAGATTTCGCGTTAAACCGGCTGCTCTTGCCCGCCGCCGCAAGAATTACCGCAAATTTCGACATGACGCGTTCTCCGTCTCACAACGTCTCGATACGTACTAAAGTCTCATGACCGTCGTCAGAATTATATCCGGCGTACAGCGCGGTACAAGACTTAATCTCCGTAAACGCCTGCAGCTTGACTTTCAAACGTCGGAAAGATAGAATGGCTAAGTAACGCCGTATGTTTTTTGAATTCAACTTTTTGAAATATAGGATACTCCAATGACTTCCCCGCTCCTTTCCAAAAACGCCCTCGCAGCGTCCGTATTCTTCTTTGTTTGTCTTGCCTTGCCGTTCCTGAGCTTGTCGGCGGAGGGTCAGGAGCCGGTAAGTCTCACAGAGAAGATTGAAACCGTTCCTACGTACCCGTTCGGGCTCGCCGATAAGAACCCTATCTTCTACACAGGACGCGTCTATCAGGGGGCGCAGGGACGCGTCTATCCTTATGCGATGCGCGATATTCTAAGCGACGAAAAGCAAGACGAACGGTACCGTATCCTCTATCTGGAAAACGAATATGTTAAATTGGGAATCGCGCCAGACCTCGGCGGCAGAATCTTTCAGGCGACAGATAAAACAAACGGTTACGAGTTTTTCTACCGGCAGCACGTCGTCAAACCTGCGCTCATCGGCATGCTGGGCGCATGGATTTCCGGCGGAGTCGAGTGGAATATTCCTCATCATCACCGGCCGTCTTCGCTCATGTCAATCGATTGGGGAACAGCGGAAAATCCTGACGGCTCCAAGACCGTTTACGTAGGCGAAACGGAAATCCGCCACCGAATGAAGTGGAACGTTGCGATGAAAATCTATCCCGGCCAATCGCTTGTCGAAGCGGAAGTCACGGTTGAAAACCGTTCCCCCTTTATTCAGTCAATGCTCAGCTGGGCAAACGTCTCGGTCCATTGCAACGAGAACTATCAAGTTATTTTCCCGCCTAACGTCCAATTCGGGACAGGCCACTCGAAAACATCGTTTTCAGAATGGCCGATCGACAACGGCGTCGATATCAGTTTCTGGAAGAATCACGATAAAGTTTCACGATCCGTTTTCGCTTGGGATTTCGATTCCGACTTCCTTGCTGGCTACGACTTCGGCAAAGACGCGGGCACGGCGCACGTTGGCAACCATCAC
>CADACS010000117.1 GCA_902786505.1 uncultured Planctomycetota bacterium | reverse complement strand
GCCCGATACGTCGTAATCGTTCGATTCAAGAAGCGTTAACGCCGCGCTTTCACGCGTCTCCTGCAGCGCGTCGGAAAGCGCCTGCAATTCCAATTCGACCGACGTCGAACCCGCCGGAATCGTCGCCGAGCCGATTGTCTCGTACTCGCCGAGCTCTTGATTATAGACCGACGTCGGCGTTACATAGCTCGACGTCGTTACGTTATAAAGAAGATAATCAACGCTCCAAGCAGCCGTTCCAGAAAGCTTAAACGAGACGGGAAGCGCGTCCGGCGCCGACTCCGCGCGCTCGATTCGCCAGATTCCAACGTCAGAGGTCGAGCCCTCGTAGGAAACCGCGTCGAGCGCCGCAACGCCCGCCGACGCCGTCAGAAGATTACGTTCTTCCAACGTCTCCATACGCAAAAGACGACTTTCAATCGCATTATTCCGCGAGGCGCGGACTTTGCGAGCGCCAAACAGTTTTTGTAAAACCGAAGCGTTGCGAAAGGAAATCATAACAGGGCTCTTTGGGGCGAACAGTGACGAATCTATCGCATATCCAGCGTATTTACCTTTGCGTATAACGGAGAAACGATCATGCGGTCGTTTCAAAATACGAGACTGCCGAAATAAATTCGCGTCAAGTCTCGAAAGATAAAGAAATACAACGTCCGCGCGCGAACGTAAAAAACAAACGTCCTCTCAAAAAAGAGAAACGAGCTGTTCTCAACTCGTGAATTGTTTTTAACAAGGATTAATATCAAAGTCAAGAAATTCATAAGAAAAATTTCAAATTTTATAAGAAATTTCCGGTTCGGTTCTTCAGCCGCATAACGCCGATCAAAGAAATAAACGCGATTGGCGACGAAAAAAAATGCTTTAAGATTCTTTCAAGGAATATCGTCAGGGCCGGCGCCGAGGTTATTCAAAAGAAAATGATTCGCTTGCGCGTTTTTAGCGCTGGGCGCTTGAGAAAATGATAAAAGTACAGTCAATAATGTTACCCGTAATATTAAAGGAAGATCGACATTTTTCTCACTCTGTTCGCAACTCTGAAGTAAAATTCCCAAACAATAAAACACATCTTTTATAATACCAATAAGTTACCAACCCATTGCATGTACAACCCCACACAATCCAACAAGTAAATGAAAATGTGGAATAGGCGCTTGATTTTCAGTTGAAAACAGAAATAATAATACTCGTTAGTCGTTCAGCCGACGCCGTTTGCTCTTCGCCTTCTCTCGATAGCGAACCGATCTTAGAACGGTCCACGCGGCTCAATGCGACGATTCCTCCACGCGTCTACACAACGCACACCCTTATAATTTGGAGAATTTACTTATGAAACGTTTTCTCACGGTCGCTTTGGTCGGCCTCTGCGTCGCCTCTTATGCTTCCTTCGTTTCCGCACAAGACGATCACGAATTCCGTGGCGGCGATTTCCGTATGGGAATCGACTGGGCGGAACCGCCTATCGTTACTCCCGGCGAAACCCCGCGCGACGCGCCGTCTGACGCAATCATCCTCTTTGACGGCTCCAATCTGGACGAATGGGAAGGAGGAGACTGGGACGTCGCCGACGGCGTCCTGACCTGCAAGCCGCATTCCGGATCGATCTTTACGAAGAAAAAGTTCGGCAGCTGCCAGCTTCACGTCGAATTCGCCTGCCCGCCCGTCACGGATCCCAACGCCACGGGTCAAGGCCGCGGAAACAGCGGTATTTTCCTCATGAATCACTATGAACTCCAGGTTCTTGATTCCTACGAAAATCCCACGTATTTTGAAGGTCAGTGCGGTTCGATCTACAAGCAGTTCCCGCCGTACGTGAACTGCGTTAAGAAACCGACCGAATGGCAAACCTACGATATCATCTTCACCCGTCCGATTCTGCGTACGGAAAAAGATGAAAACGGCAACGAATTTGTCGCCGAAGTCATTCGTCCCGCGTACATCACCGTTCTGCTCAACGGCTGCGTCGTTCAGAATCACTGGGCTATCAAGGGCGACACCTTCTTCCATCGCACCCCGCAGTACCAGCCGCACGCCGATCGCGAACCGATCTCTATCCAGGATCACAACAACACGACCAAATTCCGCAACATTTGGGTTCGTGAGATTCCGGATTCCAACGTCGTTCCGTGCCAAAACCACATGAACTATTACAACTGATACTCGTTCAGTTTCGCGGCAGTATAAGAAGACGCCTTGACGCTCTCGCGTTAGGGCGTCTTCCCTTGTTCATTAAGCGCTCAAACTATCGCCGCCCTTTTCTTTCTCTTTTACTAAAGCTCCTACGCCTTCCATCTTCTCTATTCTACGAATGTTTTACTTTTCACATTCCGCTCAAATAAACTCAAGATTCGTGTTTTTCGTTCAACTTGAGAAAATCTGAAGAAAAAGTTAAAAAATTTCAGTTTCTAATAAAGAGTCCGAATGTAGGGACGATAACGTAATTAACGGACAGATAGAATTTGTCTATTTTGCCGTTTACACTTGTTTAAAAAAACACTATCGTATGCTTGCAAGTTGAAAAAAGCATACCTCGGCTTTTGCCGCTAAGACTTTTCATTCAACTTTTCGGAATTAAGTCGTTTAATCGGACAGGGACAATCCAATGAATCGACACCTAACCCTCAAAACACTCGTCATAAGCGTGTTACTTGGCGCGGTAATGGCAGGATGCCAACCGCAACAGCCAAAATTCCTCCATCCGCGAGGAAACGCTCAGAGCAAGTATATTGCTCAGCAAACTAAAATCGAATATCCGGACGAATGCGTGCCGTCGCTTGACGACGTAAGAAACACGCTCGCCCCTTTAACGCTGGATAATCCTGATCCGAAAGAAGAATGGCTTCTCTCACTGGACGAAGTGCGTCAAATGGCTTTGGAAAACAGCAAAGTCCTCCGCCAACTCAGCGGCGTAAACTTCGGACCGAACGGAATTAGCGGCACCCCCACCCTTCTCCTTGCCTCTCCCGGCGCGGCCACGACCGTTTGGGATCCGGCAATTGTTGAATCGAATCCGAGCGCGGGCGTTCAAGCGGCGCTTTCCGCGTTCGACGCGGTCTGGAACACGACGTCCTCTTGGCAAAAGGCCGACTTGGGGCGCAACTACACGCCTTCTTACCAAGACAGCGTAGGCACTCGCTCCGATACGGGCACGTTCCAAAGCACATTGTCGAAGACCGTCGCCACGGGCGGAAACGTTTACGCAAGCGCGGGCTTTGGCTACGACTGGAACGACGCGAACAGCCGGCTCTGGCGATCGGCGTGGACCAGCTATGTTGAAGCCGGTTTCACCCAACCGTTATTCCGCGGCGCGGGAGTCGAATTCAACCGCATCGCCGGCCCTAACGCCCAGATGGGTTACAGCAACGGCGTCGTCATCGCGCGCATCAATACGGATATCGCGCTCGTCGATTTCGAGATGGGCGTTCGCAATACGCTTCAAGACATTGAAGAAACCTACTGGAACCTCTACTTCGCTTATCGCAATTTAAGCGCGGCAGTCGCCGGTTACGAAGCGGCTCTCAAATCCTGGCGCAACGTTTCCGCGCAGCAGGGTATCGGCCGTGAACAAGGTATCGTTCAGAACGTAGCTCAGGCTGAAAAGAACTATCAATCGTTCAGAGTCTCCGCGGAAGAAGCTCAGAGCAACCTCTACAAGACGGAACAAACGCTCCGTTATATGATCGGTATCGCGCCGTCCGACGGCCGTCTCATCAAGCCGACCGACGAACCCACGGTCGCTAAGGTCAAGTACGTTTGGGACGAAATTGTCGCCGAAGGTTTGGCTCGCGCTCCTGAACTCCGCAAACAGAAGTGGACCGTCAAAAAACGCGAACTCGAACTCATTGCGCAGCGCAACTACCTCAAACCGCAAGTCGACTTGGAAGGTCTCTACCGTTTCCACGGAATCGGACACGACCTCATCGATTCGAGCAATAAGAAAAGCAACGCGTTCGGCAGCATGACGAAGGGCGACTATCAGAACTGGGGTCTTGGGATCACCACGTCGGTCACGCTCGGTTTCCGCCGTGAAATGGCCGCCGTCCGCAACGCGGAACTCGCGCTGGCTCGCGAACGTGCAATCCTGCAAGAGCAAGAGCTCGAACTCGTGCACAACCTGAGCGATCTCTACCGCGACGTTGAACGTTACTACCGACTCATCGAAGATTACCTTGCCGTTCTTCGCGCCGCTCGCAAGCAGGTTCGCGCCGTCGACGCCTCCTTCTTGCTCAATAAAACGACGCTGTACGAAGTGCTGCAGGCGCAACAGGAACTCGCCGACGCGGAAACCCGTTACTATCGCACCGTAATCGACTACAACGTCGCGATCGTCAACTTGAACTACCGCAAAGGTTCCTTGCTTGAATACAACGGCGTAACCCTTGCCGAAGGTCCTTGGCCCAATAAAGCTTACTTCGACGCTTGGCGCAGAGCGCGCGAACGAGACGCCGGCAAATACGTCAACTACGCGTTCACGTCGCCGCAAGTCGTAAGCCGAGGCGCGTATCCGCAAATCCAAGGCACGGATCCTACCGTTACTACTGCGGTTCCTTACGACGTCCAGAATTCGCAGATTCCCGCGGACGCTCCGGAAACTCAACCTTTCCAGAACTACCAGTCGACGAATCCTGTCGGAAGCTACCAATCCGGCCTTCCGGAAATCTTGGAACCCGCGCCTAACGCGTTTTGATCCGAGGTAGTCTATCACGAATTGTCCCAGAGGGGGGGTCGAAAGGCCCTCCTTTTTTATCTCTCGCCGCGGCGCAATCGCTTCTTTGCATTTCTTTTAAAAGAGCCACGCAAGTTTCCGTTAAGAAAAAATTTCTCTCTTTTCAAATTGGATAACGGCGCTACAATACATGAGGTTAGGTTACTTGCATATGTTTGGCGCTGCGAATGCGCTAAATGAACGCATCCGCGTTATTACGGCAGGCGTGAACTCTCTAGTTCCCGCCGCAGTCTCTAAGAAAGAAAGATCTGAAATGGAACCTTATTACAAACTGGGCGAGTTGGCCAAATTCTTAAAACGCACCGAGAAAGAATTAACAAAGCTGGCCGAAAACGGAACCCTAAAGGGAAGAAAAGTGCAGGGCGAATGGGTCTTTGGGAGTCAAGACATTGTTCTGTGGATGGAGCAGGAAATGATTCGAATGACCCCGGAGGAAACGTCTGAATTTGAGGACGCCGTTGTCCGTGCCGACTTGGAAAAGGAAGAATTCACGCTCAGTGAAATGCTCTCCCCGGAATCTATTGAACTCGAATTCTCGGCAAGAACCAAACCGTCTATTATTAACGAGATCGTAAAATTAGGCGAACGCGTCGGTAAACTTTGGGATCCCGAAACAATGGCTCAAGCTCTGCGTGAACGAGAAGAAAAGGGGTCGACCGCAATGGGTTGCGGAGTCGCAATTCTTCACCCGCAATGTCCCCAAACGGGCGTCATTTCGGAAAACTTTTTAGCGTTGGCCATCGCCTCGCGCCCGGTTCCGTTTGGCGGAGGCTTCGACGGCTTGACCGACGTGTTCTTTCTCTTATGCTGCGAAACGCAAGCGATCCATCTTCGTGCGCTCGCCAAGCTTTCCAGAATACTCAAGACGCCCGGTTTTCTCGACGAATTGCGCCAATGCCCCGACCCCATGTCGATATGCGACCTGCTGGCCAAAGCAGAAAGAGAACTCGATTAAGTTCCGAAAAACAGTTCGGATCGCGCCATGGGCGCCGATAAACGTCTTGCAATAATAAAACGCCGTGCGAAAACATGTTTCCGCACGGCGTTTTTTATTGTTTGCAGCTCCGCGTCTATTCGCAGGGAAGCACTTCAATTTTAGCGGCGTCTTCCTGAGAAACAGCGTAGTTCTTCCCGTCAATTTGTACCCCAAGCCCGAACTGTTTCTCATTTTCGCTTGGGATAATGTGCAGCGTTTTATTGGGTCGCCAATGAACCGAAGGATATTCAGATTTCTCCTGCAATTCGTCTGCGACTTGCACTAAAATGAACGTTTGATGGTCGCCATATACCTCGCTTAGCGGTTTGGCCTCAAGGTGAACGCCGGAAAGATCGACAGTTCGGCCCGAATGGACGATTTCGTCAAGACAACCGTGAATGCACATCGCGCAATACTGATCGTTATTCTTGTCGCGGCAATGGTAGTCGGAACGTCGGAACAGGGACGCGCCAACGCGAGGACAACTGTCGATAAATTCAACGAACTCGACCAACCGCGTCGTTACTTCGTCGCTCATCGCGTGTTCAAGCCGACACGCCTCGTTTTTGGAACTCTGACCGTCGACTCCTAAAACGCGCTCTAAAAAAATTTCCATCGCCTTATGACGGCGTATAATCTTTTTAGCTTCTTTTATGCCGGCTTCTGTCAGCGAGATGGGGACATATGGCTGATAAACGATCAATCCCTTCTCTTCCAACGAACGCAACGCGCTGGTTACCGAAGGACGTTTGACGTTGAGTTGATCGGCAATAACGCTGCCGCGAATTGGTTTCCCAGTTTCGCTCAGTTTATAAATCGCTTCCAAGTAGTCTTCAAGACTCTGGGTTAAATCATGGGAATCTTCCATGACGAGCCCTCTCCGCCTTTTCTAAAAAACAAAACATGTAACGAAATCTTTGAAATCGGTTCTTTCAAAAAACAAACTTCAAATCTCGACGCTGCAATTATAACAAAAGTTTTATTCGATTGGATTAGTCAGCACGCCAACTTTTTCAATTTCGACGACAATTTCGTCGCCTCTCTTTAAGTAGACAGGCGGCCGGCGCGCGTCCCCTACTCCGTTTGGCGTGCCCGTAAAGATAAGATCGCCAACCTTTAACGTCATAACCTGCGAAAGATACGATATCAGACGCTCTATCCTAAAAATGAAACGGTCGGTATTGGAAGACTGCATTGTCTGCCCGTTCAACCTCGTTTCAATTTTTAAGTTATTGGGATCGCCAACTTCATCCGCGGTTACAAAGCAAGGACCTACGACGGCGAATGTGTCAAACGATTTCCCAAGAAACCACTGTCCGGCAGGTTTATCCTTTTGCCAATCGCGTGCAGAGACGTCGTTTCCGCAGCAATACCCGGCGACATAATCCATCGCGCAATCCTCTGGAATATCGCGCCCCTCCTGTCCAATAACGACGACGAGTTCGCCCTCGTAATCAACTCGCTTGGAAACAGACGGAATAACGATACCTTCGCCGCAAAAATTGAGCGCGCTTGGCGCCTTATTAAAGATAACGGGCTCTTCCGGCAGCGGATCGCCAAACTCCCTAGCGTGATCCGCGTAATTGAGCCCAACGCAAAGAATCTTTTCAGTTGACGAAAAAAGCTGCGCGAAGCGTGAGGAATCGACGCCCGGTCGGTACACGGCGACGACGTCGTCTCCTGAACGTTCAAACTCGTCGATCTTCTGCTGAAGTAGACTCAGGGTAAGAAAGCGTTCGTTATTCGCCGAGAAAACTCCGTCTTCATCCTCCTCTTCAGGGACATATTCGTCTTCCGGCTGATTCGCGAACATTTTCTGAAAGGCGGTCCAATCCAAAACTTCAGACAGGCAGATATAGGAAGCGTCGCTGTCGTCGTCGAATCGCATAAGGTCGGAGACCAGAACCCATCCCTGCTTCAACTCGCTCCAAAACGCCAATCGGCCAAATTTATCAAAACTGCTTTCTGATATTTGTGTTAGACGCATGCGTCGTCTCCTCCCAGGTGTTAGCGTGGAAAACTCTGTATAACATAACCTCAACGCCGGGGTCAAGAAAAGATAATCGGCGCAGAAACAAGAACGCAAAAAGAACCAAATCCTTTCGGAACGCCGCGTTAAAACGGAGGCAAACGAACCGAGAAGACGTCGACAACGACACGCCAAAGGTTTCTCTTTGCCAAAAACCAATGGCGTGTCGTTTCAATTTGTCAGCTCAACCGCGAGTAAGAGACTCAGTCGGTTCAAAGCTAAAATCACGCTTCGTCGAGGAGCTCGACGGCAACGAATTTTTTACCTTCAAGCATTTCGAGACTCGCGCCGCCGCCCGTGCTCACGTGCGAAACCTTATCGGCAAAGCCGAGTTTCTGAATCGCCGCCGCGCTGTCGCCTCCGCCGATAATGGAAACAGCGCCGCTGTCGGCAACCGCCTGAGCGACCGTCTTGGTGCCGAAGTCAAACGGAGGCATTTCGGAAACGCCCATCGGACCGTTCCAAACGACCGTTTTGGCGCTCGCGATAATCTCGGCGTATTTCTTCGCCGTCTCGGGACCGATATCAAGTCCTTCGAAACCGTCCGGAATCTGACCGGAAGGAACGACCTGCTTATTGCAGTCGGACGAGAACGCGTCGCCGCAATGAACGTCTTCAGGAAGAACCAGCTTGTCGCCGCCAGACGCCATCAGTTCTTTCGCCAATTCAACTTTATCGGGCTCAACCAAGCTGCCGCCGACTTTGCCGCCGTTAGCGAGAGAGAACGTATAGGCCATCGCGCCGCCGATGAGAACCTTGTCGCAAATGCCGAGCAGGTTCTTAATGACCATGATCTTATCGGAGACTTTCGCGCCGCCGAGAATCGCGACAAAGGGACGCTGAGGAGCGCTGATCGCGTCGGTGAGCCATATCCTCATTCATCCGGCGATCCTGTTGGAGAAATGGGACGTGATGCTGTTATGTATCACGGTCGCCACCGCCTCTTCGCTGCTGTCGGCGCGCTTTGCCAACCGGGTGAGCAGCCGTACGGTAGGGCTGGCGGCAGGGGCGATCCTTACGCTTCTGGGCGGGGCGATGCTGATGCTGTACTTCTGGCCTGAGATTTCTTCCTTCCCCCTGGCTGTACAGACGCTTACCTGTCTGCATGAGCGGGTATCGCAGACGCATCAGTCAGGTTCCCCTGGCGATGCCAGGTTCTGTCTGCTCCTGCAGGCGCGGCAGC
>CADACS010000116.1 GCA_902786505.1 uncultured Planctomycetota bacterium | reverse complement strand
ACCAGACCGATTGAAGTCGACTTATCTACCCCTTCCGACGTTACAGACGACGAAATAAACTCTATCTATCAAGAGATTCAAACGCCGTACAAATACGGGATTGTCCTCCCACAAGAAGACGGCGACCCCGTCGACAGCCCCAATATCTTCCGCGTCGGCGGCGTCTGGTACATGCTCTATCTTCGATTTCTCAATAAGACGGGCTACGTCGCCAAAATCGCCAAGAGCAACGACCTTCTAAAATGGGAGCCGCTCGGCGTAGTCGTTCCCTTCCGCGAATCGGGCTGGGACGCTTGGCAATGCTCCCCGTCGGCTGCCCTTGTCGATCACCGTTGGGGCGGTTCCTACGCAATCGAGCCGTTCGACGGAAAATACTGGTTTACCTATATTGGCGGCGAAGGGAAAGGATATGAGCCCGACCCGCTGAAAATTGGACTCGCCTATACCGACGACCCTGGATCGGCTAAACTGTGGAAGCGTTTTGACAAGCCGATTATGTCTCCGTCCGATCCCGACGCGCGCGAGTTCGAAAAGACGACAATGTACAAAACAAGCGTCATCTGGGACCGCGATAAATCGCTAGGGTATCAATTTGTCTGTTTCTATAACGGCAAAGGCTCCGTCAACGGAAAATCCGCCGAACGAATCGGTATTGCGGTCTCGAACGATCTGAAATCGTGGCGCCGTTACGGAAACGGCCCGGTAATAGACAACGGAAGCGGAATCTCTGGCGATCCGCAAATCGTCCGAATGGGCGATCTCTGGGTCATGTTCTATTTCGGAGCCTTCTGGAAACCGAAGGCGTTTGAAACGTTCGCCGTCTCGCGCGACCTCGTTCACTGGCGCAAGTGGGACGGGCCGCACCTCGTCGAACCGTCGGAACCGTTCGATCAAACGTACGCTCACAAGCCTTGGGTCATTAAGCACGACGGCGTCGTCTATCATTTCTACAACGCCGTCGGAGACCAGGGACGCTGTATCGCGTTGGCTACGTCAAAGAAACTCTAAACTTGGAGACCAGTCGCATGTATTTCTTTCGCGGTTTAGCGTCAGCGCTCGTTTCGGGCTGTTTTTTCCTTTTGGGCGCGGCATGCTCCTTCTCGGAAGACGCGCCTGCGCCGGAACTCCCACCGGGCGTTATCATCGATAAGAGCCCCGACTTCGCTAATCTGTATCTCGGTTCGCCCTGTATCGAAATACTTCCGGACGGAACCTATATCGCCACCCACGACTTTTTCGGCCCCGTCGAAAATCTTGACCTGCGAACCCACGTCTTTGAGTCGAAAGACAAGGGGCAAACTTGGAAGCTTATCGCTAAAATCCCTAATCAACGAGCCTCGTACCTGTTCTATCTCAACGGCGCGCTTTACGCGATAGGCTGGACTCCGGGCGAAGGTTTTCGGGACGCGACAAAGGACACGATGTGCGCCGTAACGATTAGCAAATCAACCGACGGGGGCCACACTTGGACTACGCCCAACGATTCCAAAACGGGGCGTCTCGTCGGCGGCACAAAAGATATGAGCGTCTTTTGCGATCCTGCGCCCGTCCTTATTCATAACGGACGCGTCTGGAAAGAAGTGGAAAAGATGGGCGATTTTAATCGCGATTCCAAGCCAAGATTTTACATGACGCAATACAATCCGATGTGCGCAAGCGCGCCGGTAGACTGCGATCTGCTCGACGCCTCTAACTGGACGTTCAGCAATTACGTCCCTTGGGTCGTCCAAAAGGACGTCCACGGATGGGCGGAAGGAAACGTTTTGTGCACGCCGGAAAACAAGATGATTATCCAGATGCGCGTAGACGACGCCGTGCGCGACGGCAAAGGCGCGCAAATTCAGCTCTCCGACGACGGTAAAGTTGCGACGTGGGATCCCCAAACCGGGTTCGTCGAAATGCCTGGAGGATGCAAAAAGTTCGTCATAAAATACGACGAACAAACGAAAAAATACTGGTCGCTCGTAAACTGGATTCATCCGGACGACGTCGACGCGCCAGACAAAGAACGCACGCGGAACACGTTGGCGCTCGTCTGTTCAGAAGACCTGAAGTCATGGGAAATCCGCAATATAGTCTATCGGCGCGCCGATCTTACGATCGGATTTCAATACGTCGACTGGCGAATCGAAGGAGACGATCTGGTCTGCGTTTGCCGCCTGGCGTGGGACGGAGCGCATAACTGCCACGACGCCAATTACTTCACGTTTTTCCGATTAAAAGATTTTCGCAATCTCACGCGTAAAGACGACGCGCCCACTTGGATTTCTCCCAAGTAAGCGCGTGCCCTTATTCCATCGACCTCAATTACGAAAGTGAAGAATTATGAAAGAAACGCCTCGTTTTTTTTCGCTCAAAACAACGGCCCTGTTCGCCGTAATTCTTTCGATGGCGCTCGCCGACGTCTGTCTGAGCGCCGAATTGAAAGTTCCACTTGACCGTCACGCTATCGTGTCGCGGCATAATATCAGCAGCGAGAATCTCGAATCGACTCTTCCGATCGGAAATGGAAATTTCTGTTTCAACGTAGACGGAACCGGACTGCAGACTTTTACGGGCAATACTCTTTCACACTGGGGATGGTATTCCGATCCCCTACCCGACGCCTACACTTGGGACGACGTTTCCCCTACCGGAACTTTTTATCGCGGAAAACTTACGGGAGGCGACCAGTGGCCCAAAGACAAAGAACTATATTCATGGGTGCGCAATTCGCCTCATCAAATGAACTTAGCGCGTGTTCGGTTCGTTCGCAGCGACGGCTCGCCTCTTGACGCAAAAGAAATCACCGCGCACAGCCGTACTCTCGATCTTTGGTCCGGAATCCACACCGCGTCCTTTGTAGTCAAAGGAAGAGAGACTTACGTTAAGACGTGCGTAACCGACGACGTCAAACTGGACACCACCGTCGCCCTTCTCATCAATTCAGATCTTGTGCGTTCGGGCGAACTTGTCGTTCAAATCGATTTTCCGTTTCCCGATTTAACGCCCGGTCCTTGGGTTGGAACTTTTTCCGTCGAAAAAAAGGTTCCCTTTGAAATCACAAAAGACGCCGGCAACCAAACAATCGTCGTTGAAAGAAAACTTCAGAACGAATACGCCAAAGGAGTTGTTGGTAATTATACCTATGCAACCCGCATAGACGTCTTCGGCGGATCCCTTGAACAAATCGGCAATTCCTCCTCCATTCGCGTTTCAGGAAGAAACGACGATAAACTTGAAGTTTTAATAACGTTCGACGGCGGCGATTATTTGAAATATCCATGCGATTATTCCGCTTTCAAAACAGAGCCCGTTCGTTTCGAAGAAGCCGCTAAAATTTCCCATGCGCGTTGGGAAAAGTTCTGGCAATCGGGCGCGGCCGTCGATCTTTCCGGAAGTTCCGACCCGCGCTGGAAAGAATTGGAACGAAGAATCGTTCTTTCGCAATATCAGCTCCGTGCAAACGCCGCCGGAGAATGGCCTTGCGGAGAATCTGGACTCATTACGGTCTGTCCTTGGAGCGGCCGTTTCCACATGGAAATGGTCTGGTGGCACTTGATCCACTACTGGACGTGGGATCGCGCCGAACTCGCCGACGAGGCTATCTCCATCTATCCGACCGTCAAAGAGGGCGCGCGCGCTCTTGCCGAACAGCTTGATTACAAAGGATATAAATGGCAGAAAGAAATCGCGCCTGACGGCCGAACGGCTCCTTGGGTTGGCAATCTGGTTCTGCTATGGAAACAGCCGCATCCAATCTTCTTTGCCGAAATGGATTATCGACGCAATCCAACGCGAGAAACGCTTGAAAAATGGTCGGATATCGTCGAGCAAACCGCCGTTCATATGGCCGATTACGCGACGAAAGACGAAAACGGCGTTTATCACCTCGCGCCCGCCATGCCACCGAGCGAACAGGGAATCACGCGAGACGAAATTTTCGACCTTGCCTACTGGCGCTGGGGGCTCGACGTCGCCAATAAATGGCAAGAACGGCTCGGCAAAGAACGCGTCGCACTCTGGGACGAAGTTCGTGACAAAATGGAACCCTTGCCAATTGAAGACGGCGTCTACGTTCATTCTACCGAATGGAGAGACTCGTTCTCTAAAAGAAATTGGGAACATCCCGACCTCATCGGCGTCTACGGCATGATTCCGCCGATCGACGCGGTCGATCCCGAAGTCGCCAAACATACGCTTGAACGCGTCGTAACCGAATGGCAGTGGGATCGCTGCTGGGGCTGGGATTTCCCGTGGACGGCAATGGCCGCCGCAAGACTCGGCCGTCCTGACCTTGCCGTCGATATGCTTTTGAACAACTCCGTTTGCAACGTCTACGACGAGTCGGGCGTCAATCTTGGCGGACCGTCGACTCGCGGCGGCAAAGGGCCCTACCTCCCCGGAAACGGAGGCTTGCTCTACGCGATCGCGGGCATGTGCGCCGGCTTCGACGAAGACGCTTCCGACGACGCCACAAACGCGAACATGCCCAAATCGGGCGATACCGCGCCGGGCTTCCCGGAAGGCTGGTCGGTCAAATGGGAAGGACTCAAACGTCCCCTCTGATAGGTTAAGAAAACTCGCTCTTACTAAACAAACAACGGGCGCCGAACGCTTTGCGCCGACGCCTGTTGTTTGTTCCTATTTATAATCAGTTAGTCGTCTTATCATTTTCGGCGTCCTCGCCGTCCTTTATCAACTTCAAGACAAAAAACTGATCGTTCTGATAGACAAGATCGTTCTTTTCAAATTCTTTCCACCGTTTGAGCGCTTCCGGAATTGTCGCGATAACGTAGGGCGGAGTCTCGACGATCGCGTACTGATATCCGAATTTCTCGGCTTCCTTTACGACTAAATCCCGCCCCTTATTGATAAAGACTCCGACAAGAGGCTGATTCCAGCGCAGGGGAGAATTGGGATCGGCGCCCGGATTCGCGTAGAATCGCTCCATTTTGCGACTCCATTTCACAATCGACTTGGCGTCCTGGGGAATCTCCTTCCAACTTCCCGCCTCCGCGCGTTTAGCCTCCCACTTAAACGAATCGCATCCGCGCGGCACGAGAAAGATCGCCTTTTCCGGGGTATTGTCCCGGCACCAATGGCACGCGTCGAGCCAACCGTCGGCGATTGACTCTTTTGGCGGCGCGCTGCGTGGAATGACTTTCGTTCCCCGTAAATCGACGAACGACGCAAGTCGCCAACAGGGCGCGCACGACGTTACTACGCAAAGCCAAGCGCAAACGCCAGTTAGAATCCAAACGGGCGCGAACGTTTCCTTATTCCCGTTCTCTTTTCGCGCGCGCCTGACGACGAGCCATGCGGCAAGCGCCAAACAAAGCGTTAACGCCAATCCTAAAGCCGCGGCGGCGACGGTAAAAGAAGCCGCTTCGGTCGGTTTGGGAAGCGGAACAAGACCGTCGACGGCGCTCGCGCGCGCAACGCGAACCGCGGCGTTATAAAATACGTGTCGGACGGTCCAATATGCGCCAAAACCCGCGCCAAGCCAGCACGAAAGGCTCGCCGCGCATGCCGAAAAAGCGTCGGAGCCGCCTCGCGCAAAGCGCGCGCGGAGAAGCCGTATCGACAAACCAATCGCTTGAAAAGACGCAAAGACCAGTCCCAACGGAACGGCCCAGTCGGAAAGCCGATACCAATAATACCTAAGTAGTCCAGCCGCCGATTTGTGATCTTCTATCGTTCCGACCGATTCGAGATATTTCGAGCCCCAGTCGATCGCCGCGCCTATGCACGCAAATAGAATCGCGGCAGAAACAAACGCGTAAAGTCGGAAACAGCGCGTGGAAACCTCGCAATCTCGCAGCCGCAACAGCCGACGCAGGAGGGACGCCAAAACCGCCGCGAGAACGAAGCACAAAATGAGCGCGGCAAACCTAACTAAAAAGGTCCACGGGAGCGACGACGCGACAAGATGATGAGAAAGCCTCTCAAAGACGTATATCCGGCGCGACTCCGCGATTTCCGCCGCCGTCGCGCCTAAGTCAAGCCGCAGCGCCGGAACTAGACCGAGCAGCGAAACCGCTCCGCCGAGCAGAAGTCCGGGCGCCGTTCGACGCGCGGCGCGCCAAAGTCCGGCAAACCGCGCGCGAAGACGGGCGAAAAATGTTTGCGCGGCGACGCTGTCGGCAAACCGCAAGGAATCGAGCGTCCACGCGATAAGCGACGCGAGAACGGCCCAGCCTCCAACGAGGACATGAAACGCCGAACCGATCCCATAGAGAATCCACGCGCGGTTGTATTTCCCTTCAATAAAGCACGCAAGGCCCCAGAAAACAAAAGGAAACGCAAGTCCCTTCCCTTCAATGCCGCCGATAATCCATTCTCCGGCAAGATGGAACGACTCGAGATAAAAAGCGAACGCGGCTGCAGTTAAAAGAGCAATCCAACGTTTAGGAAAGAACGCGCGGCTAAGTCGCAGCCACGCGCATGCGGTCGCCAGCCATACGACCGAACGTCCGACCCAAACGAGCGCGTTCTGTTTAAAGACCAGCGAAAGGAGCCCAAAGACGGCGTAGAAAAGCCAATGGGAATCGGGCGTATTCAAAAAAGGATCGTTGCCAAGCCAGTCGTGATTCCAAAAATGGATCGCCTTTCCAACGTAGTACTGCTCGTTTACGTCGGGGACGGGCCACGCTCCGTACGCCGCAAAGACGCCGAAGATTAACGCAAGTTCCAATAGCGTAAGCGCCGCGCCGCCGAGAGTAAAACGCCGTTCGACGGATCGTTCGGATTTAACTTGTTCGTCCATTGCCGTTCCTGTTCCGTATGCCGCTGCCGACCTGTTCTTCCGCCTGTATTCCACATGCCGTACGCCGCAAAAGCTACGGCAGGAGCAAAAAGCCGACGGCAAAGATACCCGCGTCAATCAGGCCGTGACTGAGCCACGCGCCATAAACCGAATCGGCGCGGCGGTAAATCGTCTGCCAGACCATGCCCCCGACAAATACGCCAAACGACGCAAACCACGTCAGCCAGTTGGAGTAGCCGAAATAGACGCCAAGCAAAATCACATGATGAAGCGTAAAAGCGAGATTCGTTAGAATCGCCGCGCGAAGCCAAGCCGTCTTTTGAGAGACGCGTCTAAACGCAAACCAACGCCAGTAATACTCTTCCAATCCAGAATGAAAGACGGAGTAAAACAGGCACACGACCAAAAAAGCGCCGCGCGACGCCAAGCCAAACGGTTCTAAACGTTCAAGCAATTCCGCGCGAAGACGGTCAAACAGCGGCGTTAGAGAATTATCGGCGGCGATAATATGCCGGCCGAGAAAGAAGATCGTCGCGCCGACCGCCAATCCGAAAAGCCCGCCGACGAGAAGTCCGCGGCAGTTCGGACGTCGAATCCAAACGCGTTCTTTAAGAACAAACGCCGCGACGATCGCCGGAAAAGCAAACTGCAGCGTCTTGCCGAATCCGAAAATATACTTCGAGAGCTCCGGTTTAAGCGACGCGCCGTAGACGAAGTACCCCCACGTCATAAGAGCCGGAAAGAACAGCGTAAAAGCCAAAATGAGCGCGTCTCGCGTGCGATATTTCGCCGCGTCCGCGCCGGCCGAAACTTGATCGTCCATTTGTCTCCTCAATATTCTTTCCAGCGTAACATACCGGGCTATATAGCGTTACCGCAGATTCTTGAACGCCTTTGCCGCAGCGTCGACCGTCTCGTCAATAATCGCGTCCGTGTGCGCAGAACTTGTAAACATTGTTTCGAACTGACTGCACGGCAAATAGACGCCCGCGTCGAGCAGATTCCAAAAGAATTTCGCAAAGAGCGCCTTATCGCAGCGAGAAGAGGACGGCCAATCGACGACGGCGTCGTCTTGTTCCGACAGGAAGAAGACGGTCGACATGCCCCCAATATGCGGGACGGCGACCTTAACCCCGGCGTCAGACGCCGCGCGCGCAATTCCGTCGGCCAACCGTGTCGTCGCGCGGTCGATCTTCGCGTAAAAATCAGGATCGGAGTCGATCGCGGAGAGCGTCGCGATACCGGCGGCGGTCGCAAGCGGATTCCCGCTAAGCGTGCCCGCCTGATAGACCTTGCCGACGGGCGTCACCGCGTCCATAATGTCGCGTCGGCCGCCGTACGCGCCGACAGGAAGCCCGCCCCCGATAATCTTGCCGAACGTCGTGAGGTCCGGCGCTATGCCGTAGTACTCCTGCGCGCCCCCCTTGGCGACGCGAAAGCCGGACATGACCTCGTCGAAAATCAAAATAGAACCCGATTTCGCGGTTTCGTCGCGAAGCGTCTGGAGAAATTCAGGAGAGCCTGGCACGCAGCCCATGTTTCCGCCGACCGGTTCGACAATCACGCCCGCTATCTCAGGACCGAATTTTGCGAACGTCTCTCGAACGCCGGCGACGTCGTTGTATTCGACGAGCAGCGTATCCGAAGCCGTGCCGGGCGTAACGCCGGGCGAGTTCGGTACGGAAAGCGTCGCGGCGGCGCTCCCCGCGGCGACGAGAAGACTGTCGACGTGCCCGTGATAGCAGCCGATGAACTTAACGATTTTGTTCCGGCCAGTAAACCCGCGCGCAAGTCGGATCGCGCTCATCGTCGCTTCTGTACCGGAGTTGACAAACCGAATCTTTTCGACTGAGGGAACCATTTTAATTACGAGTTCAGCGAGCGTATTCTCAGCGAGCGTAGGCGCGCCAAAGCTCGTACCTCGCGACGTCGCGTAGTTCAGCGCGGCAGTAACGCGCGGATCGCAATGTCCGAGAATCATCGGCCCCCAAGAGAGGACGTAATCGATATACCGATTACCGTCGACGTCGAAGAGCCAAGGGCCTTCGGCATGATCGATAACGACGGGCGAACCGCCTACGCCGCCAAACGCGCGCGCGCTTCCGGCCAACGCCGCCAACGCGCCCAGTTCCAAAAACTCTCTTCTTGTTTTCATGATTTCATCTTTCTT
>CADACS010000115.1 GCA_902786505.1 uncultured Planctomycetota bacterium | reverse complement strand
AAAAAAAAGAGACAATATACCTATGAGAGGTTTCCAGTTTCTCTCACTCCGCGACAGTTTGGTTTCCCCATCTCCAAATTCGGTTTTAATTCGATAAAATCGGCAAAATTGAACGATTGTTGAATTGACAGCTCCGAGGAATTTGGGCATGATATACAAACTGAACGCAGAACCCAAATCTCCGCGCGCGCAACCCGTCGCGCGTTCGAGCGCCAACGCCTTACAAACCTGAGTCGCCCTTCATGGAACCGCTTAAATTTACCGACTACCTTCAAAAGATTTTAAACGACGCGATCAGTCTCAATAAAGAGATGGACGCGTCCGGTTTGCTGCTGCTTTTTGACGCGCCGATCGATTGGAAACGTCTTATGAAAATCCTTGGCGACACGTACTTTGTCGCCGCGGCGACGAATCGCGAAGCGCTTGAAGGAGCTCAGGAAGCGGGCATTAAAACGGTCCTTCTGGAACTTGAAGACGACGCTCCGATTTACGACCGCATGTCGCACGCTATTTTGGAAGCGGTGGCCGACGATTTCTTTCTGCCCGGCTCGCGTTTAATCGCTCTTTACAGCGGTTTCGACGGGGTCGGATTCGATTCCCTCAGCGTAATCAACCTTGGCGAACATTTGGAACGTCTTACCGGAAAAGAACTTCGAAAAATCGAGACAAAAGTTCCTCTCAAGACGCTTAAATCGGTTGTCGATCTTGCGCTCGAAGTCGGTCGCGAAGGCCGGGAAGGCAAAGCGGTTGGAACGCTCTTTGTAGTCGGGGATACAAAGAACGTTATGGCTATGAGCAAGGCGGCGGGCTTCGATCCTGTCAAAGGGTATAAGTGCAAGGAGCGCAATCTGTTCGATTCGCGCGTGCGCGAGGGAATTAAAGAGATCGCTCAGTTGGACGGCGCGTTTGTCGTTTCACTCGAAGGCGTCGTTGTCGCCGCGTGCCGGCTGCTCGACACGTCGACGGCTATGATTACGCTTTCGAAAGGGCTCGGTTCGCGGCATTGGGCGGCGGCGGCGATTAGCCGCAGTACAAACGCGGTCGCCATTGCGGTGAGTCAATCGAGCGGAACGGTGCGTATCTTTATTAACGGCGAAGTCGTTCTGCGCATCGAGTCGCGGCATTCGCGCCCGATGGTTTGGCATGAATTTGAGCTCGACCGTTCGTGAGACGGTTTTCTGAAGAGACGTTAGAGCGCCGCGCGGGCCGTCCGTTCGGCGCTTTTTTTACGCGCTTGCGCCTGTGAGAGAGAAATACCGTTTGCCGCGTAATTTTCGATTTTTCAAGAGAAGGTCCTAGACAAGCGGGGCGGCATTGCTATAATTGCCATATCCGTTCGGCGGATTATTTGAACGATGGGAGTTTAGCTCAGTTGGTAGAGCAACGGACTTTTAATCCGTAGGTCTCGGGTTCGAGTCCCGAAACTCTCACTTTTGATTATTTTAGGCTCGGCCTGTGAAGAACGCGTTTGGCGTTCTTTTTTTATTTCTTGCTTCGTTACAGAATACAAAAGGGGACAAAACTTTCGTTTGTCCCCTCGTTTTTCATCGCTTTTGCCGATTCAAAAATCATTCCTTTACGCCGGACAGTTTTTTGATCAGTTCGATTTCTTCCGGATCGTACGGTTTATGGTTTTCATCGAAGTAATCATGGAACCAAATATCGGCGTTTGCGGGATTCTCTTTGACTAAATGCGTCCAAGGAATATTCGTTTGCAGTTTGCCGGGAACGAGTCCCCAACTGAGAGCGCCAACGTTCTTTTTTTTCATTAGGGGCAGACAATCCTTAACGGTACTGCCTAAACAGCGCGCCATCCATTCTGTACACACGATCGGGCGCCGCATTTTTTCAAGTCTTTCGATCGCTGCGGAAAGCTGCGGGGCAGGGCTGTAACAGTGAAACGTCATGATATCGCTGTTGCAGGCGAGAAAAGAATTCATGGGCGTGAGTTCGTAATATTGAAGGGACGCGGTGAGAGGCTGCGTCGGATTGATCTGGCGCGCCCACATAAAGGCGTATCGAAGGAACCCTGTAATATCCTTTACTTTGCGATTGTTGGCGGGCTCGTTAAAGATCTCCCAGAAGAGAATGCGTTTGTCTTCCGCAAACGTAGAGACGGTATCCTTAACGTAGGGCTCCATTTCGCGCCAACGGGACGGTTGATTCATGATTTTTTCAACGCCCGGGGTCTGTCTCCACTCGCCGTTGTGGACGCCCGGAATCGGAGCCGGTTGGGGGCCCATGACGCTCGGTTCCTTGCCCCCGTTCGTGAAAATATTATAGACGACGCTAATATGCCGCGCCTCGCATATATCGAGAAATCGGCGGATATTGTCAAAATACGCGTCGCGTTCCGACTCCCAAAGAAGGTCGTGCGCAAAGATTCGCACCGTATTAAAACCGATCGATTCGGCCAGCGCCAATTCGGAATCGATCGTCTTGAAATCGACGGTAGCGCTTTGCCACATCTCAATTTGGTTAATGGCGTAACTGGCGACGTAGTTGGTTCCGACGATCCAAGGGAGAGCCTTGTGCCAACGGTTTGCGCGTTCTTCCGTCCACCGTCTTGAGATCGGTTCGATTTCAAGCGCTTCGTAATCGATTGGCGATTCTTCAGCATGAACGGGCGCGCTGAGATTTAACGCGCCCAAGGCGACCGCGGCCGCTCCCGATTTAAAGAAATTACGGCGTTTCATAGCTTTACCCATTTTTGAATAGACGAAGACCGCCGCGTTTCCCGCGTTTTTCATTCCGTCTGCGGCAAACGCGGCGGAGAAGAATTAGAATGTCTGCGAGACTTCTTTGAGACGCTGGGCGAGGGCGTAGGCAAATTTACGTATCTCCCACAGGTCGGCGTTTTCGTCGCGTCGGAATTCCTCAATTTTGGTCGTGGGGAGTTCGCTCATGGGCACGAGCTCGCAAGCTTCGAGAAGATTGGCGGCGACTTCGCAGGCGTCGAGCAGCTTTTTCTTATCGCTGCGGCGGTAATCGAACGCGTCGCTGGTATATTCCGTGAGCGCGTCGCGGAGCAGATTGAGCGCGTGGGTCGCTTTGCCTTCACGATTGGGATTCGTGGGGACGACCGTGCGGCTGTCGCGGTTGCGATAGCATCCAAACATGGCGGCGATTGTGCCCGCGTCGCGGATCGTGCCGTCAGGATAGAAGATACCGTGCTCGTCGATGCAGCGGCCGTGGATCATGAGTTCGAACGCGAACCAGCCCATGTGATACTCGTTGCAATATTGCAGAGCCATTTCGTACGGATTCGCGCGCGCCAGACAGCCCGTCTCCGTGTTCATGACTTGCTTGCCAAGCTTTTTGCCCCATTCTTCGGCAAGTTTGAAGTTATTGTTGATCGTTTCGCGGCGGTCGCTGTAATCGTGGAAAGAAATAACGTCGATCATTTTCGCGGTCGATTCTTCGATTTCCCACGCGGTTGTATCTCCGACGGTCGTAAGCGCGTCGGGCGCTTCCTTTTGAACGACTTCAATTTCACGTCGGAGAAACGCCCAAATCTTTTCGGCGCGCTCTGCGCGTTCTTCTTTCGGAGCGGCGTTAATGTAAGGACTGCACAAAGGTTCGTTCATGATATCGAACATGAGCAGCCCTGGTTCGTCTTTGAGCGCGTTGACAATCGCTTTGGCGTACGCGTCGGAGGCTTCGTAATCGCCGGGCTCGATCGTCTTCGGATTGAGCATGTTGCCGTTGAAGAGAATGGGCATGCACTTATAGCCGCATTCGTCGCATACCCGCACGAACTCGACGATCTGCTGGACGTATTTTTCGCCTTGCTTTTCGTACGCCGAACGGCTTAGCCAGAAGCGCGTGGCGTTGAGTTGAACGCGCGAACCGTATCCGAGCTCTCTTCGTGCTTGGTCTGGCGAATTGCAGAAATAGCAAACGCCGCGTATCTTAGAGCAATCGACTTCCGGTTTGGCGGCCGCCGCCGACGAGACGAACGTTAGTAAGACAAGGGACGCCGCGATAGGGCCGACGGCCTTTTTAAGGGCGGATAAAGTAACGAGCATAACAGGGGCCTTCTAAAGTTTACTGGGCGCGCCGTTTCGATTTCGGCGCGTCTCAAGACGGAAACAGGGAAAAGCGCAAACAGGCTTGCCGGCGTTCAAAGAGGACTCCGACCGCTTCGTCTGTCGCGCGTTTTCCATTATGGTAACAGAGAAGACCGCGCCGCGCAAGTATTTTTATATCGCCGTTAATCGTGGCTGAGCGCCGCGCCCATGCTTGCCATAATGACGAACATGATCGCGAGCCATTGCGTGGGGGAGAGGAGTTCGCGCAGAAAGATTAGGCCGGACAGGGCGGCAAAGGCGGGCTGCAGACTCTGCAAAACGCTGAATACTTTCGACGGAATCTCTTTGAGCGCAAAGAGATCGAGCGAAAAGGGAAGCGCGCTTGAGAGAACGGCGACGCAGAATCCAAGCGCGGCGAGTTTCGGCGTGAGATGAAAGAGATCGCCGCTGAGGATACCAAAAGGGAGAATAAAAAGCGAGGCGACGCACAGACCGCAGGTCGTCGCGTCGGAATTCTTCATCTTTTGAGACAGCCGCCGACCGGAGACAATATAGAGCGCCCACATAACGCCCGCAACGAGTACGAGCAGAAGCCCAAGCGGATCGACGCCGTTTGCCGTATGCTGTTTGCTCCACGGGACAATGAGCGCGACGCCGAGCCCCGCCAGAATTGCCCAGAGGAAGTCGGTCGCTTTGCGCGACCGTATGAGCGCGAGTCCGAGGGGACCGAGATATTCGACCGTTACGGCAAGTCCAAGCGGGATTCGCTGCACGCCGTAGTAGAAGATGAGATTCATGGCGCCGGTTGAAAAGCCATAAAACAGAACGCACAACCACTGTTCGCGCGTAAATTTGCGAATTTGAGGACGGTGAATAACCGTCAGCAGCAGGCCGGCGAGCCCGGTGCGGAGCGTCGCCACGCCCGCGGGACCGAGCGCCGCAAAGAGCGTTTTGGCAATAGAGGCGCCTCCCTGTACGCTTGCCATAGCGGACAGACTCGCCGCCAGCGCCATTTTTCGTTTCTTATCGATCATATTTCTTATGCGCGCCTCTCAACGGAACGGAACGTCTTCTGTTGGGCGCGTTCCTGCCCCACGGCGCCTCCTCGAGGCGCGAGCCTAGATTATAGGCCGTTATGCGATTTCATCAAGTTCGTCGTTCTGCCTCCGCATTTTTTTTAAAGTTAAACTTGAACGTCAACGGAGTTTGCGCTATCATGAGGCGGGAGTCCCGCTAAAACTTCTCATTTTTACTAACGACAGGAGAATAATTATGAACAGACGTGAAGCTATTGTCGGCGTCGCTTGCGGCGCGCTCGGTCTGAGTTCGCTCGCGGCCGTTAAGGGCGCCGAGAACGGGGGAAAAGATTCGATCGAAATTCTGACGAAAGTTCGTTCCGCGTCGAAATTTTCCAATAAGCCGGTTCCTGAGGAAGACCTCAAAAAGATCATAGCCGCCGGCGTAAACGCGCCCAGCGGACACAACGTCCAACCTTGGTTTTTCGCCGCGGTAACGAACCGTGAACTTCTCGACGAAATCGACAAGCTTGCTGGTCTCAATCCCGGTCGTCTTACGCTTACGGGCTCTCCGGCCGCGGTTTTCGTTTGCACCGACGGTTCGAGCTTTGCCGATTTCGACGCAGGCGGCGCGTGCGGACGCATGGGCGCGGCCGCCGTTCTGCTGGGCTACGGTACGAAGACGATCGCGAGTCCGTGCAAGGTCGTGAACGAAAAGTATAAGGAAAAGCTTGGTATTCCGGAGAATTTCAACGCGCGCGCGGCCTTCCTCGTCGGTATTGAAGAGACGCCCGCGTTCGACGGCGTTTCCGGAGCGACGGAACGCGCGCCGTTCGAAGAGAAGGTTTCGTTTGTTAAGTGATCGCTGATTCACGCGGTCGTCGCGAAAAGCAAAAAGGCGCCGGGAACGCGTTTTGTTCCCGACGCCTTTTCTATTGCGCGTATTCTTCTGACCGGCGTAAATTATTCTGTCGCTTGGAAGAAGAAACGGCTTTCCGGAGCGACGTCGCCGGTCGTATAAAGGTCGGCGGGCGTGACGGTTCCGGTAAGATTATCGAGCCACTTAAAGGAAATTCTGTTAAACGAAGCGTCTTGCGCCGACATGCCCAACGCCTTATAGGGCACGGCGATCATGAGCTCGTTGTTCTCAATTTTGTAGGCGACGCCGCCTTCTTCCGCCCACGCCCATTCTTCCGAATTAGCGCCGTTAAAACGCGCGATCGTCGCGTTTGAGCCGTCGTACTTCTGGCCGACGAGATAATCGCCGCCGACGAATCCGGTTCGCAAATTGGAATCGGCGTCGATCAGAAGGCAAAGATTATCAGGAAGGTTCGGCTGAATCATGGTTTGCGTCTTCGCGTAAAAATAGAAGTTCTCGCCGTCACGAGTCGCTTTGAACTGTACGAAATCGTTTCTGCCCGACTCGTTGACGTAATGGAGCCCGCCCTGTCCTTTGAAATCGCGTTTAACCGTTTCGTTAATCCAATCTCCGAAAGTCAGCGCGACGCCGTTCCACTGCGCAAAATCTCCCTGGACGTCGATCGTCTTCTGTTCCGTCGCCTTGGGGAGCGCGGGCGCGCCTTTGTAGCGTCGAATCCCTTCAATCATTTGTAGGTAATAATTATCGAGGTGCCCGCCTTTCATCGGTTCGATATCGCGGCTGTATTCGCGGTTGTACTGGTCGACGAAGACGCCGCGCCCGTCGCCATAGTCCCAGCGTCCGGCGATCCATTCGTTCCATCCGGTTATCATAACGTACGGGGGATCGAGTTCGTAGGCGCGTTTCCACTGTTCCGCGAAGTTGCGCCCTTCGTCGGTCGCTAAATCTTCTTCCAGCTTATTATTGCAAAAACTTCGTCCTCGCGCCCAACCGGAACTCATATTCCTGACGGCGGCGCCCGGCTCGCGACTCAAGTTCTGCGCGACGGAGACGTTGACCTGTTCCGGTTTGTTCGGATCGTCCGCGTATCCGTACGGTTGCGGGTACGCCGCTTCCCAGTGCCACGCCTTTTCCGTATTGACCATTTTGAAGGGCCAGTGGGCTTTACGGAGTGTGAGAGCGGCGCGAATCTTTTCGTCGGTAATGACCGCCGGATCTCCGACGAGGAGCGGCTTGCCGTCGAGCGGGAAGAGAAGCTCGTCGTATTTATGCGTCGAATAGACTTCGTCCCAAAGCTTTTGAGCGGTTTCCGCCGCTTTTGTGTTGAGCATAAAAGTGATCTGCGGCGTGGCGCCTCCTTCGGCGCGAATCTGCAGCATGACGTCGCAAAGCGCGCGCACCTGTTTAGGATAGGTAACGAAGTTCGTCGTGTCGAAGACGAGGAAATCGACTCCTGCGTCGGCAAGCAGTTCGACGTGCCGACGAAGGACCCATGGATCAAACGCGCTGTAATATCCGAACAGCGGTTCGCCCCAGAAGTGCATTTGGCCCATGGGCGCCCATAGGTCCGATTTACTCGCTTCGGAGTCTTTCTGTTCCGCTTCCGGGAGTCGTTCGAGAATTTTCGCGACGTCGTAGGGTCCGTCGGTCCAAGGCGCCTTGGCCGACGCGCTGTCGATCCAGAGGAAGTAGAAGATACCGACCGACTTATTTTCTCTAAGAGACTGCGTCGATTCTACTTTGCGTCCCAACGCGTCGACCGCCTGCCACGGAACGCCTTGCGATTGCGCGAACGCCGCGCCCGCAAACGTTGACGTTAGAAGGAGGGCAAGAACTCCGGATAATAATTTGCGCATAGTTTTTCCTCTTGTCTGGAGCGAATATAACTGAAATCAAGATCGCGAATCCGTCGCCGCGACGCAACTGCCGAACGATAACAAAAACGCCTTGCCGTTTCGGAACAAGCGGCAAGGCGCCGAATAGGATTGCGCTCAAAGATTAGCGTCGATAAGCGCTTGGAGCGTCGCCTGCTTTTGGACGCCGACGAGACGTTCGACGACTTGCCCGTTTTTGAGCAGAACGAGCGTGGGGACCGCGGAAATTCCGAACTGGGCCGCCAGTCCCATATTCTCCGTGACGTTCACTTTCATGACGACCGCTTTGTCGGCGTTCGCTTGCGCGAGGGCGGCGATCGTCGGGGCAAGCAGACGGCATGGGCCGCAAGAAGTCGACCAGAAGTCCAAGAGAACGGGCTTCGTTTCGTTAGCGACTTTCGCTTCATAATCCGCTTCGTTCAATTCTAACGCTTCACTCATAGCTATCTCCTTTACGCAACAAGAATGTTGGATTGGTATGTTCTAGATTCGATCGGGGGCCGACGCCCGTAACGCCAATCGGTTACAAAAAACGCCGCCGAGACGTTTCGTTTCGACGGCGCGTTATACCGAATCAGCCGGCGCAGGCGAGCGTCATTCCTCGTCTTCTTGGAGTTCCGCTTTGGCGATGATTTCCTGCTGGATGTTGCCGGGGACGACGTCGTATCGAGCGAACTCGATCGAGTAGCTGCCCTGACCGCCCGTCATACTGGCGAGCGAACGGCTGTAGGTCGTAACTTCGGCGAACGGAACTTCCGCCTTGACCGTCTGGTATCCGCCGCCGGCGTCTTCGACGCCGAGCGGACGTCCGCGACGAGCGGCGACCACGTCGGAGTTGACGTCGCCGACCTTGTCGACGGGAACGGTCACGTCGAGGTTCACGATCGGTTCGAGCAGAGACGGACGCGCTTTCAGGAAGGTTTCCTTGAACGCGCCCTTAGCGGCGGTACGGAACGCCTGTTCGTTACTGTCGACCGGGTGATACTTACCGAAGTGGACTTCGATGCAGAGGTCCTGAACCTGATAACCCGCGAGCACGCCGGCGTCCATACGTTCTTTGAACCCCTTTTCGATAGCGGGCATGAAGTTGGCGGGAATCGTACCGCCGACGATGGAGTCGATCCACAGGAAGTTGTTTTCCGGGAAGTACTTCCATTCTTTCATGGACGGGAAGCGGTTC
>CADACS010000114.1 GCA_902786505.1 uncultured Planctomycetota bacterium | reverse complement strand
CTTTTTAAATATCGTTGG
This sequence comes from uncultured Planctomycetota bacterium, assembly GCA_902786505.1. Classification (GTDB taxonomy): domain Bacteria; phylum Planctomycetota; class Planctomycetia; order Pirellulales; family Thermoguttaceae; genus RUG369. The sequence goes on along the minus strand of CADACS010000114.1, from coordinate 12,133 downwards.
CGCCGGCAGAGCCGCCGCCGCGCCGCCCGCGCTTGCAGACGACTCGTGAAAATATACCGTAGATTTGTAAACCGTCAAGCGGGGTTTTGAAAATTTTTTGGATTTTCGTTTTTCAGAACGACGCAAATCGGCGACAATGAACTCAATTCCCTTTATTTTAAGGTATTCTCAACTATTCTCAGCGTGTCGTTCATACTGCCGGTTCTGTACCCTTTCATATCCAACGTTACAAACAGAAAACCTATTCTCTTAAATTCTTCATATACCGCGTTCCTGATTTCGTCAGAAGCAAGTCGGGGAATATCGGCTGGCGGAACCTCAATTCTTGCAATGTAACCGTGAATTCGAACACGCTCTTCAAAAAAACCTCGTTCAATAAGAAACTGTTCTGCCCGGTCAATCATACGCAGCTTTTCCTCTGTGATCTCCTCTCCGTAGACAAATCGCGACGCAAGGCACGCATACGCCGGCTTGCTCCAAGTAGGAAGCCCCATTGCTTTCGATATCAAACGAATATCGGATTTATAGAGACCGGCTTCCCTCAGAGGGCTTTTTACGGAAAGTTCCGACGCCGCTTTAAGGCCGGGACGGTAATCTCCAATATCGTCCATATTAGAGCCTTCCGCGATATACTCGACGCCGTTTTCGTCCGCGACTCTCCTCGCTTCCGCGAATATGCCGCGTTTACAAAAATAACATCTGTTGGGGCTGTTGTTTCGGTATCCCTCTTCTTTGAGCGGATTCACCTCGCACAGGATATGCCGAACGCCGCGCTCCCTACAGAAAGCCTTTGCTTCGTTCGCCTCACGTTCAGGCACAGAAGCGTCGACGCCCGTTACGGCAATAACTCTATCTCCCAGCGTCTCGCTTGCGACCGCAAGGAGAAATGAGGAATCAACGCCTCCTGAAAAGCACACGGCAAGAGAACCAAGTCCTCTCACGTATTCTTTCAATCTGTTGAGTTTGTCGGTAAGTTCAGGACTAAGATCATATTTTGCGTCCGTCATCGCTTTGCCATTTACTTTGTTAAGGCGTTGTTACCAGATTTTATGAAAAAAACGGAGGTAAATACCTGTCGGCATGCTAAGCGCTATGTTTTTTACCGCTGTTTCCATTCATTGATTTTTCATTGTTCGTTTTTAACCGATCGCCAAAAATTATTCATTCGCAACATGGCCGTTTCAACAAGAGGGTAATTAACTTGTTCTTTCGACATGTTTGAACCGAATACCTGCGATGTAAATATCGCGCCGTTACGCTAAATCCCGTTTATTCCCCAGTCTTCATTCTGATCATATCGGGCGTCCTTTCGCGCCGATATTACAGGACAGGATTCTAAGGCGTGAGGCTGTGTGACGAACCCCGCGTTTATCATACGCGCCGACGTCGCGCTATGAGGCGGCTTTACCGTCAATATGAGCCAAAAGTTCCGGAACAACAGACTCGCCGTCGCGTTCTAAAAGACGTTCAGGTCAGTCTCTTATATGTTTTTTGCGCGCTTCACGACGTCTATTATGAATCGCATCTCTTCATCAGTCAGAGCAAACCGCCTGCTTTCCAATCTTCCAAGACGCGAACTCCCCGCGCTGAACAACTTACCGCCGGAAAACGTCGCCACAAACGTCGCAGGAGCCGTCAGAACGGCGCGGCGCCCGAAGATCGAGTCTGGCGATTTCGCCCACGACAATAACGGCGGGAGGTTGAATTCGCATCGCGCGCGTCTTTTCGACAATATCGTTCAAGGTTCCTCGCGCGACAACCGTTTCGCCGAGAGATCCGCCTTGGGCAACGGCGACGGGAACGTCAGACGCCATACCGGCGCCGACGAGTTCGCGCACGATACTTTCGAGTCGGTTTAACCCCATAAGCAAGACAATCGTTCCCCTGAGTTGCGCGCACTTTCGAATATCGTCGTTAAATTCGTGGTCGGCGCGCGACGCGGCGATTATATGCACGCTGCGACTCAATCCGCGATAGGTAACGGGCACGCCTGCGACCATGGGAATGTACAGCGCGGAAGTTATGCCGGGAACGACCTCAAAAGGAACGTCGGCGTCAAGTAAAGCCTGCGCTTCCTCGCCGCCCCGTCCGAACAGAAACGGATCGCCGCCCTTGAGTCTCGCGACGCGTTTGCCTTCTCGCGCCAGCTTGATCATGAGCGCATTAATTGTCTCCTGACTTTCGTAGCGGCCGCCCGCGCGTTTGCCGACGGGAATTCTCTCGGCGCAACTCGGAACGGCGTCGAGCAACGCTTTGTCAAGCAGCTCGTCGTACAGAATAGCGTCGCACCGTCGAATAGCGTCGAATCCGGCGCGAGTAATTAAGGACGCGTCGCCGCTCCCGGCGCCGACGATCGCGACAAAGCCTTTGCACGGTCCTTTTTCCGTTAAAGATTCACCGCGCGTTTCGTCGAGCGCCGCGTCGCCGACGCGTCTCAAAACGGCGTTGATTTCGTCTCGCGTCAGCGGACGCGCTCGCGCAACGGTCTCGCGATAAAGCGCGGCGAAAACGGCCTTGCGTCTCTCCGGTTCAGGTATGGCGCGTTTAATCTCGCCGCGCGTTTCGGCAAGCCATTCGAGGATGACGTCAATATTCTCCGGGAGAGCTTTTTCGATCTGATCGCGAATCTCAGCGGCGGCAGTAGGGGACGTTCCCGACGTCGAAACGGCGACCGTCAATTTCTCGCGCGCGATCAGGGCGGGAAAGTAGAACGTCGAATCATCGGGGGAGTCGACGACGTTAATGAGCGCGATTTTCGGTCGCGCGGCGTCCGCAATCCGGCGATTGAGTTTCGAATCGTCCGTCGCAAGAACGAGAAAGGTCAGACCGTCGAGATCCTCGGACGCGAACGGTCGTTTCTCAACGTCGATCATGCCGCGCTTGGCCAGTTCGAGTATCTCAGGCAGAATATCGGGCGCGACGACGCGCAAACGCGAACCAAAGGGCGCAAGCGCCTCGATTTTACGCAGCGCAATCGCGCCGCCGCCAACGATCAGACCTTTTTTCCCATGTAAATCGACACAAAACGGAAACGTCGCCATAACGGTCGCATCATCCTTTCATCGCCTTATTTCGTCTCTTAGCGCGGCGTTTTTCGCCAGACACGTTTTTTCACAGGCGGTTCTTCGCCGAATTCGCCGTCCCATCGCGCGCCGCTTCTCCCGCTTCAAACGCGCCGCGAACGGTCTCTTGGAACTCGTCCCATCCGCGTCGTTTGATCGTGGAGGCGAGGCGTTCTTTGGGTTCCGCGTAACGTTCAAAGTAATCGATTGCGGCGTCGACGACTCGAAAGAGCGTCGTTTTATCGAAAACAATGGGCGTCGCGGAGCGACCGGGACTAACGACCGACCCAAACGTCCCCCCAAAAGTCAGGAGATAGCCGTTCTTACCGGTCATGGCGCCTTTGCGGCATGAATCGACGCATTTTCCACACTTAATGCAGCGATCGGCGTCGACGGTCAATTTGCCGGGTTCTACAGTAATCGCCTTCCGCTTAGCGCACGCGCGGGCACACGCGCCCGCCATTTGCGAAGGTTTTCCAGAACATCTGCTGATTGCCGCTAACAAAGCGCTGTTACCGAAGCTGACGTCGTCTCACAGAAGAGAAAGCAGTCTATTGCTCAGTCATATTGCTCACGCGCATGACGGGCGATCGGCCATTTGCCGAGTTGCATTAACGCGCCTTGATTCGAAAAGCTCAACAAATTCGCCCTTCTCCAATCAGCCAATCCCGCCAATAACATACCGGAGAATGGCCCGGGCAGCCCTATGTTGAGAGCGTCAAGATTAGTCTCAAAAGAACCGCTGCCTTGCGCCGAAAAGCGCGCAGTCGAAACGAAGGCGCCTCCAACCGGAACGCCACACAACATTCAGGAACGCAACATCTTACAAGAAATATACAGATTTCACTTCGTCAAGCGGAGAAAATGAAAAATTTTTGTTTTTTTCTCCGAACGTCGATTTTTCAGCGGATTCAGATTCTCAGCGCGATTTTATCTTGCGGCGCACTTCGGCGGCAAAATAGAACGAGCCTATCGCGCACAGCGCGTCGTTGTTCTGACTTGCCCGCGTGCAGTAATCCGCGAGATACGCCTGGAAATCGGGCACGACCCGGAATTTGCGTCTGATCGGAGAATCTTCGGAACACGTTTCGTTGAGCGTCTCTTCGGCAATCTGAATGAGATCGGCAATGGAAGTGGCGCGTCCGTCTTTCCCGCGTTCCGTTAAAATAATCTCGTCGGCGATCGGCGCCATTTCCGCGATCATGCCGCGAATATCTTTACCAACGGTCGTAGCGAACAGAATTTTAATTTTGCGGTCCTTAAGCCGCTCGCGCGCCGAGAGCATAAAGGCGGCGACAGAAGCGCGGTTATGAGCGCCGTCGACAATAATAAGCGGATTTTTAGAAACGACTTCGAACCGCGCGGGTATCTCGAAATTCTCCGCGGCGCTTTGTATCGCCGACGCCGGGACGGGCAGATTGAGCCGTTCCCCTTCTTTATCGGAATCGCCGTTCTTCAGGGTTCGTCCTTCCGGCGCGCCCGTTCGAGTCGCGAGAATATCGACGACCTTTAACGCGATCTCAAAATTCCAGCGTCGAACGGAATCGAACGGAGGAGTCGGAAAACTCTCGACGAGAGTCGAAATCCCGTCGATTTGATAAAACGGCGCGCCGAATTTCTGCGCGCGTTCCCGAGCGAGCGCGCACACGGCGTCGAGTTCGCGATCCGAAATCTGCGTTTGCGGATCGATTCGAAGAAGGGCGCGTTCCTGACGGAGCCAATCCTCTTCCGTATGCTTTTTGAGTTCTTTCTTCTCGCCCGAGGCGTCCTCCTCGCACGGTTCCAGCTCGGGCGGTTCTTCGAGCGGCTCGTGCATGAGGAATTTTGAAAAGCCTATTCCGGACACAAGGGGCGCGTTCGACTTAACGATCCCGAGTTTCTCGCCGGCAATCGCTTCAAGCGTCGAGCCGAGCTGTTCGCAATGGTCGTAACTAACGCTGGTTACGACGGACACGTCGGCGTCGCACGCGTTGGTCGCGTCAAATCGGCCGCCCAAACCGACTTCAAGAATAGCCACGTCGACGCCAGCGCGCGCAAAGAGAGAAACGGCGAGAATGAGCGCCCATTCGAAAAAAGTCGGCTTTTCGACGCACGGATCGGCGTCCGAATCGAACAAGTCGAGCGCCTGCCGACGTTTAATCGCGGCAAATTCCTTCCATTTGCCCGCAAGACGCAGCAGAGTTTCGGCGAAAAGCGTCTTAGGACAATTCTTACCGTTGATCTGAAAACGTTCGGTTACTTCGTCCAAGTGCGGCGACGTAAAGAGCCCGACGCGGTAGCCGGCGGCGCGATAGATTCGATCGAGCGCGGCGCACGTCGTTCCCTTTCCTTTCGTTCCCGCGACGTGAACGATGATAAACCGCTTTTCCGGATTGCCGAGAAAGGCGAGAAATTCGCGCAACCGAGCAAGAGAACTCTCCATCTGATCGTACGGAATCGACTTAAACGTCTCGTAATTCGTACGACGGTTCAGAAATTTCAGAGCGCGTTGATAGAGAGCGTTTTCTTGAGATCGCATAGTTCCAAAATCGGCAATCGTGGGACCGACGCGCGAAGCCGACGGTCGGTCGAGCTTCGCGCGCTGTAAGATAAGGTTCCGGAACGGACGGCCGCGCCTTCGCCAGACGCCGGCATGACGAAACGTCATGCCCTGACAGACAGGGCGTTTCCCAGCGGCGAACGGCGCCGAAGCGGCCGGTTTGCCTCTCGCCAAACTTGATTATTTCGAGAGAGGTTTCGTCATACGAACGACGTCGAGCCCTTCGTCAAGCTGGTCCTTCGGAAGAACCTGCTCTTCTTCGCAAAGCTGACGGATCGTCTTGCCGCATTTGAACGCCTTTTTGGCAAGCGCGGCGGCTTTCTCGTATCCGATGTACGGATTGAGACCGGTAACGATCGAAAGGCTCTGTTCGACGGCCGCGGCGCATTTTTCCGGATTCGCGCGCAGACCTTCAAGCAGTTTATCGGCAAAGACTTCGGCGCCGCCGGAGAGAATGCGTACGGAGTCAAGCGCGACGTCCGCCATGACCGGCATGAGGATATTGAGCTGGAACTGACCGCCGGAAACGCCGGACAGCGCCATCGTAGCGTCGTTGCCGACGACTTTCGCCGCCAACTGCATAACGCTTTCGCAGATAACCGGATTGACCTTGCCGGGCATAATCGAGCTGCCGGGCTGGAGATCCTTCAGAATGACTTCGTAATATCCGCAGCGGGGACCGGATCCCAGCCAGCGAATATTATTGGCGACGTTCGACATAGTCGAGGCGACCGCCTTGAGGAGCGCGTGGCAGGCGACCAAACCGTCGCGCTGAGCGTTCGCTTCGAAGTGGTTCGCGGCTTCGCGGAAGGGAACGCCCGTCTTTTCGGCGAGGAGCGCGGCGATCGTTTCGCCGTATTTCGGGTCGCAGTTGATGCCGCTTCCAACCGCGGTTCCGCCCGCGGGAAGTTCGCAAATCTGCTCGACCGCTTCTTTCGCGCGTTTGATCGCGAGTTCAAATTGGCGCGCGAATCCGCCAAATTCCTGACCGAGCGTCATCGGGGTCGCGTCGGCGAGGTGGGTACGGCCGATCTTAATGACGTCTTTCCACTCTTCCGCTTTGGCGGCGAGCAGCTTCTGGCACTTCTCGAGCGCCGGAATGAGGCGGTTCTGAATCTGCGTGGCGACGGCGACGTGAATCGAGGTCGGGAACGTGTCGTTCGTCGACTGACCGCAGTTGACGTGGTCGTTCGGATGAATCTTCTTATCTTTTTCGAAACGGTCGTATCCGGCGATTTCGAGCGCGCGGTTCGAAATGACTTCGTTCGCGTTCATGTTAGAGGACGTGCCCGAACCGGTCTGATAGACGTCGATCGGAAATTCGGAGTCGAATTTGCCGTCCGCGACTTCCTGAGCCGCCTGATAGAGCGCGTCGAGTTCTTTTTCATTGAGGGGGGCGCGGCCTTTGGTCAGACGGCCAAGTTTCGTATTCGCAAGCGCGGCGCACAGTTTCACAAGTCCGAGCGCGTGAATGAGTTCGGGCGCAATCGGACGACCGGAAATCGGGAAGTTCTCAACGGCGCGCTGCGTCTGAGCGCTGTAGTAGGCCATTTTCGGGAGCTGAACTTCGCCCATGGAGTCGCGTTCAATACGATATTCTGTCATGTTTTTTGTCCTTTGATCAAAAGGGGTTAATGGTTTGGTCGTATTTATCGAAAGGAAAAAGCCGCGGGCCGACCCAGACGGGAACGACGCTCGAAACGTTCAAAAGCCGCCTTTCTTCTGGGACACGGCGTTTATTATCTTGCAAACGAGCCTTGCGGCCGTAAATTCTGTAACTACGTTATTTCCGCCGAGCGGTTTGACGCCGGCGACGTCGAAGCCAACGACGCTCTTGCCCGCGACGACCGCCTCCAGCAGTCTGACCGCCTGACGCCACGTCAATCCGCCGGGCTCGGGCGTTCCCACACCGGGCGCCGCGCTCGGGTCAAAGGCGTCCATATCGAACGTTATGTAAACGTTCACGCCCGTCTTCCAGAGGATCGTTTCAACAACGCGGTCAAAATTATCTTCAATCTGCTCCGGCGTAACGGCCGCGTCGATCAGCTGCGGAAACCGTTCAAGTTCCTCTTCGGAGAAACTGCGCGTTCCCACGAGCGCGACTTCGGAAGCCGCCTCCAACGCGCGCGCCATTACAGACTCGTGCGAATCTTTGCCGTCTTCGCCATATGAATCCCGCAAAGCGGCGCGCGCGCTGAACTGCAAAACGCTAAGCTCGCCGTAACTGTCCGCCGCCGCGCGAATCAGGGGGCCGGAAATCGATCGGGAACCGCCCAGCGCGATCGGAAATCTGCGCGGGCGAAAGAGTTCGCGTTCGATCGCCGCCTTCTCAATCGCCGCCGTCTGTTCACGCGCGTTAACCTCAATTGGAATCGGCTCCTGCGTATAGACGCCGAATCGCGTAAGGGAGCGGCGCGAACTGGAATCGACGCGCGGCAATCGTGCCGAGGCGGCAAGAATAGCTTCCGCGCCAAATTCCATGCCCTTGCAGGAGGGGTCGGAGCCCGCGTACGGAATCGGAACGATGTGAAAGAGAGCTTCGTCCGGATCTGCGGACTCACGCTCAAAATTCAAAAAAGGATTCTTCATTTCTGGCCGACTGCTCCCTGACAGGAACCGAAACGCGCGATTCCTGACGACGTATTATGACTCATAACGCATAAAAAGTCAATAAGGAGCGCGCCCTCTTTTTTTACGTTGAAAAACGGGGCTTCTTCGCTGAAAAAGGAGGGACGGGCGGGCCGATAAAAGAACAAAAAAACGAAAAGGCGCTTGCGTTTTAAAGCGCCGTCTGTATAATGACGGGCGCGTTCAGCGCACAGACGCGCTCGTGGCTCAATTGGATAGAGCAGCGGACTTCTAATCCGCAGGTTGAGGGTTCGAGTCCCCCCGGGCGTGCTGGATAGGGCTTTGGCGGTTTGGCGTCAGAGCCCTTTTTTTGTGGGATTATTCGGCGTTTTGCGGAGGATTCTCTTTTTCTTTTTTGCGCGAAACAACGCCGAATCCGCGAATTTAAGGACGAAGACGTCTATGCCGAAGCGATGAATCGGCTGTATAATTCGTTGCCGCCCGACGCGAAACGATCGTTTGAACGGTTCTGCGATTCTCTTGCGAAGAACGCGAAAGAGTCGCGAACTCAAACGAATTTCGGTTCGATCGGCGGCGATATGATCCAGAACTGAACGTGCCGCAGCGGAAACGGCGCGACGCTGGCGCGGATCGGCGCTACGTGAAAATTAGACACAGGTTTTCCACGTTGTAAAAAGTGCGAATCACTCGGTGAAAAACGAAATGAACAGCGCTATGCAAGGAGAAAAACGCCTCCCCTCGCGCGCGCGATTAATAAATGATATACATTTGTTATTTGTTTGTTTCTTGTTATTAATCGCGTGCGTGACGAAAAAACGAAAAGGTACTACCCCCGCTCAAAAACTTCCGATGGCGCGGGGAACAGTCGGGGGGGGATGGTTTGTTGTTGGTTTCTGGGGGGTCGGTCGTTGGTTTGGTTTGGCATATAGTCTGGGGGCAAATTTAGGGCTCCTGTTTTGAAGTGTTAAAAAAAGAAAGGCTCTTAACATGCAGGTCTGGGGAATTGTTTATGAGTTTGTGTTTTGCGTCCGCGTACTTGCCGCCGCTTTTGCTCTCGCGATTGCGATCCGTGTTTTTTTTAAAATAAGAGTTTATGGGATTAATAAAAAAATTCAGGAACTCGAAGAAAAGGTTCGGGAAAGAGAGGAAAGAAACACGCCTAAATGGACAGACGCGCCGCCGCTTATGTTCGTCTCCGTTCGGAGTAATGATTTCACACTCCCGACGGCGGAGAACGGAGCAGAGGGCGTCGGCGAGAACGGAGCAGAGGGCGTCGGCGAGAACGGAGCAGAGGGCGTCGACGAGAACGGAGCGGAGGTTGGCGCTGAGGAGCTGCAAGGAGCGGATGAGCGGAGCTCTGGCGACGGACAGCGATCAACGGGAGCGGTTAGTTAATGTTCCGCGCGGAAGCGCGGATCGGCCTCCCGCCTAGGGCTGGCAGGTCGAACTAAAAATAGTCAGAGTCTTCGTCGGGGGTTGTGTTGTACATGATTTGGCGGAGCGTTTCCGTCTGCCGGCGCATTTCGTCCGTCTGCCGGCGCCGTTCTTCGCCCGCCGCCGGATCGGACGCGGATACGGGCTGGACGTTTACCTGGGGAGGCTGCGGAACGGAGTATTCGACGGAAACGTTTTGCGGCAGGACCGGCGGACGGGTCGCTTCTCGATACTGCTGCATCTCTGCGCGCGCCTGTCGGCGGTCGAAAAACGACTGGTCCTGCAGGCTCGAGTGCTGCGCTTTCGTGAGATCGATTTCGTCCTGGAGCTTTCGTCTGTTGTGCTGAATCTCCCGCAAACGAGCCTGGATGTTTTCGGCGCGTTCCGCCACGCCCTCGCCGCTGAATACGCCTTTAAATTCCTTCCACCAGCCTTTGGCAGACTTGTTCATATAGGATTCGTATTCGCGTCTGAGCGCTTCCTCCTCCGCTTTTTCCTGCCGGAGCTGGAATTCTTTATCCTTGACAGACTGCGCGGCGATCGCCTCGTTGAAGTTGTTGGCCGCAACGGTGAGGTTGCCGAATTTCTTCGCGTTTTCGTCGATGACGATTCCCAGGTCGCCGTAGGTCTTTTGGAGCTGGTCGGCGATGATCTTGCCTTCTTCGAATTCGGCGTTTGTGAGCTCCGCTTTACTTCCAAGCTCTTCGAGCCTTGCGAACAGCTGTTTCGACTGTTCCGCTTCCTCTTCGTTGCTGCGCACGCGCTCGGCCGCGGCCGCGGACGCTTTCGCCGCCGCTTTACTCGCTCGCGCTTCCGCTCCGCAATAGTATTCGAGCGCGGCGACGGCTCCGGCGACAGCAACGGCGATTCCCGCGATGGCTGCCACGCGCGCCAGCGTCGCCGCCCGGGCCGTATTCGCCGCCGTCGCGGTTCGCATCTGCGCGGCCGCGGACGCGTTGCTGGCGACGACGACCTGCGTTTCCGCCGACGCGAGCGCGGACGCGGCCTGCGTCGCTCCTGCGAAACTTTTGACCGCGCCAGAGATCCATTCGACGGCGGCGGCGCCTGTCCGAAACACAGAGACTAAAGCCGAAACAGCCTTTCCACCGACGTACGCCGCGCCGGAAAGTCCGACGAAAGCCGACGCCAGCCTGCCGATCCACTTGACCGTCTGCGGATGTTCCTCTGAAAATTTCGTCAGCCATCCGGACGCCGCTTGAACTGCGGCTGTTAATTCGGTAATATGGGGGACTAGCGCGTCCCCGATCGCGATAGCGAGCCCCTCGACGGCGCTTTTTGCCTTGCGCGCGGAGCCGCCGATTCCGGCGTCCATCGCCTCGGCGACGCGCGCGGCGGTTCCGGAGGATCCGTCGATCGCGGCGTTGAGCTCCTTGAAGTTGGACGTCGTAAGGGAGACGCCGGAGAGCCCGTACTGGCCGAAGACGCTCTTGATTTTTTCGAGCCGCTCGCCGCTGGGCATATTTTGGAGCGCCGCGCCCAGATCGGTCAGCACGTCGTGGACTTTGCGCAGATTCCCTTCGGCGTCGCGCGTGTCGATTCCGAGCTCGGCGTAGGTCGCCTGCGCGCCCGCGTCGCTGGCCATGCGCGTCTGAATCGCTTTGATTACCGTGCCGGCCTGCGAGCCTTTGACGCCGAAGTTCGCCAGCGCGCCGACGGTCTTGGCCGTGTCTTCGAGCGATTCGCCCGTCGACGCGGCGATTGGCGCGACGTACTTGAACGCCTCGCCGAGATCTTCGAGCGTCTGCGCGGATCCGTTGGCCGTCGCGGCTAAGACGTCGCACACGCGGCCCATCTCGGACGCGGGGAGATTGAACGCGCGGAGGGCGTTGCCTGCAATGTCGGTCGCCGCGCCGATCTCTGTGCCGGTCGCGCGCGCGAGGTCCATAACCGAGCCGATCGACGCGTTGATTTCGTCCGACTTAAAACCGGCGCGGCCGAGACTGACCATTCCCTCGGCGACTTGCGCCGCGGTCCAGCTCGTCGTTCTGCCGAGCTCTTTCGCCGTTTCGGTCAGCGTTTCAAACTGCGCGCCCGTCGAACCGGTTACGCCTTGAACAAGACGCATTTGGTCGTCGAACTCGGAGAAAATCTGCGCAGATTTTGCCAGAGGAGCGGCGGAGGCGAGCGCGTTTTGCATCTTTGAGCCGGCGCTCGACGTAAAGGAATCCAGTTTGCCTTGTGCCGCTTTCAGATCGCGCGTCAGCGAGTCTTTGATCGAAAGAAGTACGAACGCGGACCCGGCTTTGATTGCGGAAGCGCCTGGCATTTTGACCTCGCGAAAAAAGGAAATTGAATGACGTTTAAATTTTTTGACTGGCTGTATGTCGCGGCGTCGGGCGCCCTTGTCGCTTTTTTTGGCTGGTCGTGCTGGAAGCAGCCGACCTTCGACACGCTTTCGACTATTTTGTTCGGTTCGATGATTGTCGGCGCGCTGATTGGAATCCGAAGTTCTGTTAAAACATGGACTAATAAAGTCGCCGAGTTAAAA
>CADACS010000113.1 GCA_902786505.1 uncultured Planctomycetota bacterium | reverse complement strand
CGGACGGTTTACCCATGACGCCGCGTTTTTTGACGGAAACGTGGCGCGGCGAAACGCGGATTTTATTCTCGATTAGGGCGTTTTATAAATGTCGACGCGTCGCTAAATCCATGCCGAACCGGACGTTACGTCCGGCTGGGCGCCCTTGCGGGCGCGAGCGCGGCTTTGCGCGTTATGGCGGCTTGTGCGCTTGGCGGGTTATTGCGCGTTGGTTATACCGGCCGTTTCCGGCCGGTTGGGAGTATGCGCCGGGACGGCAGTTTCGGCAAGCGACCAACGGGAGCGGTTCGTTCAGTTCCGCGCGGCAGCGCGAACCGGGAGCGGCGCCGTCGCCGCCGTCGCCGCCGTCGCCGCTAATTCGTCGTTCCGGTCGCGAGAAGATAGCCGTGTTCCTTTAGCCACTTATTCCATTTCCAGTAATCCGGGAAAACGCGAAGTACTTCCGCATAGAACTTATCAGAATGGTTCATTTCTTTTCGATGACAGAGTTCATGAACCACGACGCTGTCGACGACTTCCGGCGGGGCCAGCATGAGCAGACAGTTGAAATTCAGATTCCCTTTGGAGCTGCAGCTTCCCCATCTTGATTTCTGGTTTCTAATTGTAATTCTGCCGTAGGAGACGCCGACGAGCGGCGCGTAATGCTTTACGCGTTCCGGGATCACTTGAAGCGCCCGGTCGGCAAGAGTCTGTATTTCATCCGCCGTCAGCTTGCGGCGGGAGTCAAGCTCTTTCTGCCTCTCCTGCGCTTTGGCAAGGTGCGTTTCAATCCACCTTTTGTGCCTTGCGATAAAGATTTCGATCTCTTTATCGGTCGCGCGCAACGGGGCGCGGACAATCAGCTTATTCTGTTTGATCTCCGCGCCGATCGTTCTCCGTGCGCTGCGGATTAGCTCGAATTCCATTTCACCGCCTCTTATTTCTTATCTATGCGGCGCGCCGGCGCCGTTGAATTATTTTCAAAAAACGCTAAATGCGACATGCTTTCCGTACATCGTATTCTGCGGACGGTCAAAGTCAAGCGCCGTGGCGCGCGGATACGGCAAAAACGGCGCTTGGAATCAGGACAAGAGAGGCGCCCATAGCGAGGTCCGGAAAAGGTACGACGGACGGTTAGCGCGCGCGGCCTGCCGCGCGGAGCGGATCCTCTCTTTCTGAAATTTCTGCCGCAATAGCAGCTCAACGGAAATCATTCGTACGCCTTTTGGCTCTTTTTTTGACATTATATTTAAATAACCCCTTGTCAAAGCGGAAGGATAGACATAAAATATGATAATAATACGCGGGTTGGCCGTTAATGAGGCTGGATGAGAAATATTGCAACAGTCTGCGACGGTCTTTGCCAAAGATATCTCCCGTATTCAAAGCGATTTCGCGTTATTGACAATCTCCAGTTTTCATCCATGCGAGGTTCATTATGAACGAACAAAAAGAACTCCAGTACCGTAAAATGCTGCGAGAAGCGCGCACGCAAGCGTATCTTCCCGCGATTCTGTCGGCCGTTCGGCCCTTTGTTTGCGCGCTGCTGTTTGGCGCGCTTGCGGCCTTTTTAAACAGCGGCGCCGACTATTTAGGCGTTACCGCAGCGAAGAACGCCACCGCCCGGAAGGAATATCTCGAGAAACGAGACGAACTTCTGTTGCAGATTGATCAAATCAAGAGACAAATCAAGGAGTCGGAATCCCTTATTTCTGCTTTAGAAAAGAATGTCACTCAGGCTGAAGAAACGTTCCAAAACGCCGAAAAACGGTATAAAGACGCTTGGAACAATTATCAAACTGTAGCTAGAGAAGAGAGCCAGCAGAAGAAAGTGAACGTAAGTAAAGTCGACGAGTACAGTTCGAGAGCACGGGAAGCGCACGCAGAGTCGGATCGTGCAAAAGAGGAACTTGACGGACTGCGTGAAGAAGACAAGGCGGGCGCTCTTAAGAAGAAGTTGAGCGCTCATAAAGAGACTTTGAGTCAGGCCAAAGTAAATTATGAAGTAAAAGAGAAGAGATTGAAGAATCTCAAGAAAGTAGACGTCATACCTTGGCATGCAATCGCTCAGGGGTTCCTTGAGATATTCAGCGCCTGTTCCGCGTTAACGGCGTTGGTTCTCATGATCTTATCGGTCAAACGGCTTGCGTCGGCCGATAAACGCCTTCTCGAGATTGTCGACCGTCAGGAGGCCGCGCTGAACGCCGCGGTTAAAAGCGTGGACGCTCCCCCGGTTCAGTAGCCGTTATTCTTTGCGGATTTCGCGCTTCGCGATGCGTTCGGTTCCCGCGCTTAAAAAAATCGCGGCGGCTTGAAACCGGTTTCGCTATGAGTTACAATCGACTTGCGGGCTTTGTTCTTCTCCGTTTGCGGGCGCGCGGCCGTTCCCAACGGGCGGCGGCGCGAACTTTGCGAAAGGGAACGTCCGCAACTGACGGAGCGCCGTTTCCGCGCGCGTTGATTTGAAAAAATCTTCGTGTCGCGAGAAACGTAAATTCAAGCGTTAGAAATTCGTTTGTTTGAAACAATCGGCGCCGTCGCGACGGGTAGAGCGCGTCGGCGCTTTTTCGTCCTCATTCCACATATGCAGCGTCCAGTTCGACCAAGACGGACAGGCGTTTAGGGGCTGCCGGTCTTGATCGGTATAAGGAGATTTTTGACATGAGTTTTTCACGCCGAGCTTTTCTCGCGTCGACTTTCGCCGCGCCCATGGCGCTCAAGCTTAGCCGCGCTTTCGGTTCTCCGAACCCGGAGGAGTCGACCGACGGCCGCTCGCCTTCAATGAGCTTTAAAGACGGCAAATTTCGTATTCTGCAGCTGACGGACCTTCACCTGGGCTATAACTGTCCGGAAGGACTCGAACGCGCGGCGAAAACAATTGAATATACGCGTACGCTGCTTGACGTGTCGAAACCGGATCTGGCGATCCTTACCGGCGATATTGTCTGGCTCGAGGCCACCGCGCTGGCGGGCGGCTACGAAGAAGCGTGGGCGCGGATCGTTAAGCCGTTTGAAGACGCGAACGTGCCGTACGTCATGACGCTTGGCAACCACGACCACGAGCTCAAGATTCCCGCCAAAGCTCACTACGCCGCGTTCTCAAAATCTCCGCTCAATATGACGCGCGACGTTCCGTATCTTCCCGGCGCGGGCAACTGCTATATTCCGATCGTCGGCGCCGACGGCAAAGAATGCCGCCGTTTATGGATCTTTGATTCCCATTCATACTGCCGCATAAGCGACAATCCGCGGATTCACGCGCTGTCCGAAGTCGTCGATTGGGAATACGACTGGATTAAACCGTCGCAAATTCAATGGTACATTAAGGAAAGCCAGCGCGCGGAAGAGGAAAACGGCGGCGTTCCGATCCCGTCGCTCGCCTTCTTCCATATTCCGACGCCGGAATATTGGGAACTGTACGAAAAGCAGCAGGACGGCTCCTGGAAGCCCGTCGAGGGCGTTATTGGGCGCCGCGGCGAAGACCCCTGCTCTCCGCGCGTCAACAGCGGACTTGTCGGCGCCGCGATCGAACGGGGCGACCTCGAGGGTATTTTCGTCGGGCACGAGCATATCAACGACTATATCGGGATCTATAAGGGTATCGCTCTTGCTTACGGCCGTAAGACCGGCGAGGAATGCTATGGCGACCTTCCGCACGGGGGCCGTATTATCGATCTGACGGAAGGCAAGCCCGGCTTTGCGACGCGCATCGTAATGCTCGACGGCTCGACGGAATCCGAGTATACGTATAAGCAGTAACCGTCCGCAATACGGCGCGGAATCATAAGAGTTTTCCGTTCCGCGCCTTATTGTCGCCCCTTAATAAGAAAACGCCGAAGCGCGCGCCGCGCTCCGGCGTTTCTCTTTTTTTCGTAAGTCGGCGTTTCAAACCGCCATACGTCTCTGCGCCGACTCTTTTTAACGCGGATTACTCCGGCAGCGGAAACGCGACCGGCGGCTCCGGCAGATCGGATAGGATCGAAGCCTCGTTCTGCGGCCCGATTTTGCTCGTGTCGATCGGTTCGAATCCGAGTTTCAGCGCGGGCGAATCGGGCTTAAGCGCGAAATTATGATTCTGAACGTCGACGAAACCGGGGTCGGCGACAACGGAATTTAAATCCTTCTGCTTGTTCTTCTGCCATTCCTGAAAGGTCTGGCCCAGAAACGTCGGTTCATGATTCGGATTGAAATAGACATTGCCGTCCATGACGTAATGATCGTCCGACCAGACGGAGCCGAGCGCGGGCGAGTCGTTTTCCCAGTAGACAATGTTCCGTTCGAAGAAGAACGAATTGTGGTCTTCGATACGCGAACGCTGGAGCTGATGTTCCCGCGAATTGACGAGAATATTATTGACAATGCGGTTGTCTTCTCCGTAATGCTGGTGGAAGCTGCCCGTCTTGGTATTGTACACGATATTGTGCGACATCTCAATTTGCGACGAGCCTTCGTCCGTATAGAGCCCCCAGCCGCCGTACGAGAAGGAGTCTACGTCGTAAATCATATTATAGCATACTTTTGTTCCGGGCGAGATTCCCAGCGTATAGACGCCGCCCATATCGGACAGGAGCTTCTGACCGATTTTATGCATGCGGTTGTACGAGACGTCGTTGTTCACGGTGACGCTTTTTCCGTAGCCCCAGACCCATCCGATCGAGGAGGCGGAATAGTACAGATCGTAAATCTCGCAGTTTCGGACGCTGCAGTCTTTCGCGTATCCGATCCAGACGCCAATCCCGGCGGGGTGAACGCGTCCGAGATAAGTAAGGTAGCATCCCTGTACCCGAACGTTGGAAACGACGCGCGCTTCTTCCGGCAGTTCCGTAAGATCGCCGAGGTCGAGCGTCTCGGCGGGCCATTCCTTATCCTGACCGTACAGAGCGCCGCCAATTCGAATTCCGCCCGCGCCGACGTCTTTGAATTCGCAGTTTTCCACGTCGATATTACTGCACGCCGTGCCTATTCCAAGGCCGTAATGACCGAGGCTGAAGAAGCCGCAGCTCGCGAATTTAAGCTGCTCCGCGCCCGCCAGACGCAGCGCGCCGTCGACGGCGACTTCCGCCTGCCAGCTTGTGTTGCCGCGTTCGGGCGTCGCCCAGTTGGAATGGGCGAAGAGGAGCCCTTGGAATTCAATATTTCGAACGAAATTGTCTTTTTCTCCGAGGACGTCGCACAGCGATTCAAGTTTGGGCGCGATAACGGTCGTGTTTTCAGGGGTTTCGCCTTCTTGGGGGATATAGGTCAATTCCCCCGTCGCGCGGTCCAGATACCATTCGCCCGGTTTTGACAGCGCTTCGGCGACGTTTTCAATAAAGTAACGCAAGCCCGCGACGTACTGGCCCCACGACGATCCGCTTGAAGACGAGCCTAAGACGCGCGCGATCTTTTCGGACTCGTTAATCGAATCGATACGGTTTCGGCTCATTTCCCAATTATGAAAGGCGAGGATTTCGACGTCGTGGAGATTTTTCCAGTCGGCGCGCAGGCCGTCTTCCGCGTTGAATCGGAACTGCTTGTCGGGCTTGCCGTCCCCTTCGGGGAGATGTTCCGCTATGTTATAGACGCCGTTTTCAGGCAGCCGCGGGCGAAAACGCCGCTTGTTATTGACGAAAAGCTGAATGAAATACCAATTGCCCGCTTTGACGTCGTCGAGGGTAACGCGCCATCGGCCGTCCTCGCCGACTTTCCAGCCGGCAATAACGCGTCCTCCCGACAGAATCGGCTTGGCGCCCGGCGCCGCGCGGAAGACCGTCGGCGCGTCGGTAGTTCCGTTCCAGGACGGATCCAGCTTCCAAGTTTCCGCAAGCGGATAGAAGCCGTCGGCAAATTCGACTATTAACTGGCCGTCCGGATGCGCGGTCTTCCAGTCTTTCGCCTGCTTCATTCCCTGTTCAAATCCGGTTTCCGGCGATATCTTTTGTATAAACCGCTCCGCCGCGTACGTTTGGCCGGCGCCTGCGCTAAGCGCGGCAAGCAAGAGGGCCGCCGCCCAGCCTAAAACCGCCGTTTTGCAAATAAACTTCATGTAACCGTTCCTTTTCGGGATAGACTCAATCTCATATCCGTCGGAAGAAACGCGCGTTTGGCGTTTCTTCCCAACGTCGATCCGTTCCTTCTATTGTACGGCGCCGCATGCGTTTTTTTCAAGAGTCCTGATTGATTATCTTTTGACGCCATTGAACAGATTTTAACTGAAAAGAGCCGCGTCGTGCGCGTTTAACGCGTTATTTACAGAATGGTTATTGCCGTTTTAACCCGTTGTTTTTTATATTGGTTTTTTAACTGGCTGCGGGTTTTGCCGTATCCGTCCTTTGCGATACTTGCTTTGGATTTGAGCCGTTAGTATAATACGCGGGCGCGGCTTATTTGCCGTCTTGGCCAAAAAATAATCAACAACGTCCAGCCCGTTAAAAGAATCTTTATGCAGGAGCGGCAAAATGTCAGGCAAGAAGAAGCGCTGCGTCAATTTAGTCATTCTTTGGATTCAGCTGATTATTAACTTTGCTCTCGTGTTTTTGACGCTTAATTTCTTTGCCGGTTGCGTCGTCTATTACGACGCATGCGCGTTTAACTTTTATAAGACAAAGGTATACAGCGAGGCGAGAAGATGTTATATTATCGCGAATGTCGTCTCTGTTCTGTCGTATCTTCAAGCAGCTTTAATACTCTATATTGCCTTCCTAGGGATTACCGTTTAATCTTTTCCGACAGGTAAGTTCGGATCTTTTTTAGCGCTGCGCCGCGTCCTTCTCTTGACCGTCGACCGTCTGGAAACGGCGCTGTTCGCCGCAGTTGAAAGGGGAACGTTTTACGGCGCTTAACGGCTGTTTTCTTCCTGCGTTTGATCTTTTTTTTGCGCGGGCCGGCATTCGTGAGCCAGAAGGCGCGTTGACGCGCTTTTTTGCCGTTTACTCGCTTGGTATTAATCGTTAAACTCAAACCAGCCTTCCTATCGTTAATTTCGATTGGAGGCGTAACGCAACGTTATACCCGGCGACGGGGTCGCCGTACGAAATAGTCGAAAGGCAAATTTACTATGAAACGAACCTATATGAGCGCCATATTGGGCGGAGCGGCGGTTTTCCTTGCGGCGGCCGTCCTTTGCGTCGGCTGCAAACCTTCCGGGGACGCGAACCCGAAAGACGGAGGCGATAAGGGCGGCGCGGCGACGCTGCTCGACGAGGGCGCGCAGGCGCTGCAGAGCGAAGATTGGGCGCGCGCTTACGATAAATTTACCGACGCGATCGCCGCGGACGACAAGAATGTCGACGCGTACTACGGCCGCGCGGCCGCGGCCGGGGCTATAGCCGAAGGGCATTACCGTCTCGCGCAGGCGGCGGCGACGAACGAAGACGTCAAATCGGGCGAAGAAGAAGCGAAGAAGGCTGACGAATATTTCAAGAAGTCGGTCGACGACTGCGACAAGATTCTTTCCCTCGATCCGCAGTACGCGGACGCGTATTTCCTGAAGGGCGTCGCGGCGCAGTATCAGGGCGCTTGGGAAGACGGAATCGCCGCCTTTACCGAATGCGTTAAGCTCGATCCTTCGCGCGCGGAAGCGTACCATCACCGCGGCGAAATCTATTCCAATATCGGGGACTATATGAATTCGGGCCTCGACTTCAAAAAGGCGAGCGAACTTGGCTATACCGACGGTTCTGAAGCCGCGGACGCGTCCGCGTCGAGCGATCCCGCCGATTTCAGCGATCTGAATTACGACGCCGCCGAAGGGGACGCGGCCGACGCGCCCGCCGAGGAGACTGGCGCGGAAAAGACCGACGCTGGAGAATAATTCGCGTTCCGACGTCGACTTGAAGGAATCCAGACCAGGGAAGGCGCAGATATGGACCGGCGCAACGAATCACTTGAGACTAGGGGGGGAACGCGCTCGCGATTCTCTTTCCTTCGCGCGGCGCGCATAACGCTTGTCGCCGCAATCTTTGCGGTTTTGGCGATTGGCGTTCTGCTCGGCCCGAACGCGCGAAAGCTGGCGCTCGATTCCCGCGTTTTTTCGAACGCGCAGCGTCTGCTCACGACGAAATCGGTCGTCGACTTTGGAGGCGAAGAGTCCGTCGTAACTCCGCCGCGCAAAATTCAAACGGAACCGGCCGCTCCTTCGCCTCTCGCCGCGATTGAGAAAGACGCCGCGCCCAACGCGCTGGAACGGCTCGGAAACGCGCCGGCCGACGAGCCTGCCGCCGATCGGGCCGCAGAAGAAGAGACCGCCGCGGCGCCGGAACCAGACGCCGTTCCGGAGGAGGGCGCCGAGATTGACGAAAACGCCGCCGGCGAATCGGAACCGATTACGGAAGAGGCCGCGCCGCCGGAGCCGGAACTTGAATCGGAACCGGCAGACGAAGAGCCCGAACCTTCGGACCCCGCGGAAGCGGACTTTCCGACGTTTGACGGCGAGCTGGACCTGACGTCCAAGGGCGCGCCGGCAGGACGCGGCCCGGACGCGAACCGCGCGACGTCGCGCTACTTTGCGCGCGCCGCGAATCTGCGCGAAGCGACCGCGTTTGACGCTTCGTCGATGAGCTTTGCCCGGGCGGTCGATCTTATCGATCCCCGCGGCGTCTATTCCCCCAATTCCTTCTCCGGCGCGGCGAAACGCGCAATTGATCTTGGCGCGTTCGAACGCGGTCTCGCGCTCGCGCTCGGTAAAAAGAATCGCGGCGTCGCGACCGCCGGCTACGACGCGCCGCGGTCTTCCGGCAACGGGGTGGCGTTGGCGGCGTATCGCGCGTCGGGGCCGTCGGTTCCGGCGGCGCTCAGCCGCGCCGAGGTCGGCAAAGACGCCGCGCAGGCGCGCCCGCTCGCCGATTCCGCCGGGACGAAAGAAG
This sequence comes from uncultured Planctomycetota bacterium, assembly GCA_902786505.1. Taxonomy (GTDB): domain Bacteria; phylum Planctomycetota; class Planctomycetia; order Pirellulales; family Thermoguttaceae; genus RUG369. Next base: position 421 of record CADACS010000113.1, on the reverse strand, counting down.
ACGTTTTAACATTGACAGACGCCGAGCGCGCGCAGATCGACGCGGAAGTAAAGAAACTGCGCGCGGAAAGCGTTCTTGGCGCGCGGATCGCGCGCTGCGACGCCGAGCGTTTTCGCGCGTCCGGCATGACGCGCGCGAAAGACGGAACGGCGCTCTTCTGTCAGGGATACGGGGCCTCTCCGAACGAGGCCGCGGCGGCGCTGCGGCGCAATATTCAGGCGCGCGCGAACGCGAGCCCAATGGGAGATCGATTCTAACAATGGCGGAACAACGGGAAGAACTTGCGCGCGTCGAAGCGGTTCTCTTCGTTTCGAAGGAGCCGATACCGAGCCGTAAACTAGCTCAGCGCGCCGGTCTTGAGAACGGCGTTCGGGCGCGCGCGCTCGTTCGCGCGCTCAACGAGCGGTACAAGCGAGTCGGT
>CADACS010000112.1 GCA_902786505.1 uncultured Planctomycetota bacterium | reverse complement strand
CGACCGCGGCAAGCTGGGGATTCTTTATCTGGCTCGTCGCCGTCAATCACACGCTCTACGCGAGTCTCGGCAATTACGCGTGCCCGCTCGTGAGCGTCGCGTTCGGCGCGATTATCTTTCGCGACCGCCCGCGGCTGCTGACGTGGCTCGCCGTCGCGCTCGCCGCCGTCGCCGTCGCAGTATTTGCCCGCGGCGTCGGACGGCTCCCGTGGGAGAGCGTCGTGATCGCGTTCGTATTCGCGATCTATTCCGCGTTGAGAAAGATTATGCAGGTCGATTCGACGACCGCGCTGAGCGTCGAAACCCTCTTCGCGCTCCCCATCGGCGCAGCGTATATTCTCTACGCGGCGTACGCCCCGGCCGAACGGCCCGACTGGGCGGTCGACCGGAATCTTCTCGCGCTGCTCGTGGGCGCGGGCGTTCTGACCGCGATTCCCCTGCTCCTGTTCGGCTCCGCGGTAACGCGCGTCAAACTGTCGACGCTCGGCCTGCTCGACTACCTCTGTCCGACGGGCCAGTTTCTCTGCGGCGTGTGCGTCTTTCACGAATCGACGACGACCTATCAGTGGATCAGTTTCGCGCTCGTCTGGATCGCCCTGATCCTCTTTACGGTCGACCTGTTCCGCGGCGAGAGAAGAGCGCGGACCGACCTCGCCGCCGAGGGCGAAGAGCTCGCGAAATCACCTGAACTTCGGACAAATTAAAGGAACTCGATATGGGCGCTATCAACCCCTACAAGCCGGTTTTACTCCTCGTCGCCGTCTTCAGCGTCTCGGAAGAGGCGGTCCAAACGGCGCGCGAGCTCCTTGAAAAGGAATTTGGCCCGATCGCGAAAGAGAGCCCCGTTTACTCTTTTAATTCCTTTACGAACTATTACGCGAAGGAAATGGGAAACGAGCTCCCGAAAAAGTTCTGGGTCTTCGAGCGGCTCGTCGATCCCGGGACGCTCGCCGATATTAAAATCCTAACGAACCGCTGGGAAGAAGAGATCGGCGCAAAGCTATACGCCGAAGGGAAATGCCCTACCCCGCGCCCGCTCAATCTTGATCCCGGATACATCGAACTGGGCAAACTCATTTTGGCCTCGACCAAAGATCACGCGCACCGTATCTATCTCCGCGACGGGATTTACGCCGAAACGACGCTCATCTATACCCAGAAGCGCTGGCAGGCGCTCCCGTGGAGCTACGCCGACTACCAGGATTCCAAGAATCAGGAATTCTTCTCAGAATGCCGAAAATATCTGAGGGGAAAATTCCGAGAAAAGAGCGCGAAAGAAAAAGAATAAAACACGCGCATACAAAATCAGCCCCGACGGCGATAAACACAACGCCGTCGGGGCTTTTCTCTATACGCGGCACGCAAAGCCAAAGCCGGACGAAGCCCGCCGTCAGTACGGGAGGTCGCCGATCTTGCGCAGCATAACCATAACGTTGGCGCAGGTCTTGCGGTCCGGAAGCCCTCCGACTTTAACCGAATCGTCCCCGGATTCGATCTTCTGATAGACGTCTTCCATCGATTCGAGGAATTTGAGATACGATTCGTGGCTTAACTCCGCCTGCCGGAGCGACTCTTCGTTTCCGCCGCCGTCCATTTGGGCCCGATACGTATAATGGAGTTTCGGATTGGCGACGCGCGCGAGCTGATCTTTTAACGCGTACACGCGGACGTCTTCGTCGTCCAGAAGATCGTGGGCGACCGGAATACGGAAACAGGCGCTCGGTCTGGCTTTCGACTCTTCCGCATGGCGCATCGTCTTATCGACGTCAAGAGACGAATAATGCATAGAAAGACATTCGACGGTAAGCGCAAAAGCGTAGGCGTAACTCCCGTGGGAATATGCCGAACGAATATCGAGCCACTGAACTTCATTCCCCAGGCTCCCGCCGTAGATGAGAAAATAAAGCTTTCGCGCGGCGCCCCAATCGCCCTTGAGCTCGTACGTCTCCGCCATTGCCTGAAGAACCCTGCGAGCCTGACCGAAAACGGTTCCGGCGTCGTCCGGCGATTCAAGACAGCGAATGATCGCGGTCTCTTTCGGCAGCCGCTCTTTAAGTTCATCGAGCGCCTCGTCATATTTGCCGTCGTAGAGGAGCCAGTTCACTCTGACGCCGGGTTCCCAGTACGCGGGTCCGCCCTCGTTGAGATCCGAATAATAAAGCACAGGCTTCGCGGAAGGATCGGATTCCGCAAGATTCGCTTCCGCCGCCGACGCTTTCTTCTCAGGCGTAACCATAAGCGGTTTAAAATTCGGATCGATCGGGCGGTAGAACATATTCATCCACGCCGTAAAGAACCCAACCGCCAAGAGAATCCCGATAACAGACCACCCGATCAGATTAAAAACGTTCTTAGTCATGACTCTCCCCTTACTGCAACCCAAAAAACAAGCCAGTCCCGACGGCGTCGGGCGAAGCGCCCGGTAAACCGCCGCGAAGCCCCAAAATCAAGCGCGCAAAGCCCGTCCCAAAACATTATACCGCGCGCCGACAGAAAGCGCAAGTCCGAGCGCTCAAAGAGCGCGGCCGAACGAACGTTCGGTCTAACCGCCGAAAAACGCTAACCAAAGCGCACAAGCCGCCCCGGCGCAAAAGCGCGCGCCCGCGCGACCAACGGGAGCGCCCAGCCGGACGCAACGTCCGGTTAATGCGCAACTTATAGCCAAGCCAACAAAAAAACGCCGCGCCAAAGGAAACAAAATGTTGCGGCGCCGCCTTCTGAACGGTCGGCGCTTATTCTCCGTTCTTCCGAAGCAATTTGGAAAGATAGATTTCTTGTATGAGTGATTCTTTGCAACGGGAAGTAAAGCTGTCTTTAGCAAAGAGAAACGCCCTTAGCAAGACATTGACAAACTTTGTCAACAATGCGATGGAAACGAATGCAGAAACCGCCGCCCCAACGACAGGGACGCTTCCCTCTAAAAACGAAACAACAATACCAATCGCCGAAATAAAAATTAAATAAAACAGTATCATATACAATACGTCTAATGTGCTAATGACAGCGTTAATGTTCTTAATCGCACGCTGATGCTTCGCGTTTACAGCGTCCTCCAATTCCTTATCGTCGACGACAAGTAAATTATATTTAGCTTGGAAAGCCTCAAAAGCGTCGTCCGGTTTCTGTTTCGCCTTCTTTACTGCCTCAGGTTTAGGCTTAAATTCCTCAGGAATTACCATTTCCCCGGCGTATAGGGCCCCCTCAACCTCAGAGTCTGCAGCAGGCGGCAGCGCCGTATCGGCTGGCGCCCCGCTCCCCAACTCTTCAAGCGCTTTAAAGGCGTCCGGGCTAGCCCCGTCAACCTCCGGCGCGTCGTTTACCGCCGCGCCGCCGGCCTTTTCAGCGTTTTGTCGCCGAATCCTCGTCGCAATAAAGACGCCCGTCAGTTCCTTAATTTTACCGGCGTTAACTACTCTTCCTTTCGCTTCAATTTTCGTTTCAGGAAGAACGGCCCCCTGCCGCGCTAACTCTTGCAGTTCCTGAATATTGAGAACTTCTCTTTTAGAACCGTCGTCGTTAATAATAAAAACCTTACCCATCTCCAAACACCCTAATTAGAATTTCCTGTCCTCTGTCTCAAAAAACGGCCTCTCCGCAAACATGAAACCGACTTTTGAAAACAGTATTGAATTATAGTACAGAAAGAATAAATTGCAAGCAAAAAATAGCGGAATTTATTTTTTGCTCAGATTCTCAGCATTATCATTTCGTCCAAATGTTACGGTAATAATCCAACGGTTCGCCGTCCAAGCCAAAAAGCGATTATTTGTCGGCCGCAGTATTTGCCACACTTGGTTTTGATTCACGCCGCCGGTATAATGCAGACAGTTGGGGTTGCCTATTCGCGATATTGTTCTGAGAAAATTTCAACGTCGCTCTTGCGGATTCGTCCCCTGAATTCGGCGAATTCGATCGGCAATTCCGCCGCGCTGGAAAGGAGAATTTGTTTCATGAAACGCATTTTGTTTTTGACGCTTATTTTGCTCATGGGCGTTCAGTTATCGTACGCCGCCGAGGAAAATCTTGCGCTTAATAAGAGTTATACGCTGGAACCGGCTCCGAATTACGATCTCTGCACGGACGCGGACGACGCGGTTCAATTGACCGACGGCAAAACAACGAACGAGTATTTCTGGACTCAGCAAGGTACGGTCGGCTGGCGCGGCGTTTCGTTCGGTCTGATTACCGTCGATCTTGGCCGGATAGAACCGATCTCCGGATTTGAATTTACAACGGCGGCGGGCGCGGGCGGAGTTGAGTTTCCCGTTTCCGTTAGAGTCGACGTAAGCGACGACGGAGAAACTTATTATGAGTCCGCCGATCTGGTTGCCGACACGCGTGAAGCGCTCGGAGAATTTCCGACGAAATATGCAATCGTCTGTTTAAAATCGAAGCCCGTCAGAACGCGCGGACGTTACGTCCGGATCATGGCGATAGAGTCGGGCCCGTACTTATTTTGCGATGAAATACGCGTTATTCCCGGCGACGCCTCGTTATTAACCGCCGACTTAAAACGCGTTCCCGTTTCCGGAACACCGGCGGACGTCTACCGCGAACGCAAAATGGCAATCTCGGTAGACAGACGTATACAGACGGACTGCGAGACGGTCATGAAGATCGTCGGCGATTCTGAGAACAATCTCTCCGCCGAAGAACGCGTCTCCCTTAAGAACGAACTGGCTTCGAGCGCCTCAGAGGCGGCCTCTTGGGACGTTCCCAAAGGTTTTCGCGCCGTCCTTCCTTTTAACGAGAATCACGCGGGCGTCTACCGCGTTCTCTCCAAAGCGTGGAACGCGGCGGGTTTCCGCGGCGTCGTCGTTTCTCCGGCAAACGTATGGGACTATACGAATCGGTTCGATTATCCGAAACGCTCCGAGTCGCCGGAAATTTCGCTCGCGCTTATGCAAAAAGAGCCCCGCGCCGCGGTTCTCAACGCGTACAACGCGACGCAGACGCCCGTCGATCTGAAATTTAAGGTAAAAGAGACCCCGGAGCTGAAAGTCAAGGCGTACCGCGCGGTCTGGACGGACACGTCGGTTCTGGAACCGGTTCTCGACGCGCTCGTTCCGGTAACGCCCGACGGTTCCGGAGTTCTGACGCTCGACGCGGTTCCTTCCGGTCTCGTAACTCAGCTCTGGCTCGTGTTCGAAGCTCAGTCCGGCGCGACTGCCGTTCAGAAACTTGAAAGTTCCGTAACTTGCGAGAATACGGGCGAGGCGTTTCCAGTCCGCGCGACAGTCTATCCGCGCGAATTCCCGCAACAGACGCGGCTCCTGCTCGGCGGCTGGGACTATACGAACGGCGGCGGAACATACAACGTGAACAAAACGAATCTGGACTCGTTCCTGGAAACGGTTCGCGCAGGCCGCGTCAACGCGCCGTGGGGCTCTCCGTCGCTCCTTGAGAACTGCGAGGTTAACCCGGACGATTTGAGCGTGAAAATCAATACCGATATGTTCGACGAGTGGATCGAACGCTGGCCCAAAAGCGTTGTTCGCGAGTACTTTGTCTTTCTCGCAAAAGGCGGTTACAGCTCGGAAACGACCCCGAAATTCAAAGGCTACGAAGTTGGCACGAAAGAATTTCATACCGTCGTAAAAAATCTTTACGCCGCGTGGCGCAAACACTGGCTCGACCTGGGGCTCGATCCCGCCAAATTCAATTTGCTCATTCACGACGAGCCGACGGAAGCCTGCAAAGATTACGCGCCCTTTATCGCCTGGAGCGACGCGATCCACGCGGGCTGTCCCGAGGTCCGCGTCTGGGAAGATCCGTGCTTTACGACGTTCCCGAAAGAGTACGGCGCGTTCTTCGATTCGATCGACGTCCTGTGTCCAAAGCGGACCGACTGGCTCGAACGCCCTGCGGAAATGGAGGAGTTCTATCTTGGTCGACAGAAGTCGGGGCAAACGCTGGATTTCTACTCGTGTTCCGGCCCGATGAAAACGCTCTGCCCGTATACTTACGTTCTCTCGCAGGCGCTCCACGCGGCGAAGATCGGCGCAAGGGCGTCGTTCTTCTGGGCGCTGGGCGACGGAGGCGGGGTTTCGTCCTGGAACGAATATTACCGCGCCGGCGCGACCTTCACGCCCCTCTATATCGATCCAAACGACTCGCAAGTAACGCTCGGAAAACATTTTGAAGCGATGCGCGAAAGCGCGCAGGATTACGAGTACTGCATGATGTTCAGGGAGAAACTCGACGAACTCCGCAGACAGGCCCCCGAACGCGCCGACGCTCTGGAATCCGAATGGAATAAACAACTTAACGACGTCCTTCAACAGTCGTTCCTCGAAGGAGGGCTTCAGTGGAAGACGCCGAAAGATACGACGGGTTCCAAACGCCTGCGAGAGTGGACGCTTGAACAGATTTTTAACTGAACGCGTCAAAAACGCGCGGCCGTTCCGTCGACCGGCGCGAAGACTCTTCCGGGAGTCTCCGCGCCGGCCCCTTCAGAAGCGGTTTGCATAACGTCTTCTTCTTGCCTCATATAGCATCATAAATTGAAAGTTCTTCTTTTCAGTCTTTCTTCGGCATGCGTCGGCCGTTTCTAAAAAACATTGAAATCGGAAAATCTGTCTCTATAATGATTCTAACGGGTCGTTCAGACTTTTTTTCGCAAATTCCCCGCTAAAAAGGTTTCTCATATGGTGAAAGACATACTCGTCAGCCTTGCGCTCTTAATGATTTTTTTAGTTCCCGGCCCCGTTTTGGGCGGCGGTTATCCGACGGTCGTCATAACGGACGCGCCCGACGGAGGTCTCGTTATGGCGCCGATTACCGAGTCGGCGCTCCGCATAGTCAATAACGGTTTCTCCGACGAAAGATTCTCGCCGTCTGTTATAGCCGAAGACGGAAGCGCCGTTCCGTCGCAATACGTTGACGGCAGGCTTTTACTCATGGAACTGACGCCGGAACAAGTCGCTGAAAGCCGGGAAAAAGCTCTCGTAGTTTTTTTGGCGCCGAACAAAGAGAAAAACGCTCCGAGTCAGGCGGCGAAGGCGGAAACGGAAATCGCCGTTTCGACGCCGTCGTACCGGATCCGCCATTCTGCGGACGAGGCGGGCGGTCTTCCCAGTAGAATCGAATTCGTCAAGACCGGCGGCGTACTGGATCACGTTTCGTGGCACGACCGGCTGATCGATTTCGACGGAAGTCCGGAAACGAACCCGTTTTACGGTTCGTGGACGGTAAATGAAGGCGCGGCGAATATTTCGATCTGTTCCGACGGCCCGATCGCCGCGGTCGTGCGTCAGGAAACGACGCTCCGTAAAGGAGCCGACGCGACGCCCAACGGCGCGACGTCCGTATACTACTGGTATTACTTTAAAAATCAGCCGGGGTTAGTTTTCGTCGAACACAGCCGAACCCAGAAGACGGCGCGCAAGTGGCGTGAAAATCATTTTTTGGAACTCCACATCGCGGACGGTTCCTTTCCCCATTGGCTTGGCGACGCGCGGTCAGGGACGTTCACCGGCTCGAAAGAGGTTGAACGTTTTTCACATTGGGGCGCAATGCGCGACGACGCGGGCGACTCCATTGCGTTTCTCAGCTCGCAAGTCGGCATATACGACGGTCTTCACGACTACGGCCCGTACATGAACGCGGCAATCGATACGTCGTGGACCCCGTGGGATACTCTGGAGCGGCGCAACTCCGCGTGGATTCTAATCGATTCGTACGAGAATCCCGACGCGCTTAAAGACCGTTGCGACAATCTGGCGCGTTCGCTGACGTCGTGCGCGGTAAGTCTGCGCGCCGACCGGACTAAGACGGCGGAAACGTGGCGCGAAAAGCTCGCGTCCAATCTCGCGTTTGCCGACAAACTGACCGATCCCGCCGAATACCGCGCTATTCAGAGCGCGTCCGAGGCGGAACTTCGCGAACTTGGATTTGAACTCCTGACTTCGGGCGACTTGGCGTGTTTATTCCGCCGAAACTCAGAAGAAGGGGCGAATCCGCGAAAAGAAGGCGTCGAACTTCTTCAGGCGATGAACGTAAAGACGGAACACTTCTTTCTCAGCAATGCGCCGCAGCCGGTTTATCGAATTAAATATCGCGTAAAACAGGAAGACGGAACGTTTTTAGAAAAGACGTCCGACTCGCTCTCCGCAGAGCGTTCCGCTCTCTCGACAGCCGACGGCGCTCTGGAACTGACGGCGGAGCCCGAACCCGGCGTTCGCGCCGTCTTGCGATTTGAGACAAAGCCTGAAACTTCTGAAATAGCCGTGACGTCGGAGGTTCAGTGCGGGGAAGACGCGTCGGTTATCGAATGGACGCCCCTTCCTATTTCACTTGATCCCGCCGGTCAAGACGTCCGCCTCGTCGTTCCGGGCAGCGCGGGAACGCTGCTGCGTCGTCCCGGCGCTCAAGACGTGCGTTACGCCGCGGACTATCCTTCCGGCTGGTGCACGGCGCCGTGGTGCGCGATTTACGACGAAAAACTCGGCGGCGGCCTCTTTTTTGGGGTCTGCGATCCGTCCGGCATGACGAAACGCGTCTCCGTCGGCGGCGACGCCGGTATGAATTCGATCTGCGTGGAATACGCGCATCCGGCTCCGGACATGACCAAGCCCGGCAACGGCGTTTCCGTGCGGTCTCTCGTTCTGAAAGCGTTTCAGGGCGACTGGTTCGACGCGGCGGTCTTCTATCGCGATTGGGTCCGGAAAGAGGCGTCGTGGTATCCCCGCGAACTCCTCGGACCGGAAGGGCGAACCGACGCCCCGCAATGGTTTAAGGAAATGAACGTCTGGATCTGCGACTCCGGCAAAGAGCCCGCGCTTGCCGAAAAGATCCGCAAGTTCCGCGACGCGTTTGGACTCCCTTGCGCAATTCACTGGTACAACTGGCACATGAACCCGTTTGACAACGATTATCCGCATTACAAACCGTTCGACGGGTTCGCGGAGACGGTCGCCGACCTTCAGAAAGACGGCGATATTCACGTCATGCCGTATATCAACGGCAGAATCTGGGATAAACGCGATCGCGGGCTCGAAGACTGGCAGTTTACGTCGATCGCGCTCCCCGCGTGCTCTAAGAACGAAGACGGAACGCCCGTCGCCGAGCGATACGGCAGTAAAGAGTCCGACGGTTCGCCGGTCGAGTTCGGGGTTATGTGCCCTTCGACTCAACTGTGGCAAGACAAAGTATTTGAGAACGTTCATAAACTGACGTTCGAGGAAGGCGTCGACGGCGTCTATATCGATCAGATTGCCGCCGCCGCGCCGGCTCTGTGCATGGACGCCTC
>CADACS010000111.1 GCA_902786505.1 uncultured Planctomycetota bacterium | reverse complement strand
ATTATCGCCGCGCCCTTTTCCTGTCCGGTTGGCCGTGCGGAGTCAAACGGCTTAGAACGGAGCACGCCGGCCGCTGACGCGGAGAACGTGCTCGACGCCGGGGCTGAGGCGCTCTTTACGGTCGAAATTGGCGAGTGCGAAATTAGTTTAGACGAATGGCAGGCGCTGCGGCCGGGTTCCGCGTTTGCGACGGAGCTGCCCGCGCGCGAATTGTTTGAGGCGCGCGTCGACGGCAAGCCCGCGTTTTGGGTCAAGCCGGGCGTCTTTCGCGGCCAGCCTGCCGTACAGATTAAGGCCCGAATTGACGGGGAGAGCGTCGAAAAAGAGAAGAAAATATAAATTTTGGCTCTTTACAAAGGTTCGGACTGTGTTATTATATGGACGCTAAGACGTTTTAGCGTTTCGGCGCTTGGCTCTTAGGGGGGCTGAATAGCTCAGTCGGTTAGAGCGACGGCTTCATAAGCCGTAGGTCACAGGTTCGAGTCCAGTTTCAGCCACTAGGCGTTTTACCTGCTTTTGGGTAAAACGCCTTTTTTTTTCTTGTCGGCTGAAAGGTTGAAAATGGGGCGCGGTTCTTTTAACCTGAGGCAAAAAGCTGAAATGTAAAATTCAAAACTCTGCCGCTGTAAAACGCAGAAAAAGCGACCGCCGCCAAAAGCTCAGGAATATTACTTGCCGAGCTTTTGGCGGACAATTCTGTCAGCCGCGTCCCGCGTCAGTAACTTAGAACCGCTTCCGAATAGAGATTGACGCCGTCCGTCGCGTTTGGATGTACGTAATCGAGCATGTATCTCGAATGCGGATAGACGTCCAAAATCGATTTAATGTAGGGATTGGGGTCGATGAAGAGATCCCCTTGCTCCTCGCAGAATTTCCGGAGCGCGTTCGAATATTCTTCGTACATCGCCAGCTTGTCCGGGTAGGATAGGGGCGTCGCGAGGTCGCCGTCTGTCGCGTACCATGGAGCAATGAAGACGAACTTTGCGTTTGGCCGCGCATTTTGGATTTTGGATTTTAATTCGCCAATCCGGGCGGCGTAGTCTTCCGGCGTCATTGCGCAACGCTTTGGATCGCGATATTGAACGTCGTTTGTTCCGATCGCGACGACAAACAGATCCGCGTCGTTCGCAATCAGTTCGGGCATATGTTCGCTAATGAGCGAACGGACCGTCGCGCTTCCGTAACCGCAATGGGCGACGTTTCCTTTTACGAGCGCTTCTAGCGGTTCCGACCACGGAACGCCGCCGTTGCGCCATCCTTCTTCGACGGAATCGCCAATAAAACAGACGTTTTCCGCGTCGGCCAGCGTCCTGTAAAAGACTCCTGTTTTCCACTGGTCCCTGATTTCAATCGCGGGAGTTTTATCGCGGTAAAAACCGTTTTCGTCGAAAGAGTAGCGTTTCTGACGCAAATTCAAATCGACGGTTTCCCCGAGCATAATCCCGGTAATATGGCGCATCGCTTCGTCTACGCGTTTCATGTCGTCGACGGTTATGAGTTTTCCGACTTCCGGATCCGTTAGAATGGAATAGATGGGGATTGGACGGTAATTACCCGTTCGCTGGGCCGTAATCCACATGGGAACGATCGCGCCTCCGAGGATTCGCTTCTCCTTTTTGTCGATATTGACCTCAACGAGCGCCGCTAAATCGCCGTTATGCTCCCGATAGATATTGGTAAAGTTGCCGGGACAGTATGCGGTAAAAGTCGTTCTGCCTTCAAATTGCGATACTTTTACCGGCTGGACCGAATGCGTATGATCGCCGAGAACAATATCGGCGCCAAGCTCTTTAAAGACTTTTTCCCAGTGTAGTTGCATACCGTTGGGATAGTCGGCGAATTGCGTTCCCCAATGCGGGAGCGCTACGATAAAGTCCGGTTTGTATGAGCGCGCCAGCTCAAAGTCCTTTTTGATTTCTTCGAGGACTGCCGGATAATCTTCCGATTTTTCGTCGACGATTAACGATGTGAAATACGATTTGTCTCCGCTTGCGGAAATCCCCGCCTTGCGGTATTTCTTTTGATCGTACGTATAAGCGAGGACGGCAAATTTTAGCCCGTCTTTTTCGATTATTTTAACTCGATTGACCTGTTTGTCTTCGGGAGACGAATAGGTTCCAAGATGATCAAGTTCCGCCGAATCCAAAACTTCGAGCGTTCGTTTGGCGCCGTCTTCTCCGCAGTCTAAAAAGTGATTGTTCGCCGTTGTGACTAAGTCGAATCCCGCGTTCTTAACGGCATAGGCAAACTCGTCTGGGAAATTAACGCACAGCGCTTTTCCGTCGCCGTAATTGCTCGTCGAATATCCGTTTTCCCTCTTACCGGCGCATGGCCCTTCAAAGACTCCGATTGAATAATCGGCGTCCGCCAGATATTCTTTGACGTGTTCGAAGACTTCGGAATAGTCGTAGGTTTCGCCATAATTTCCGAGCTTAACCGGATCTTCCAGCAGGAGCAGATCGCCGCAGAAGAGCAGCTTAAAGGCGTTTTCATTCGCGAGAGCCTGTTCCGGGGCCGCGACTCTGTAAATTGGGAATTTTCGTTCGACGGCCGCCCGTTTTGACGTCGACTGAACGCGTTCGGCGATTGGTCGAACCGCGGGCAGCGCGAATAAAACGATAGCGCAGAAGTAGACAAGCCTTCGCGTCCAAACGAGGCCGCTCCGCCGATCGTCTTCTTTGGCGACAAACGGTTCGACAAGCCAGTCCAGCGTACGGTTCAAAATATTCGAAACGGGGTTTGAACCCAAAACGATCAGTAGTATGACGGTCACAATGACGGACGCCGCGATTAGACGCAAGGTCGGCGTCGAATCGAAGTATCGGTTCAGGAAAGAGACGATGGGACGGTGAATTAAGTAGACGGCAAGCGAGTTTTTACCGATCGTTGTAATTAAAGGAAGCCGCGTTTTGCAGGTTAGCGCGAGAACGCCTATAATACAGAACGACGCGACGGTAAAAATCAAAATTCGAATCGCGGGACCCGAAAGACCGTTCGGGGCGTAATGACGACAGAGGAGGTCGCCCGAACTCACTTTGAAGACGCTTTGCGTCCAGTAAGCGAGCGCTGCGGCGACTGCAAGCGCCGCGACGCCGCAGACGATTTTTAACACAACCGGGACCGACGTTAATTTCGCCGCTTTTTCAAAGGATAGATAGTACCCCGCCAGGAAGAACGGATAGAAACAGATAATACGGCTTAGCGCAAATTCATTGGTAATTTTTATCCAGAAGCCGGCAAGGATCGCCAACGCCGAGAAGTACAGAATACTGTATTTGATTTTCGTAACCCACGGCGTTACGAATCGCCACACAATTAGCGCGAGGAGGTACCAAGCGGAATAGTAGGGGACCGTCAGTTTGGGCGGCGTTCCTCTTTTGAACGCTAATAACCAGTAGACCGCGGTTAAAAGAAAGAAAGCGAACCAAAGCCGCAACAGCGATTTGGCGCTTCGTGAATTGTCGCTCTTACTAAAGAACCCGGAAACGAAGACAAACGCCGGCATATGGAAAAGGTAAATGGAGCCGACAATCAGCGAAACGCCGGGTCTGCTCCTAAACGCCCACAGGCAGTGCCCTAAGACGACGAGGGAGATTAAAAGGAATTTTACGTTGTCCCAGTAAGCAGAACGTTCACGGGGCGATACGTTTGTCGACGTCATATCAAGCGCTCTTCTTCTAGTTTATAACGAAATCTGTACGTTCGAACCGCCCTTTTTCAAGGCGATTTTCTTTTAAGGGACCGTCGGTCAGGCGAGCCGTTCAGGACGTCGCCGACATTGGCGTCATTTACTTTGGGCGCGTATTATTCTTTCGAACAGACTTATCTAACGCAACCAATCTTGGGTCTCTTGTTTCACCGATCATACGACTGAACTTTCTTTGTAGCTAAAAATCTTTTTGCGTCAATAGCGCCAAAAAAACGACGTCTTTTTCTTTTAGGGCGTTTAACAAGACAGAATCAATACGTATCAAAAAAGTGAAATGTTTTTGTCATTTTTCGATTCTGGGGCTGCGTTTTCCCATAACGTTTGTCATGTCTTGTGGAAAGGGCGAAAGAATTTGGAAAGGAAGCGAAACAATCCAAAGGGAGGGGCGTCTAAAAGAACAGCCCGACTTGCCGTTTTTTTCGGCGTGAAACGAGGTCGAAGACGAATGGAGCGTCATGAGTTTTGCTTCGTCGGTTCGTTTTGCCGACGATTTGGACGACAGTTTGGCGCCCCCCCCTTGAATTGTGTTCCTATTGGTTAGAATGTTATCGTGGGTTAGTTTCGTCGCGTTTGCGACGAAACTTTCTGCCATAAACATGTTTTATTAAATCTCGGAGATTTTGTTATGAAGACGTTTGCTTTGAAGGGACGCGGCGATCGCGGCGGTTTTACGCTCGTAGAACTGCTCGTCGTTATCGCCATTATCGGTATTCTTATCGGTCTCCTTCTTCCGGCCGTCCAGGCTGCCCGCGAGGCTGCTCGCCGCATGCAGTGCACGAACAACCTGAAGCAGATGGGATTGGCGATCCAGAACTACCACGACACGAACAGCTGCCTGCCCGGTTATGGTATGGGCGGCACCATTCCTTACGACTATACGCCGTACATCGGCATGTTGCCGTTCTTTGAACAGACCGCGCGCTACGACAGCATCGCGGCTGGCGACGGCAACGGCGTTTGGCAGCAGGAACCGTTTGACAACCACGAAGGTTTCTTGCGTCCGATTCCGACGATTCTCTGCCCGTCCGACGCGGGATCGAAGACCGGTTACACCGAGTCTGGATATGCCGCTCCTTTCACGACGTGCAACTACCGTTTCAGCTATGGCGACGCGGTTAACGGCCGCGGTTGGTACAACGACTGCAAGTCGAACAACGCGAACTGCCCGCACAACTCCCGCTGCGTCTTCGCCATGGTCCACTCGGGCCGCGGCGTCGGTCATGGGTGGTGCCCGCCGCTTTCCGCTATTACCGACGGTACGAGCAATACGGTTCTCATGTCGGAACGCTGCGCGAGCCCTCGCGGCCGTTACACGAGCGATTCTGATACGAGAGTTAAGTCCGGTTGGGTTAAGACGGGCATCTGGGGCGGCAATCCGAAGTCGACCTGTATGACTCAAGTCGGCAACAACGGGCAATATATCGCCTCCGCGACCGCGTATGCCGGTTCCGGTTCTCTCTACGGGTATTGGTTCTTCAACAATACGACGTTCTTCACGATCATGCCGCCGAACGGTCCTTCTTGCGGCGACGATTTCACCGACACGCTTATCGCGTCCGCGACGAGCAACCATAGCGGCGGCGTCAACGCGGTCTTGGCCGACGGTTCCGTCCGCTTCGTCAGCGACACGATCGACTGCGGCGACCTCACGGTTCCGGTTTCGCTCAATCCGGCTGGCAAGACGAACGCTCACCCGGTAGGCGGTCCGAGCCCCTACGGCGTTTGGGGCGCGTTAGGATCCTGCAACGGCGGCGAAACGACGGCGTCGATGTGATCTTCGCTTCTGCGTAGATTTAACAAAACGTTTGCGGCGTCCGCGTCCGTATAAGACAATCGGGCGCCGCGTGTTAATATGTGTAAACTCAAATAGAAATCGAGATGAAAATGACACTGGCGAAAAATTGCGCGGTTTTGGCGCTTGTCTGCGCTCTTACGGTTGCGCTTGTCGGCTGCGGCAGTTCCGGAGGCGGTTCGCGAAGCGGTCTTGTCAAAGCGAGCGGGATTCTTACCTACAACGGTCAGCCGGTCGACGGCGCGACGCTTGATTTTCGTCCGATGGACGAATCTGTCCAAAACGGAGTTGCGGCCGGTTTTACCGACGAAAAGGGTATGTTCTCTCTCATGACGGACCGTCCCGGCGACGGGGCTCTGCCCGGAAAATACAGGGTTTCCGTCAAAAAACAGGTCGAAATGATCGACGGTATGACGCGCGACGAGTACGTTAAGGCGAACGACAAAGAGGGCAACGGCGAGGTCTCCTTTGATAAGAATAAGCTGAAGACGGAAGATCTTTTGCCCGCCAAGTATAACGATCCGCTTAACTCTCCGTTGGAAGTCGAGATTCCTTCCGGCGGCATTAAGAACCTTGAGATTAAACTCGAAGACTGAACGCGGTTTTGCGGCGTTTAACATAAAAGAAGCGCCGTGCGGAGCGTATCCGTACGGCGCTTCTTGTTTTTTGCTTGATACCGTCTTTCCTAACGCGCCGCCTTAGAGGGTCGGCAGACGTCCGTTCGGTTCCGTCGGCGGCTATTGCGGATTCTTTTCAGGCAGTTCTATTACCCTGACTTCGAGCGGTTCCAGATCAAGCTCCAACGCGTTTGGCAGGTTGGAGTCAGGGCCGCCATACTCTTCCGGAAAAAGACGAAGCGCCGCCTTTGCCGGCTTCTTAGAGACGTTGACTGCAAAAACGACGCACTGGGTTCCGCCGTTCTTTTTCCATGCGCCTGCGATAACCTGACGCATCGAAATTCCTGACGATTCGACAGGGGGCAGATTGCACAGAACGACCGGCGGTCTCAAGAGGAGCCCGTCGTTGAACAGGTCGGAATAACGATAGCGGGCTTGAACGATCTTTTCCAGAAAAGCCATTCTATCTTCGTTGTAAACGACGTTCGCGTTAAGCCAGCCGATCTGCTGTCCGAAAACGAGTTCTTCCGCGAGATGATAGCGGAAATAGTCGTCGTCTTCCCGGGTCGCGCCGTCGGTGTATCTTCCTATCATCTGGACGCGGCCCGCGTAGATTGCCGGAAAGGCTGGAACTGCGTCTCCCTTGGTCCAGATCCAAGTGAGCAGTCCGTCGAACGATTTCATGTACGGCTCGGCGTTGGACTCGCTGTAGTAGAACGCGTCGCGGGGCTTATTGGCTCGGACTTTCGTCATGATTCGGTTATATCCTTCGATCCAGTACGAACCTCCGCCGGGCTTATGGTCGTGTTCTGGATTGCGGCACGCCACGGGCGGAACGGCCGCAATTTGATCGAAGTATATTCCGTCGATGTCGGCGGCTTCTTCGAGTCCGCGCGCCGTTTCTTCGATAATTTGTCCCCAACGCGGAAAAGTCGGGCATATGGGGGCCAGACGCGTGTCCATTCCGCTCTTTTTCACTTGCGGATACGGTACGAAATAGGGACTTCCGTCTTTTTTGATCGCGGCTCCTTTGCGCCCGACGTTTTCGAAATTCTCTTCGAATCCTTCGTCGGCGTCGTCCATTTCCCAGCTTACGGCGTTGATATACGGGAAGACGTAAATACCGGCCTCTTTCAGCCGTTTCACGCCGTCGATAAACTCCTGCTTGGCCGGGAGAAAATGCGGATAGTTGATATTGAACGGAATTTCATGCCAGTTATAGACTTGATATCCGACAGGAACGTTCAGCCGATTCTTTAACTCAATCGCCGCGTCGATCCAATATCCCTTTCCGTACCGCTCCGACGCGGCGCCGAGCGTCATCGGTTTCGCGTCGCCTTGTTCGGGCGAGTTGGGGATATAGTCGCATATCCAGTAGGCGATCTCCTTGAACTTTCGCGAGGTATCGGGCCGTCCTTCTGCCGGCAGCCATTTGGCGTGTTTCAGAACGAAATCCTTATAGATAGCGGTCGCGTCGTACCAGTCGCCCGAGAACGCTTCCCAACGCGCCTTGCCGGGGAGAGCGAACGAATTCGCGACGGAGCCTGCGCCAATTGCGGGAAACACGGCGTCGATCTGTCCCCAGAGAGAGTCGACTTTGACGTCGAAATGTTTGAGACACGCGTCCGGATCGTGGATTCCGAGATAGACGCCGTTCGATTTGCCCCAGAACGCAAAATACTGCATTGACGCGACATGGCCGGGATACTCGTAGCGTTCGTGGATTGATTTTGAGTCGGCGTCGGTAATTACGCGGCCCGATCGGTCGGGCAGAAAGAGATTTAGAGGGGAGCCCGATATCCTTGGAAAGGGATAGGACGCGTCCTCGACGGAATAATCAGAGGAGCCGTTTATGACTTCGAGCGACCACGAGATTCCTTTGTCGTCTATTTCGCCTTCTAAGGCGACGGTCAGCTCTTTGCAATCGTCATGTTTAGAAAACCAGAGCTGCAGTAGATCGCCGTCGCGCCGCAGCCGAACGTCGCCCCAGCTTTCCGCAGAAGAGACAAGTATGTTCGCGCGTTCTTTTCCGGCCAGATGCAGTTCAAAGAGTTCGCCGAAGTTAATTTCGAGTTCGCCGAACTTGCCCGAGGCGATTGTGGCGCCGCTGCCTGTCGTTTCTACGGTTAGCGACCAACGTTCTTTAACAATTTCTATCTTCTGGGAATTAAGGAGTTCGTTCCGCACGTTCGACGTGCGCTCGAAGCCCGAAAGAATATCAATATGGGCGTCGTCCGAGTTGTTCGGTACGGGCGGTTCTTCGCCCAAAGCTCCAGAAACGCCGTATGAACAGAAGGATACAAGCGTCGCCATTAGAACGGTTAGAGCAAATAACGAAGGAGAAGGGGATAGGCTTTTCATTTCGGCGAACTCCTTTTTCGTTTCGGTCTTGATTCCGGAAAGCCGGGCGGGCGCCGCGTTTGGATATTCGGCGCCGGACGACGGCAAGTATACCCCGGCCCAGCTAAATTTCAAGCCAAAACGGAAAGACGACCCGCGACGTCCGATTGGTTCCGCGCCGAAAAGAGAAAGCGCGGAACCTTGTCCGTCGGCCAAGCGCGCAAGAAGTTACGAGAATCGCTGAGAAATTTGATTGCGCGTTTACGGTTGTTTGTGTTGTTTCTTCTATTTTAGTTTGCTATAATAACGCAGGGCGTCTGTTTTCCAACCGGCTCTCCGCGTCATTTACCGTAATTTGGAGCGACTTAGACCATGACCGACGGCGAACAATCTGAACAGGACGGGGGTACGATCAGCGTCGACGGCGCGAAGCCTTCGAGGCCGCCCGAACCTCGATTTCGTATCGTTTCGTCGCATCCTGAAGCTAAAGACGACGTCTATATCGAACGCAAAGGCGAGGCCTCCTCTTCTTCCGACGGGGCTCTTTCTGCCGAAGAAGAGGACGTCGACGACGCGTTTTTTGCGCGCAGTTTCGCTCTTAACGCGGACCGTCAAGAGTCGGAGCAGACCGTTCACAGCAGGAGAGCGAGAACTATGAAGCGGCCTTTGCCGACGGATTGCGTTCCGTATTCGAAGCGGAGGACGTTCAAGCCGAGGACTCCGGTTCTGGCGCCGAAGATCTCTCCGACGCGGAGTCTGAGATTGCCGTCGACGGAATCGTCAATAGCGCAAAGATACGTCCGGAGAGTATTTTAGAGGCGATGCTTTTTGTCGGAGACGCCGAGAATAAACCTATTACTCTCGCGCTCGCTTGCGAACTCATGCGGAACGTGTCTGAATTGGAAGCAATGGAAGCGCTTGCCGATCTTAACGAGCGCTATTTTCGCGAGGGAGCGCCCTATAAAATCGTGCGGGACGGGGACGGGTTCCGGCTCGCGCTTCTTCCGCAATATCAGGAATTTGTCGCGCGTTCGGGCGAAAAGACGCGCGATTTCAAACTGTCGCAGACGGCGATCGACGTGCTCGCGCTTGTGGCGTACCGCCAGCCGATTATGCACGAAGAGATTCTTGAAACGCGGAGCGGGGCGGGGCCGGTCCTCGCGCAGCTTGTCAAACGGGATCTCATTTCTGCGGAAAAACAGACGGTCGATAAAAAGAAAGTTACTTTCTATAAAACGACCGATCGCTTTTTGAAAGTTTTTAATTTAGAGTCGCTTGACGATCTTCCGATTGTAGGCGATATCGATTATCGGTAGTTTTTCCTCCGATAAAACGCGTTCGGCTTTTGTCGCGGCCGGCGTCTTGTTTTCTCCAAATACTTTTAGGGAGTAGTTTTATGGGTAACCGAATTTCCCGCCGCGCTTTTCTGGCGCAGACTGCGCTTAGCGCCGGCATGACCGTATTCGCTTCTCAGTATTCCGGATTAGCCGCTCATGTTTACGGCGAGGAGGACGTTCCGATCGAAATCGAACGCATGAAGAAGAAATATGGGATTGCTCATTCGATCGCCGAACTTACGCCGACCGTATGCGCCGCTTCCGGCGTCCGCGCGCCTAAGACGTGTCAAGTCGATAAAATTGAGCAGATCGTTAACCTGTTGAACGAAGCGTTCGAAGGCAAGCCGGCGCAGAAAGTCTTTATCTACTGCGGCGACTGTTTTGGCGACGTGCTCTTGCAGAAGCATCCTGAGGAATTTGAAAAGTGTATTGCGGAATCGAACGTTGTCGTTAAGTCGGTGAACGTTATGAAGACCGTAACTCCGGTATGTTTTGCGACAATCTTCTGCGGAGCGGGGCCCGAGGTTCACGGAATTAAAGTCTACGAAAAACCTCAGGTTCAGGCGGAGACCCTTTTTGACGTCTTTTTAGAAGCGGGTAAAAAAGTCGCGATCCTCTCCGCCAAGGGGAACAGCGTCATTACGATCTTCCGCGGACGCGAGATCGACTACTATCCGTTCTCGACCGATAAGGATGCGGATGAGAAGAGTTTAGAAGTTCTCAACGACTATGA
>CADACS010000110.1 GCA_902786505.1 uncultured Planctomycetota bacterium | reverse complement strand
TCGAAAGGCGAGGAATCCGTCGAAGTCGGGGCCCCGTCGGCGCCGCCGTCCGCGCGGTCGGTCTTCGATTCCGGGTCGGGTTCGCTCGGAAACGGATTCTCAGGAGCGCAGCCGCTTTCGGCAAATTCCTTCTCCAGCGAGAAACCGGACAGATAGGCGCCGATTTTCTCCGCGCTGAATTTCGTTCCCAATTCCGTCTCAAGAACGGTCGCGCGCGTTATCTCGCCCTTCCTCGCCAGCTCTCGGAGCCGCACGGACGGGACGGGCCCCTTTCGCGTCGAACCTTCGTAATAATAGAACTTCATGCCGATTCTCCAACGGGACGCGGGATTAATATGGGACCTGCGTTAAGGCTTGCCGTCTTTCTTTTTCTTGCCGGACGAAAAGGCAAACAACAGGATCAGCGCCAGACCGACAAAAACCGCGCCGACCGGTATTCCGTCGGAGACCGCGTACGCGGCGATCGCGACCGTCGTTATTACATAAAATATTACCGGCCCGCCATATAAACGCAGCAAAGGGGACTCCGGCGGCGCGTCGGCCGATTCCGATTCGTTTCCGGCCGCGCTTCCGTTTGACTGCCAATCGTTCCCGTCGTTTTTGATCAGCTTGACAATGAACAAAACAATCAGAATAAACGGAATGCAACAGGCAAAAAAGAATAGAATCGCCGAAAAGCTTATGTCAAAAGACATTGCGATTAAGGCTATTAGAGCCGCCGCAAAGATAACGGCGTTCAGCCGCGATCCTTTCGATTTCGCCGGCGCCGGCGGTTCCGGTTCCTTTCGGTTCGCAGTCAATACCGTCTGACGCGGGGCCGAATTTGCCGCGCGGCGCGGCGGCGCCGCAGGCTGTTCATAGCGCGGCGCGGCGTTCAGACCGTTCGTCAAGGCTTCGAACGGGTCGAGCGTCGGCTCCGCCTGCGGCGTTCCGCCGCCGACGTCGATCAGTTCCAGCTCATTCCATTCGATAGCGTCTTCCGGGGCGTCTTTTGAAGGCGCCTTGTCTTCCAGAGGACGCTTTGCCGCGGAAACAGAACTGCCGCTAACCGTCTTGCGCGGTTCGGGTTCCGCGCTTGCAGACGTCGGCTGGGATTCGACCGCGGAAGCGGGCTCCGCCTCGGCGTCCGCTTTCGGTTCCGCCGGTCCGTGGTCGGGCGCGGCTTCGGCCTCTAATTCGGGCGCCGGCTCGCGTTCCGGCTTAATTTCCCGCTCCTGAGAAGGTTCCGGCGGGACGGCGCGCAAGTTCGCAAATTCCTTTTCGAGCGATAAGCCCGAAACGTAACTGCCCGCCTCGTCCGCGCGAAACCGCATTCCCAAAACCGTCTCAATCAGGGTCTCGGGCGCAACCTCTCCCTTCCGCGCCAGCTCCCGGAGCCGCACGGAGGGTATCGGGCCTTTTCGCGTCGAACCTTCGTAGTAATAGAGTTTCATGCCGTTTCTCCGCGCATGGAGAGGGATTACGGGTCAGCGCGCGATCGGAATCAGAAGATTTCGTTCGCGATTAAATGCTCAAACGACTGCTTTTTGCGCGTCAGACGCGCGGCGCCGTTTTCGACGAGGACCTCGGGCGCGAGGAATTTTGTATTGTAATTCGAGTTCATCGCCGCGCCGTACGCGCCCGCGACTTCGAGAATGAGATAATCGCCCGGTTTCGCGACGGGCAGTTCCCGCTTGAGAACGATCCCCCCTTCCTTCTGCGTAAAGACGTCGCCCGACTCGCACAGCGGGCCGCCCACGACGACTTCCTGCGTTCCGGGCTCCGGCGTTCCGTTTTCCGGCGCGTAGGCGATCGAGATCGGATGATAGCTCCCGTAAAACATGGGGCGTCCCAGATGGGTAAACCCCGCGTCGACGAGATAGAAGATATTGTCCGCCTGGCGCTTAACGGCGCAAATCTTCGTAACGAGGTATCCGGAGTCCGCGACGATAAACCGGCCCGGCTCCGTTTCAAGCTCGACTTTATGCCCAAACGCCGCTTCCAGTTCCGCGACGGCGCCATGCCATACTTCCGTATAGCGCGGAACGTCGAAATATTCCTCGCCCGTCTGATACGGCGTGGGAATTCCGCCCCCGCAGCTGACCGATTTGATCTGCGGGCCGACCGAGAGCGCGAACCGCCGCATCGAATCGCTTACTTGAGCAAGGTGCGCAAAGTCGCTCCCCGATCCGATATGCATGTGCAGCCCGGTAACCGTCATGCCGTAACGCGCCGCCCTGGCGACCGCCTCGCCGAGCTGTTCGTGCCAAATTCCGTGCTTCGAAAGAGGACCGCCCGTATTCGTCTTAGCGCCGTGCCCGTGACCGAAGCCAGGATTGACGCGGACCGTCAGCTCAAATCCCTTGGCGCGTTCGCCCAACCGTTCCGCGAGCTGGTCGATCATATCAAGCGAGCCGACGTTCACGACGCAGCCGAACGCGTCGCCGCAGACGAGCTCGAGCGCGTCGGAGTCGAAAATATCGCACGTATACGCGATCTCTTCGGGCTTATATCCGACGGCGAACGCGCGCATGATTTCTCCGGCGCTCACCGCGTCGACCTTTAATCCCTGCTCGCGCGCCAATTTGAGAATCGCCTGACTCGGACACGCTTTCTGCGCGAACCGAACGGTTCCGAAATCCTTGAGCTGCGCGCAGCGCTCCTTAATGACGGCGGCGTCATAGACAAAGAGCGGCGTGCCGCCAAATTCGCGAGCCAACTGAGATACGGGAATACCCGCAATATTATCGCGTAACGCGTTATAAACAGCCTGTGTCATTTATCTCTTCCTCCAGAACCTGAGCGCGGCGTCCGACCGCGCATATTATCATACCTGATTGCCAACGCTATTTCAATAAGTCCAAAAACAGAAACCCCGTAATACGAGCGTCTGCCGCGTTACGGGGTCGGTCGAATCCAACAGAAACTCGCGTCTACTTGTCTCTCTTAACGACAAACCGCGCCAAGTCGGCGAGCGAGTCAAAGGCGGCGAGCGAATCGGTTCTCCCTTCCCCTTCCGCGCGCTTGCGCAATTCTGCGAGCCTCGCGACGGCTGCGTCGACGAGCCGCTTTGCCTCGGCGAGCGCGGCGTCGATCGCGCCGGCCCCTTTGAGCAGCGCGGCAATATCCGCGCGTTCGTCGGCGCGCACGCCGCCGCCGAGCCGTTTGAGGAGAACGTCTTTCTCTTGCCGCGACGCGTTCTGCAAATAGAAGATCACAGGGAGCGTCTCTTTCTGATTCTCAAGATCGGTCCCGAGCGTCTTGCCGACGACGTCCTCGTCGCCGACCAAATCGAGCACGTCGTCGACGATCTGAAACGCGACGCCGAGCGACCGGCCGAGCGCGCCGTAGACGTCGAGATCCGCTTCCGACGCGCCGCCGAGATAGGCGCCGAGCGCCGCGGAACATTCGATCAGGGACGCCGTCTTGCCCCCTACGATGCGCCGGTAGTCGTCGACCGAAAGCGCGAAGTTGCCGACCGATTCCGTCTGATAGAGCTCCCCTTCCACGGTCGCCTGACAGCATTGCGAGATCTTCCGAAAGACTTTGAAATCCTCGCAGTCGCACACCAGCTCGAACGCGCGCGTTATGAGCATGTCGCCGATGAGCACGGCGCGCTGAGAGTCCCACTTCGCGTTCACCGTCTGAAGCTGGCGGCGGAAAGAGGCCCCGTCGAGAACGTCGTCGTGAACGAGAGAGCCCGTATGAATCATTTCAAGCGCCGCGCCGATATAGAAATGCCGCCGTTCTATTTTGCCCGCCGCCTTGCCGCAAAGGAGCGTCAGGGCCGGACGGAGTCGTTTGCCGCCAAGTTGGAACGAATATTCCAGATACGCGTCAAAGAGAGGGTCGAGGTGACGGAGACGCTCTTTGAGGAGCGACGTCATGTCCGCCAATTCGCGTTCGATCGGCCGATAGAAAGACGCCATGGCGTTCGAGGCGGGCTGATTGGCGGACTGAGTCATGCTTAATTATCCCTGAGCGGATTCGTAAACGGGCAAGGCGGAGCTGCGGCGCGCGGCTAGTTCTTCATAACCAAATTCAAAAATTCCGAACGCGTCGACGCGTCGTCCATAAAGACGCCGGTCATGGCCGACGTTATGCAGCGCGAATTGGGCTTCTTAATCCCGCGCAGCGTCATACACGAGTGCGTCGCCTCGATTACGACCCCGACGCCCAGCGCGTTGAGCTCGTTCATGAGGAGATGCGCGACCGTCTCGGTCATGCGCTCCTGGAGCTGCGGCCTCCGCGCGACCGTTTCGACGACGCGCGCTAATTTGCTCAGACCGACCACTTTGCCCTGCGGAATATACCCTATATGCGCCTTTCCGACGAACGGAAGGAGATGATGCTCGCACATCGAATGGAATTCGATATCGCGAACGACGACCATCGACTCGTACTTTTCCGTAAAGAACTTCTTGAGATGAACCGCGGGATCCTGCCCGAGCCCCTGAAAGAGCTCTTCGTACATTCTCGCGACGCGCGCGGGCGTCTCCACGAGCCCTTCGCGATCCGGATTCTCGCCGATGGCGAGCAGGATTTCGCGGACGGCGCGTTCGATGCGGGGTTTGTCGACGGCAAAGCCGGACGCGGAAGAAGCGCTTGAATCAAATTGGACGTCGGACATTACTTTTTCCCAAAATTCTGCTCGATAAAGGTAACCAGCGCGGCGGGGTCGTCTTTCGCGACGAGCGCGGCGATCCTCGCTTCCGCGACGTTCAAATTTCCGAGCGCGAGCGCGGCGCGTTTCCAGAGCTGCGCGCGCTTCTTCGGCGTTTCCGCAAGATAGAGTTCCGTCGCCAGCTCGCTAAGCTTCTGGAGCATGATCTCCGGCTTATTCTCGTAGTAGCGCTTAATAATGTTTTCCTGATAAGGGGTGCGGTCCATACCTTCCGATCCTTTCGCGTCGACTCGAACCGGCTCGCGCCCAGAATTCGACTCGATTCCATTCCGGGTATTATACGCGCGCGCGCCTAATCGACTAGGGGGGTAAAATTGTCGGCAGAGCCTGAAAATACGGCGAAAAAACGCGCAATTCGCGCTTTACTCTGTTTTTAGGGGTTGCTCTATAGACAATTTGCGATATAATTTCAACATAGCGTTTTTAGTTGCTGAAAGAGCGGCGGTCAACGCGCCGGCCGAAGCCTCGGGGCGCGGCGCGCGCGAAGCGAACCGCTCGAAAAAAAGGAGTTTTATCTTGGCTGAAAGAGAACAGAAAGCAAAAGAGGAAGCGATTCAGCTTACCGGAACCGTAACCGAAGAGGTTCGCGGCGCGTTTCGCGTTAAGATCGACGACATGGAACACACCGTACTGTGCCGCTTGGCCGGCAAGATGCGCAAGTTCCGCATCCGCGTCGTTCCCGGCGATCACGTCGCCGTTGAAATCAGTCCCTACGACATGGATCACGGGCGTATTATCTACCGCGAACGCTAGCCGTTTTTTCGCGTCCGAGGGTCTTGGTCTCGAACGCACCTTCTGCAAATTGACCCGCGCGACCTTCTTTTCCGACCGCGCGGACGGCCCGGCCGGCATACCGGATTTCTGAAGCGCAGTCTGAGCTGCGACGCGTAAAACGCGCCGCCCTCTTTCTCTCTTGACGCGTTCCTCATTATTGGTTATAGAGTACGGCGCCGCGTTCGGACAAAACGCGGAGAGACAACGTAAATCATGAGGACGGCAATGCGCGTCATTACGACATTACTCATAGCGCTCGTCGCGCTTACTGGCTGGGGATGCGCCAAAAAGGTTCCCAGCGATCCCTACAAAGAAGAGATGGCCAAAGTGCTCGTCAACAAGGGGCGTCTGGTTCAAGACCTGGCGCGTCCGGCGAACGTGCACCCCTCTAAAATAGAAGGAATCGCTCTTGTTCGCGGGCTTCACGGTACGGGCGCGGACGAGCCGCCGTCGACGTATCAGCAGATTCTCCTGCAGGACATGCTGCGCGATCAGGATCAGAAGCGCACGGCTAAATCGCAAATCGCGTCGCTCGACACCGCCATCGCGCTCCTCGAGACCGTCGTGCCGCCGGGCGCCCGAAAGGGGGACCGGCTCGACGTCGGCGTTAAACTGCTCCCGAAATCAGAAGCGTCAAGCATTCAGAACGGATACGTCGAAAACGCCGAACTGTATCAGTATATGGCCGCCGATATTATTCGCCGCGGCTATACGCTCGGCGTCGTCAACGGGTATATTACGCTCGATCCCGATCTCGTGGAGAAGAAGAGCCCCGTCGCCTTCAAGCAGGGCAAGATCATCGGCGGCGCGGTCGTCTCGCGGTCGCGCAAGATCTGGCTCGAACTCAAAGAGGACGAGCGGTCGGCAGGGGTCGCGCAGCGCGTCGAAGACGTCATTAACAAGCGCTTCAGCTATACGAAAGCGGGGTACGCGGGCAAACGCAAAGTCGCGGAAGCGAAAGCGGGCGCCGTGCGTATCAATCTCGAAATTCCCGAAGAATACCGCGACAACGTCGTGCGCTACGTCAACGTGATCGGCGCGATCTCGTTCTACGAGACGGACGACGAACTCGACGAACGCATCAACCGTCTTTCGACGCAGCTGCTCAATCCCGAGACGTCCGAATTCGCCTCCATTCAGCTCGAAGCGATCGGTTCGAACAATGAGAAAGTGGTCGACGCAATCCGCCGCGGGCTCGATTCGCCGAACGACGCCGTTCGGTTTAACTCGGCGATTACCTCGTCGTACTTCGATATCCGCGCGGACCGCCAGAAGACCGCCAAAATACTCGCGGAATTTGCGCGCGAGAACCCGACGTACCGGCCCGCCGCTATTGCGACGCTCGGCGTCTGCATGAAGCGGTCCTTCGACGTCGATTCCGAGCTGCGCGAACTGCTCGCCGCCGACAATATCGAGACGCGTTACGGCGCCTTCCGCGCTCTGTGGACGCGCAATCCGAACGACTACACGATCCAAGGGGAGAATATGGCCCAGCAGTTCAGTTACCACTGTCTGAACTGCGGAGGGGCTCCGTACGTCCACATCGCCCAGAGCGTCCGTCCGGAAATCGTACTCTTTAATTCCGAACAGATCTATCTGCAGGGAATCGTCGATCTGGAAGCGAATCCGCGACTGACCGTTCGAAGCGACGAAGACGGCGTCGTCGTTAAGAAGTACGAGACGGGCGACGGCGTCGACGAACAGCGCCGCGTCGGATACAAGGTCGACGACGTTATTCGCGCCATCGTCGAAGTCGGAGGAACGTATCCCGACGTCGTATCCTTCCTGACGCAGGCGAAATCGAAGAAACTGCTCCACGTCGCCTCGGAGACCGGCGCCGACGCGGAATGCCCGCTCGCGATCGACGCGCTCCCCGGATCAAAAGCGTCGCACTTCAAGACGGTTCGCGACGTCGAAGAGATCGCGCGGCGCGAAGAGATTCGCGACAGGATCGAACGCGAGGCGAACGAGCAGTCCGTGTGGTCGAAGATGAATCCGGCGAACTGGTTCTCGAGAGACGACAAATCGGTCCCCGACGAATTCAATCTCGAAGAATTCGACGCCGCCAACGGAACCTCGGAAGATTCCGTCGATCCGGAGTCCGAATTCAGCGCGGAATAACGCGGCGGCCGCGGAGCCGGAAGAAAAACGCCCCCAAAATATCCGGGGCGCGCGTAAATACAGAAACGGCGCGACGGTCAGATCGCGCCGTTTTTGTATTTCGGGGGGAAGAAACGCCGCGTCCGTCTGCCGCCAGCGTTCATATTCGCGCGTCTACTTCGAGTCGAGGGCGCCGCGGCCCATCGCGGCGAGTATTCTTGAATCGGGATTGTACCACGGCCTGTTAATTCCCAAGTAGATATCGTAAGAACCGATATAATCGCTTCTCGTTCCTTTCTTTAATCCCTTCTTACGGGAACCGAGAACCTGACAGTTGCGTCTTTTAAAGTAGACCATGCAGCTTTCGCATATAAAGAAAGGGCGGTCCTTCTTTTCATGAATTTTTGCCAACTTCAGAGAGTCCAAATCGACGTCTTGGGGCGCTCCGTCGTAAATACCTTCAAACAGTCGGCACACGCCCCAGTAATCCTTAACTTCGGGCGCAATAGCGGAAGACCAGGAAGCGTAACAGTCGATAATCTGGAGTATAACATACTTCCCGTCGTACGTATGAAATTCTTCGTCCGACATTTTCATGCTGTCGTTTTCCGTATAGGGTTTTCCCGCCGTCTGAAGCTGAATCGCAACGAAATCGCCGTCCTCGAAGATTCGCTTCGTGTGAACGTCGACACGGATCTTCTTTTTCGGCGGCATGGGGGACTCGAGTTTCTCTTTAAACTCCGCTAAAACGCGCTTTCTTTTTTCGAGCGTTTTCGGGCCCGCCTCCGACCATAATTCCAAGCCGAAACCGGAGTCGATCATCTGAATCGCTCTCGTTTTGATTTCGTCGGTAAGGATTCCCTTTTTCCACATGTAGTCGGCGAGAGAATAGACGTAGGCGCTCCATTCCTCTTCATCGGATTCGTCGAACATTTCGGCGCGAACGTATTCGTCTATTCTCCGCGACCCTTCTTCCGGATCATATTTAAAAAAGACAGCCGAATACTCGGACCGCAAATCCTGAGCCGTGTCGTTTCCGGTTATACTGACGTTCCACGTTCCCACTGCCGCAACTTCCTTTCCGAACCTGACATAGACGTTATTGAATTACCGTCTGAAAACGCGGCGCAAATACGCGGCGCTTCGTCCGCAGATAATACCCGACTCCGGAACCAAAATCAAGCGCCGCGTCGGTCGGATCGAATTTGACAGAAAACACAACGAAAGTTCGTATCTCGGACCTGCGACGTCTTTTCGCGTCGCCTTCCGCTTCGCGAAAGAATGAGGACGAAACGCGCTCGCTCCTTCTCCGACTTCAGAATATGTGAAGTTCGCTGGATAAGCCCGATCGGCTGAACGAACTGCCGAACGGTCAGAAAGCTAATCCGCAAACGCCGGGTGCGACGCCCGGATTGAGCGTATCTTAGTTCGAAAGAGAATACGCCCGCGTCTCCCAAGCGGAGGAAACGCGGGCGTTTGACGTTTAAGAGCGGCGAAACGCGCCGCCGCTTCAGGGAAGAACGCGGCCTAAAACTCCAGCTCGCCGATTACGTCCTTCAAGTAGAATTCGCCGTTCCTACCGATTCGCGCGTTTTCGCCAAAGTCGTCCAGATCGAGAGATTCGTAGAGGGGAACATCTCCTTCGCCCCAGACCTTAAACCAAAAATTAGGCGTTATAAAATACTCGTCGCCCCTAAAAGTGACGCTGAACTCCCAACCGTAGGAGAGGAGCAATTGGACGTCCTTAATCGACTCCACAGGCCACTCGTCGGACGAGCCGGTAAAGAGGTCTATTCTTTTTCCGTCCTCAAAGCCGTTTCTTATCCGCCATTGC
>CADACS010000109.1 GCA_902786505.1 uncultured Planctomycetota bacterium | reverse complement strand
CCAAGTGGAAACGCGCGTTCCCATCCCGAATACGAATGCTAAGCGCTTGGAGCCGATGATAGTTGTGAAACCGCGAAAGTAGGTATCGCCGGGTTTTTTATATAAGACCGCCAATGCGCAAGCAAAGGCGGTTTTTTTATTTCTTGGTCCTAGGCGGACTGCCGGTTCGCGTTCCGCGCGGTTCTGAAATACCCGCTCCCGTTGGTCGCTTGCGTTTCATCCGGGTTATGGCAGACGGGTAGAATTAGAGAACGCTTTGCAAAGACGAACGACGAGCGTCACTTTCTGGCGCTTTTTATCTTTGTTCTTTTGAATAAGAAGGATGAAGATATTCCGGCGACCATATCCAAGTGGAAACGCGCTTTCCCATCCCGAATATGAACGCTAAGCGCTTGGAGCCGGATAGTTGTGAAACCGCGAAACGTAGGCGTCGCCGGGTTTTTTATATAAGACCGCCAATGCGCAAGCAGAGGCGGTTTTTTTGTTTCTTGTGTCCGACGGCGGACTGCCGGTTCGCGCTGCTCTGAAAAACCGCTCCCGTTGGTCGTTATACCGCGTTTTGGCGCGTCGCAGTTCCAACGCGTTAAATAAATATATGCCCTCAGCTCGATTCAAAGGGCGGACGGAATACGCAGTAAATAAGCGTCGGATTCGTCGTTAGATTCTAAGAATTATTTCTTACCGATTGTTTTAGGTTTTTATTGACTCCGCTTCTCGATCGTTTTACAATGTAGCAAAGGGGGGGACGACGCAGGATCAATTTGACGTGTCACGGGTTTTTTGGTTGTCGATGAAACAAAGCGCGTTCATTTGCACCATTTGAATGTTGTTTAACTTAGTATGGATCTTTGTAGTTTGAGAGGGAAGTTCGAATGACCAGTCCGCAAGCTTCTTTGACCGTTGACGATTATATGCCTTACGGGGATTCGTTTTTGGGCTGTTTCGGTTGCGTTCTTTTTCTTTCCGTGTTGTTCGCCCTATGTTTTTTCTTTTTCAATCTGTCAGGCGCGATTGTGTTTAAATTGTTGTTCATAATCCCATTTGTGTTTATGATACTTTCCCTTGTCGTTTCATATCGTAGTAACAATAGGTCCGTTTCGGTCTATTGCAATACAGAGTTGATAGCTTCGGGAAAAACAAATAAGCCTATCATGGTTCCGCTAACTGCCGGAGAGGGAAAAGTATATACCGTTAAATGGGACAATTTAAGTCTCAATGTAGAAATGTCCGGCGATACCTATTATATGATTAAGAAGACGGATTTCGGTTGGCGATGTTTTTGCGAACACCTATAACGTTCTGTATTTCATCGTTGTGAACGGCGAGATTGCCTGTCCTTTTTTGTGGTTTATTCTTTCCTGAATTATGAACGTCGGTCATCCGCAGCTCAGTCGTGTAAGCGTCCTGAAGCAATGTGCGACTCTTGCGCGGATGGGAGCGTACTGTTTAGATCTTCGCTTTAGCGCGAACCCACGGCGCCGCCGCTAATTCTTCGCTTTGACAATCTTTCGCCCGCCTTTTTTCTTTTTGACGTCCCATTCGTACACGTTTCCGAGCATGTCCGCGGCGAGCAGGAGCGAAGAATCTTCGGAAAAACCGATCGACTGTCTCTTGGCGCGTCTTTCGAGACTGAGCGTATGTTCGACGTCGAGATAACGTCGATCGGCGAGAAAACGTCTGTAAGAGGCGGCGCTGTTCGTTCTCAAAAGAGTACGCTCATTACGGTTGACGTCGAAAAGAAAGAGACTGCCGTCGTCGAAGTAATTTCCGTATGCTATGTAATCTAAATCAGGGGACATAACGAGCGCGTCATAGTACGGCGAATAAGAAGCGTTTGGAACCGTCGCCTCTTTGACTTCCGTTAAATCGTCTGTGGAAAAGACGCCGCACTTTATACTTGAAATCTCGCTGACATAATCGTACCAGTTTCGGTATACAATGAAATGCTTTTCCCCGTTCAGAACTCTCATTTCGGCGTTTCCCGATTCAAGTTTGTGGGGGAGTAAAACCGTTTTTTCGGTTGAAAACGATTGGTAACTGTAACTTGACGCGTATAAGTTATCGGGCGTAAGAGGGTATTTGAAGACTGAATGCAGGAGAAAGAGAATAGATTTCTTTTCTTTGAGAATTTCCCATCCTAAAACGACAACGTCTTCGTCGACGCCGAAATCGACGTCAATTTTACGCCATTGACCGTCCGATTTAACGTACCAGAAGAAACGGTCGCGAGACTGTGACATGCCGAAGAGCAGCATATCTTTCGATAAAACGCATTCTAAAGACGCCGGGTCGGTCTCGTCCAGTTCAAACAGCAGTTCAGACGATACGACTTCGTCGGTAACGGCGTTTCGCGTTTCAATGGAGTACGTAATAGCGGGCCGTTTCGAAACGCTTGGCGAAGAAGTATCTTCGTTCTGATTGTCCGCAGCGGCGCCTCGGTAACCCTTTCTGAACTCGGTAATAAAGCTGCCGTCTGGCGCGACCGTCTTCTCGAGAATCTGCCTGCCCGAACGAGTCGATCTGCCGAGCGCTTCAAATGAATTTGTGATCTCTGTTCCGGCGGCCGAAACGCCTTCTGAAGTAAGTTCGATAATTTCTCCGTCCCTTGTAACATAGAAGTAAGACTGCGGCGCCGCATCTTCTTCCGGCGGGTTGCATATTAGCGCGACGGGAACGGCGACAAGGAGAATGAGCAAGCTTCCGAAAAGAATCAGTCGGCGCAAGCGTTTCTTCCGATTGAGAACCGTCGGATTATCTTGAGATGAAGGAGCGGCAGTCATGGAGGCGCTTTCTCTTTATAAAACGTCGTTTGCGGCAATTTGACAAATCCGGCGCCGCGGTCCCGCGTTCACTTCAGTAGATATTAGTGAAAAAACAGTCTATTTCAAGCGTCGCGATCCATATCGGGGCCGTCGAATAAGGATTGTATCCAAACAAACGGCGGCAAATGGCGCCGGTATATTAGGAACGCCGTTCCCGCAACGCTTGATTTTTCCCGCGCCGTTGGGTACAACATAGGAACGGAATCGCTCTTAGTTTGGGCGTTTTTGGCAGATTGCATTCTATAACCCTTTTGAGAACCGAAACATGAGCGGAATGATTGTAACGACCGGAGACCTTTCGCGGCCTTACGAGGTTTTGGATATCGTCTCTGAGTTGGGTTGGTTTGAGTACGATAACGAGATTGTTAAAGTCGCCGACGAAGTCAAAGAGGGTATTAAAGACAAGGCAAGGAAACTTGAAGCAGACGCCGTTATTTGCTACCGTCAGAATCTTACTGGCGTGCGTACAAACGGAGACTATATTTTCGCGTACGGAACGGCCGTGAGGTTCATATAGCATAATATTGGGAAGCCTTGTTAGGAAAAAGGTTTAGCCGATAATCAACAGAAACGGCCGCCAACGCGTTAAAAGCGCGCCGCGTTTATAACGGCCGTTACTACGTCGCCTTTGTATATCCCGTTACGAACTAACTGTTTGCATTGCGGACCGATCCGCCTGTCGGAGATTTGTATGAAACGTTTTATTCATAACGCTATTGTGAAGACGTCTTTCGTTTTGACGCTGGCGCTCCTTTTCGGAACCGGTTTCCTTGCGGCTCAGGAAACGGCGTCGCTCGACGGTCTCGACTTTCCGATTCTGTTCTCTAAGCAGCATAATTATCAGGGCTTGCACATTTACGATACTTATTATCAGTATCGGCCGGGCGGGGGAATCTACGTTCTGGAAAATCCGTCCGCGCCGAAAGAAGAACAGGTAATTCGCGCGGTTATCGACGAAACCACGCCCGAAACGCTGGGGAAAGGCGTCTACTCTTCGCCGTCGCTTTCCTACGACGCGAAGCGCGTCGTATTCTCGTTCAAAGGGAGCGCGAACGGAAATACGGAACTGTATGAAATCAATATCGACGGGACCGGACTTCACAAAATAACAAACTTCGACAATGGCGCCGCCCCCTATTGCGGGAGCGCGGCGGGCTGGCACGACGTCCAGCCTTCGTATCTGCCGGACGGCCGGATTGTCTTTACGTCGACGCGCTATTCCGGGCTTGTTCCCTGCGCCAACAACGGCGTCGCGGTTCTCTTTATTGTCAATCCGGACGGGAGCGATCTTCATACGATTTCCGTCAATAACGTAACGGAGTTTAACCCGTACGCGCTCGACGACGGCCGCATTCTCTTCGGACGCTGGGAATATATCGATAAAAACGCGCTGACGATTCAGAGCCTGTGGACGGTCTTTCCGGACGGAACGAACGAAACCGCGCTTTACGCGAACAATATGGTCTTTCCCGAGGCTATTCTTCAGGCGAAACAGGTTCCCGGCAGGCCCGAACTGATTGTGGGAACCTTTGCCGCGCATAACGGGCCGCCGCGCGGCGCTATTGCGATGGTCGACGTTTCGGTCGGAAAAGACGACGAAAGCGCTATTTATAATTTCGAGTATCCGGACTGTCCGACGTTCGATCGCGGTCAGTCTTGCGATCCGTGGCCGCTGAGCGAAGACGTCGTGCTCTATTCCGGTATGATTTCCGATCCGCTTCCGACCGAGATTCCAGCCGATCCGAATCAGCCGGAACGAATCGGCGCGGTTCTGCCGCAGCACGCCGGCCAGTATAATTCGCTGCTCCTCATCGACCGGTCGGGCAAGCGCGTCGAGATTCTTCATGACGACGCGATCGATCTTCATTCGCCGATTCCGGTCGTTCCCCGAGTCGTTCCGCGCATAGCGTCCGACACGGTCAATCGGGAAGCGAAAGTCGGTCGGTTCTTTATAAACGACGTCTATAAAGGGCTGAACGGGGTCGAACGCGGCGCCGTAAAGTGGCTCCGCGTCGTCGAGGAGACGTCGCGCATAACCGGTTCGCCCGGCAACAACGGCTTAAATCAGACGTTTTCCGTGTCCGCCGCGCTCGCCTGGAGCCCCAAGATCTATCTCGGAATCACGCCCGTTAAAGAGGACGGTTCCGCCTACTTTGAAGTTCCGTCGGGCCGCGCCGTCTATTTCCAGCTGCTCGATAAAGATTACCGGCTCGTCCGGTCGATGCGTACGTTTATTCAGGCGGCGCCGGGCGTTACGCGCAGCTGCGTCGGATGTCATGAATACGGCCCGCCCGAACTCACCGACGCGGGCGCGGCGCGCTATCCGAAAGACGCCGTTGAGAAACTGCGCGACGAGTCGTGGGGCGGCGGATATCTCGATTATCCGTCCCAGATTCAGCCGATTTGGGACGCGAATTGCGTCTCATGCCACGGCGGAGAGCAGATTGCCGGCGGACTCGATCTTTCAGACGCGCCAACCCGTCTGTTCAATATAAGTTACGAGAATTTGACGAGCCGCCGTTTCAATCAGTATCAGATCGATCTCATTGCGGGCGTGTGCTGTATGAACGGCACGGCGTACTACTCGTGCAAGTTCTTTGAGCCGTACGAACACGGGTCCGGAAAAGCGCCGCTGGCGGACTTGCTCTTGAACGATCCGATTCACCGCGATCTTCTTACGCAGGAAGAGCGCGAACTTGTCTTTACGTGGATCGATTCGAACGGAATTTATTACGGGACATGGGATTATACGGCGTCCGGGCCGATTCTGAAGCCGATCGAGGACGCCAAGCGCGAGCTGGTCGCCCTTATGCGCGAGCCCGAGAGCGGATGCGCGAAGTGTCACGCCGATTCCCAACGTTTTGAGAACGACTGGATCAATATCGCGAACCCGGAAGCGAGCCGCATTCTTCGCGCGCCGCTGGCAAAAGAGTCGGCCGGGCTCGCGATCTGCCGCGACCGCGCGTTTCCGCAAGATTTTCTCCGGTTAGGCGTTATGTCGAACGGCCGGTACGAGCACGCGGTTCGCGCGCTGTCGAAATTCCCGACTCAGAAATGGCGCAAACCGGACGAAAGCGGAACGCCCGCGTGCACGTTTGAGTCGCGCGAGAACGAAACGTACCGCAAAATGCTCGCGATTATCGAACGCGCGCGCGCCGAGGCGCTCTCGAATCCCCGAATCGATATGCCGAACGCGTACGAAGCGCCCGGCGGCGTCGTGGAAGGCCGCTCGCGCCAGATTATTCCGCTCGATCCGCCCGAGTTCGAGATTTCCTTTAGCGCGGAAATAGCGGACGACGGACTCGTTTCGCTCGATTGGGAACGTTCCGCGCGCACAATCGGGCTTGTCTTTGAACTGCGGCGCTTTACGGCGTCTGCCGACGGCAAGGAGAAAGAGACCTTTCTCACGAGGACGGAACGGTTTAACTATGTCGACCTCGACGCGCCTGTCGGCGAAGTCCGCTATGAAATAACGCCGATTTCCGATCCGAGCAGAACGTGCGGAAGCTGTCTGGCGCGCGCGGACGCCCGTTCCGACGGCGAGTATCAGACCGTCAAAGGACCGACGTCGTCGCTCTTCGTTACCGTTGGAGAGAAGCCCGTTCCGGAGGCGCCTAAGGAAGTAAGCGCGAAATCGGAAATCGAGCAAATTGTCCTTTCGTGGCGCGCGCCCGATTCTTTGGGTTCGTTCCCTGTTCGGTATAAAGTCTGCCGTCAGGTTGGCTGCGGATCGGAAGGAGAAGAAACGCTGACGCCGACCCCGATTTACGGGACGGCCTTTACGGACAAGAGCGCGCCCGTCGGCGTCGACTGCGTCTATAAAGTCGTTGCGGTTTCGCGCGTTGGGGCCGAGTCGGAACCGAGCGTGTGTTCCGGCCGCGCGAAGGCGGCGCCGAAAACGGATCTCTTTACCGCGCCGTTCGCAACTGATCTAACGGCGGCAGTTTCCGACGGCGAGACGGCGTCTTCCGACGCGCCCAGAATTGCCGGCGCGCCGAGCGTCCAAAACGGCGCGCTCGCAATCGGCGCCGGGCAATATCTCGCGTACCCGAACAGGCCCGGTTATAATTCGTCGCGAAAATTTACGTTGGAACTAGACGTAACTTTTGACGAGCCGGGCGTTATGCCGGTCGTCGTCGGATTCGGAAGCTGGAATAAGAGCGGCTGGTTCCTGCAGCGTTTTCAGGGAAAATGGCGGTTTCATTTCGCCGGCGTCGACTGCGATTCGACCGCGGAAGTTCCTGTCGGAAAAGAAATTCGCGTCGTCGCGACGTACGACGGAGAACGGCTTCGGATCTTCCAGGACGGGCAGTTGGTTGGCGAACGCGCCTGCGCGGCCGCGCTTACTCCTTGGAGCGGCGAACTTTTCGTCGGTCAGTATTCCGCCGATCAATCGGCGCCCTATCAGTTCGTCGGCAAGATACGAAACGTCAAAATACTGAACTACGTTCAGTAAGGACGCGTTTCGCTTTGTCCTTTTGACCGCCTTGACCGCGACCGTCGGGGCGGTCTTTCTCTTTCTTGGCGACCGAGGCGCCGCCGTTTCTGCGGTCCCGTTTGCTTGCGTTGGGGTTCCGCTTGAGTTATGATGGAAAGACCGAACGCTCGGCCGTAAGACTCAGAAACGGCCGCGCAAAGCTTTGGATAGTTGTAACTCGTTAAGTATAATTGAGATAAAGGAAAGTATAAGATGGCGAAACCGTTCCTCTGTATACTTGCGGCCGCGGCGATAGCGCTTGGCGCGATTTCGGAACTCCGCGCGTTTGAGCCGACGGACAAAAACGGGGCGCTTGTTTACGACACGCGCCTGATTCCCGCGCCGACCGAAACGCGATACGGCCGCGGCATTGTCGTCTTTAATTCCAATTTGCGCTGCACGCTCCTTTTGCCCGGCGACACGACGACCGTCTCAAAGGAATTTGCGCTTGAGCTCGAAGCG
This sequence comes from uncultured Planctomycetota bacterium, assembly GCA_902786505.1. Lineage (GTDB taxonomy): Bacteria > Planctomycetota > Planctomycetia > Pirellulales > Thermoguttaceae > RUG369. The sequence goes on along the minus strand of CADACS010000109.1, from coordinate 1,677 downwards.
GTTCGAGCGCGCGTTTTAGAGGAATTTGCCGCCGACTTTAAATTCTCGATAAAATCGGTCGACGAATATGTCAAAGAAGTAGAGAGCGATTCCGCGCGAACCGACGACGAAAAGGAATTCGCGAAAAAACTTACCGAAGAGGGCGCGCTCTTTAAAAAGGCGAACGGGTATCAGTGTCTCGCCGTCCGCGATCAGAGCGTCGCGAGCGACGCCGCGCCGGAAGAATGGATTGCGCGCCAGCACGATTCGGCGGGCTCGCTCGTTATCGCGGCGTCCGATATAGCCGGCTTCCGCGATTCCTTTAAGACGCTGCGTCAGCTCACGGAAACGTTCTCCGACGCCGCGACGACGGCCGAGTCGAAGTTCTTTATTCCGGAACTTGAAATTAACGACGCGCCCAAAATGAGTTTTCGCGGCCTGCACCTGTGCTGGTTCCCGGAAACCCGGCTCGATCAAATTGAACGCTCGATTCGCATCGCCGCGTATTATAAATTCAATTACGTCGTCCTTGAATTCTGGGGCGTTTTCCCGTTTGAGGCGAATGAAGCGCTCTATTGGTCCGAAATTCATACGAGCAAAGAGGACGTGCGGAAACTTGTCGAACTCGGTAAAAGTCTGGGCGTCGAACTCATTCCTCAGCTGAATCTCTTCGGGCACGCGCCGAACGCGCGCGGCTCGTCCGCAAAGCATACCGCGCTCGATTTCCATCCGGAACTGGAGCCTCTCTTTGAGCCCGACGGCTGGACGTGGAACATCTATAATCCGGCGGCGCGCGAACTGCTGACCAAGTGCGTTCTGGAACTTTACGAAACGTTTGAGAGCCCGCGCTATTTCCATATCGGCTGCGACGAGGCGTATTCGGCCGGAACGAGCTTTTTGGCCCGGCGCAAGGGCGGCTACGTCGACGGTCTCGCCGATTGGATTAAGCATTTTCACGACGTGCTCGGAGAACGCGGCTGTCGCGTTATGATGTGGCACGACATGCTCATTGAGAGCAAAGATTTTAGAGGGTACACCGCGGGCGGAAACGAACGGACGCGCGGCCTTATCGACAAACTGCCAAAAGACGTGATTATTTGCGACTGGCAGTACGGAGATCCGAAAGAGAACGAGACGTGGCCGACCTTCGATTACTTTATGGACAAAGGGTTCGACACGCTCGCGTGTCCGTGGAATAATTTGCCCGGTATTAGAAGCCTCGGCGCGAAGGTTGTTGAGAAAAACGCGTTTGGCATGCTCTGCACGACGTGGCATCAGTTCTACGGCGACCGTATGAAGGACATGCTTGTCGTCGGCTCCAATTGGACGTGGGGTACGAGATATCGCGGATCCGGTTATTCGTGGACCTTCCAACGTCATTTGCGGCAGGCGCTTCAGGGGTCGGAGACCAAGGACTACCGAACGAACGGCATTAACGATTGGCAGGTCCCGAAAGAGACGAACGTGCCTTACTGAGTTTTCGCGCGGCGCCGCGTATGCCGATTTTTTGAAAAATATTTTCAAAAAGACGCTTGACGGTTCGGAAACGTCGGGTATATTATCACGAGTCGTCTGACGCTGAAAGGCGCGTGGCGGCGCCGAGCGCAAGCTCGCCGATATTTAACATTCAGGTAAAGTATAAATCATACAGTGTGAGTATACTGTTAAAGCGCGGTTTCTTCGGAAACCGCGACCTTT
>CADACS010000108.1 GCA_902786505.1 uncultured Planctomycetota bacterium | reverse complement strand
GTTTCAACTTCGCGCGTTGCCGGAATTTGCGCCCTGGCTCTTTCGCATGCAGGAGGCTCCGACGGAGCTCCGCCTGACGCGTTCGGCGATGGAGACGCTCGCGATCGTCGCGTACGAACAGCCGATTTTGCGCGTAAACGTCGAGCGTATCCGCGGCGTGCATTGCGGCGACGTGCTGCGCCAGCTTCTGGAACAGGGGCTCATTAAGATTGTCGGGCGGTCGGAAGAACTTGGCCGGCCCTTTTTGTACGGAACGACGAAACGCTTTCTTCAGACGTTCGGGCTGCTGCGCATCGAGGACCTTCCCCGCCGCGCGGACCCTTGGGTGACGCACGAAGACGTCAAAGAGGCGGAACAGATTGTCGCCGACGCCGATAAAGAGGCGTCCGCGCAGCTGCACGGCGAAGCGCCGCCCCCGCCCGAGACGAAAAAATAACGCGTTGAAGAAAAAAGAAGCGCCGCGCCGAACTTATGACAGGTTCGGCGCGGCGCTTTTTATATGGCCCGGCGCGCGCAACTTCAGCCGTCGATCTCTTTACGGAACGCGTCGGCAACTTTGGCGACGACGTCGTTGAGGACGGGATCGTTCGCGTGCGGCTTGGCGTTCGCTTCGTCGATCGCGACCTGAATCGCCGCGTCCAGATCGCCGACCATCTCGCGCAGCGCGGTAATTTTTGCTACGGGCAGGCCGTAGTCGACCGTAACTTCGCGCGTCTGCGAGACGACCTCTTCGTAATCTTCCTGATACGTTCTAATTCGGGTCGAATCCTTTTCTTCGTAAGGGACGACGCGCGATCTCTTCTCTTTATTCTCGACGAGCGGGGTCGCGAACGCGGGCAGGCCGTCGATCTTCTCGTTGGGAATATAGCGTTTGTTCTCCATGGGGAGCTTGTCGACGAGATTGCGGAGCGTTACGGCGGCGTCCTGCAGGGCTCTCAGCTGGGGCACGGTCAGCTCGGCCTCGATTCCCATAAACGCGAATTTCCCTTTATTCGCGCTGTTGGCGACTTGACGCGCGCCATGCTGCGAGACGACCTCTACAACGATCGTAAGCACTTTATTGGCGATCTCTTGCGGCGTGGCGAGGAGATACGATTCGCGCTCTTCCGTCTGCAGCTTTCCGTCGGGCGTAAAGCGCTGCAGCCGCTTCTCCTGAGCGCGAATCTGATTGATGAGCTCGTTGGCTTTGGCAAGTTCGCGTTTCTGTTTGGTGAACGTCGTCTGAACCGCGTTGGAGGAGCCTGCGTTTGATTTGGCCATGGGAATTTTCTCCTCTAATGTAAAACGTGTATTAAAAAAAGCTAAGGAAGCGCTTACCGCCGTTGACGCGTCGGGCGGGAAAAGAGATCGCTCTCTTTTGCGAAAGGCTTAATGCGCGCGGCCGCGCCGAGATCGGCTTGACCGCGAGCAAGGAACTTGTTTCCGCGAGACGCGGCGATTCACGAAAGCCGCTTGCGCGACGTCGCGAAAAAACGTCGATCCGCGTTCGCTCGGTTGGAAACGCCCGGCTACTGAAAGTTCCCTCGAAATCAGGAAGCCCGAGATCGAGAAAAATCGCCCCGAAATTCGATTCGAACTCGCGTCCGAAGGGGTGGTTCCGCACATGCGGCCCGCGCAGAAGCGCTAAGGATCGCCGCTTAACCCAAGGTCCAAACTGACGATCGACTACCCGTCGATCAAGGGAAGAACGCTCTTCCTCTCGGAAGAGCGGCCGCCGCCGCGGAATAACGATTCGAAGGAAAGGGGAAGACGGCCCGCCGCCGCGCGCCGCTCCGGAGAGCGGCTTGGCGTTTCGGGCCGTTTCTTAGCGCTTAGGCTTTTTCTGTCGATTCGCTCTTACTCCAAATTCCGGCGGAAACCTTTCGTTCTGCCCCTCTGAGATTTGCAACCGGCCGACCGCACTCGGGACGCCGCCTGACGCTAACCGCGCGAGGCGGCGTCCCTCCGCGTCTTAATCGGACCGTTGAAACCCTGCGCTCTTCGCGCTGACTCAGTTGAGTCTTAGTCCTTGAACGAACTTTTTCTTCGTTTCTGTTTTCTGTAAACGCCTTTGGACCAAAGACTGAGAAAAGAAACTTTTCGTAAAGGGCCTCCTTAGCCTTATGAAGAATTCGTACTGATTGAGAAGGACGCCGCGCCGGCGCCCTTCGCCCTTTATTCTAGCGCTAAGCGAAACTTTTAAAAGACGGAGTTTCGCGAAACTTCCGTTAGGGGCGCGCGTCGCCGGATTCGGGGTTCTCTTCGCCGTCGAGCGCGAGGAACTCAGTCGTTCCGACGCAGCCTCTTTCCAGATAAGTCGACAGAATGATCTGCGCGGCGACGGCGTCGAGCTTCGCTTTGCGCTGCTTCGCCTTGAGATTCCCGTCGCGGAGCCTCGATTCCGCCTCCCGGCTCGTAAAGCGTTCGTCGACGTAATCGATCGAGACGCCGGTCGCCTCCGCGAGTTTATTGCCGAACTCGATCGCCTGCCGCGCTTTATCGCTCACGTCCCCGTTGCAGTGCAGGGGCAGACCGAGCACAAAGTGAACGATCCGTTCGTTTTTAACAAGCTCTTGAAAATACTGAAGATCGAGCTTTTCGTTTCTTCTGCGGTAGATTTCGTAGGGGAACGCCATAATGCGTTCGGCGTCGCAAATCGCCACGCCGATCCGCACGGTTCCGAAATCGATACCGGCGATCTTTCCCTTTTCGGGCGGACGCGAAGGAACGGCCATGGGCGGTTAGACTCCTTGAAGAAAACGGTAATAAAAGACGCGCCGCGTCAAGAGGACGGCGACGCGTCTGAGAAGAGAACCGACGTCGACGGTCAGAGCGCGCCGCTTTCGCCGTCAGGTTCCTGTTCCGGATTCTGAGCGCTTTCGGCCGTATCCGGCCCGTCCGGCGGGAACGGGTTCTGTTCGCCGCTCGGTTCGCTTTCGCCGCCCGATTCTTCCGCGGCTTCTTCGTCTTCCTTCTTATCGTTGGGGGACGGGCCGAGGATCTCCCGAATTCTCGCTTCGTCGAGCTCTTCTTCTTCGACGAGCGCGTTCGTGAGCTTTTCAAAGAGCTCGCGCTTCTCTTCTAGGATCTTGCGCGCGCCCGCGTCGGCTTCTTCGATCGTTTTGCGCACTTCGATATCGATAAGTCTCGCGGCGTCTTCGCTGTAGGACCGCACGCCGGTCGACATCTCGCGCCCCAGGAACGGATGCGTTTCGGTATCCGGGAAGGCGACCGGTCCGAGCGTGTCGCTCATACCCCAGCGCGTTATCATATTGCGGGCCAGCTCGGTCGCGCGCTGGAGGTCGTTTTCGACGCCGGACGAGTTCTCGCCGTAGATCAGCTTTTCGGCGGCCCGGCCCGCGAGCAGATGCATGAGCGTCGCGCGCGCTTCCGATTCGTTGTAGTTGAGCTGGTCGTCGTCGGGCAGGCTCCACGTTACGCCTAACGCGCGTCCGCGCGGAATAATCGTAATCTTATGGACCTTTGAGCCGTTGGGCATGAACCATCCGACGAGCGCGTGGCCCGCCTCGTGATACGCCGTCTTGCGCTTATTTTCCGGGGAGATGATTTCGTCCCGTTTCAGACCGAGCGAAATCTTCTCGAACGCGAAGTCGAAATCGGACGCTTCGACGACGTCTTTCCCATTGCGCGTCGCCCAGAGGGTCGCCTCGTTGACGAAATTGCGGATATCGGCGCCGGTAAAGCCCGCGGTCGTCTTCGCGAGTTTGTCGACGTCGACGTCGGGACCGCACGGGATCTTTTTCAGATAGACCTTAAAGATATCGACGCGCCCTCTCATGGACGGCCGCCCGACGGTAATGTGGCGGTCGAACCGGCCGGGCCGCATGAGCGCGGGGTCGAGCACGTCGGGACGGTTTGTCGACGCCATGACCATAACGGAGTCGTTCTGGTTAAAGCCGTCCATCTCGCTGAGGATCTGATTGAGCGTTTGCTCGCGTTCGTCCTGACCTCCGCCGACGCCGGCGCCGCGCTGACGTCCGACGGCGTCGATTTCGTCGATAAAGAGGATCGAGGGCGCGTTTTCCTTGGCGGTCGTAAAGAGATCGCGCACGCGGCTCGCGCCGACGCCGACGAACATCTGAATGAATTCGGAGCCGTTAATGGAGAAGAACGGCACGTTCGCTTCGCCCGCCACGGCGCGCGCGAGCAGCGTTTTGCCGGTTCCCGGAGGGCCAAAAAGGAGCGTTCCTTTGGGAACGCGCGCGCCCATGCGTTCGTATTTCTTCGGGTTCTTTAAGTAGTCGACGATCTCGACGAGCTCCGCTTTGACCGCGTCTAAGCCCGCCACGTCGTCGAAGGTATACGTCTTGCCCTGATTCGGTTCGTAGCGTTTCGCCAAGCTTCGCGCGATCCCGCCGAATCCGCCGAAACCGCCCCCCATCATCTGCTCGCTCGTATTGCGCAGCATGCGGAAGAGGAAGAGCAGGAAGAGCACGGAGACGGCGACCGAGAGCATCATGACCCAAGTCGAGCTGTCGGACGGCTTTGAGGACGAGTAGGACTCGAGCCGTTCCCGAAGCCGCGCGTCGATCGTCTGATCGGAAAACGCGAACGCGGGCGCTTCGCACGAGTATTTCAGGTAGAAGATTTTGCGGGAGGCTTTGCCCGTCTTGGCGTCGACTAACGCGAACGCTTTACTCCCGCCGCGGCTGCCGGAGTCGATAGGCGCGACTCTCCAGCGCTGCTGAAGTTTTTTGCCAAGTTTATAACTTTCGACGATCGCTTTTTTGGCGGCGGTCTGTTCCTTTTCGCTCGAATCGGCGGGAAGTTCGACTCTTCGGAACGGCGAATCGTCGGACACGAGCTGGAAGGTAACGACGTTGACCCCTTGGTCGTTCGTCGCCGTTTTGGTCGTAAAGGTTACGGACGTTTCGTCGAGTTCCTTATTGAAATTCGCGGCCGCTTCCGGATTGACGCGGTCGTACTGATCGACGAGCGCGGCAAACGTCTCGACGCCGTTTGGAAGAATATCGGGCCAATATTCAAGCGCGGGCGCTTCGCGCAGCGTTCCGGAGAGCCGCGAGCCTTTAAGCTCCGCAGAAACGATTTCGTTCGAATCCAGAAGCTTATTGAACGCGGTCCATGTGATTTCGGTCGATTTTACGCCGAACATGGACTGATAGCCGAGCGCGACGAACGCGCCGATCGCCACGAGAAGAATGAAGCCGGATAGCGGGGAGCGCCGATGCGGTTCGGGCCCGTTCGGATTCTGGTTCGGGCCCTGATTGGGATCCTGACGGCGGTATTGAGGGCGCTGGCCGGAGCCGCGGTTGCGGTCGAAGCCGTTTCTGTCGGACTCTTCGCGGTCGGAGCCGTTCTTTTCGTCTTTCGGTTCCGGCTTTTTGAACTGTTCCGGAATCCGACTGTATACGTCGTCGCTGATCGGCGGTTTGTCGTCGTTGCCGCTGTGTTGTTCGTCGAAGACTGCCGCGGGGCGTAAACCGTCGAACCAACGGGCAAAACGCGGTCGATTGTTCATGAATATCCTCAGATTATCGTGCAGGCCGTCCGAAGGAGTCTGTCGGACTGCTCGTTACGTTCTATTATTGCGGGCGCATACTCCCATTAAAAAACAAGAGCGCAGACGCAATTATAGCGCCAATGCGCAAGAATACTACCCAAGCGCGGACGTTCTTTTTTCAAAATAAGTAAAATAAACAAAGGACGCCGACTTTTTAACGGAACGCGCGCCGCCCCCGGCGCCAGTTCCAATGGGTTTCAGCGTTTGCGCGAAGTTCGTAATCCGCCGATTATTTGCCGTATTCAGCGACCGTCAATTCCCGGACCGCGGCCGTTTTAACGCGGCGCCTTTTTCCGAAGGGCTCGGTATCGTCTTTTTTTATGGCGTTTCCGTCGGTCCGCTTGCAGATATGTCGTTACGGGGTATAATGACAAGCCGCAACTTGCGGAGCGCGCGTCCGTTTCGACCGGCCGCGCTTTCCGTTTCGCGACTGGGAAGCGCGAGTCGTTTGCCTTATGGGAACGAAGGGGGTCCTTTTGCGTCGTTTGTTACGGAGCTACTGTCATAATCGTTGAGAAAGAGATAACAATGCCCTTTTCCGCCGATCGTCAACAGGAATCGGAACGCGTGTCGGTACGAGGCGCGCGGACGCACAATCTTAAGTCGGTAAATCTTGATATTCCCTACCGCCGTATTACCTCGTTTTGCGGAGTGAGCGGGAGCGGCAAGAGCAGTTTGGCGTTCGACGTACTCTACGCGGAAGGACAGCGCCGCTACCTCGAGTGTCTTTCTCCCCACGTCCGTCAGAAGCTGGAGCTCATGGACAAGCCGGAAGCGGACGGAATCGACGGGATTCTGCCCGCGATCGCCGTGGCGGAGCAGACGGCGAATCCGCGTTCCCGCGCGACGGTCGGCGTGGCGACCGAGACGAGCGACTATCTTCGCCTCCTCTTCTCCAAAATTGGAATTCCTCACTGCCAGAGCTGCGGCAAACAGATTCGGCGTCATACTCCGGAAACGATAGTCGAAGAACTTCGGCGCTTTCCGAAAGGCTCCCGCGCGATGATTATGTTCGCGCCGCCCTATTCGACTTGCCGTTTCGGCTTGGCAGATTTTAGACGGATTTGGCAGAAAGAAGGTTTTCACCGCGGTCTTTTGACGTTTTCGTCCGACGACCGCCCGTTCGCGGAGATTGCGGCGCGCTACGGCAAGACGTTCGATTTAGACGACGAAGTCAAGGATTACGCGGTCGAATTCGCGCACGCGACCTTTCTCTACGGCGCCCTTTTCGATCCGTCCGACGAGGAGCAGATGGCGGACATGGGTCTGCGCAGCGCCGGAATGGGCGAGGGAGACGGCTCCAAAGCGGACGACGAAGATTCCGAATTAAAGACGAAGAGCCGCGTTCTGACGCTCGATCCCGACGGGGACGACAGAACGCTCATGCGCTATCTCAAGAAGCGCGACGCGATTATCCGTCGTCCGGGCGTGTCGCCCATTCACTTTGTCGTCGACCGCGTGACCCTTGGCGAGACGGACGAACGCCGGCTTATCGAAGCGCTTGAGAGCGCGTACTCGTACGGAGAAGGGCGCTGCCGCATTTTAATCGAAGGGGATAAGACGCTTGGTCCGAACGGCGAATTGGTCGCCGCGGACAGACAGAACGCCGTCTTCTTGAACGACCGCGTCTGGACCAGCGTCGCGTTCAGCCGATATCTCCGCTGCGAAGACTGCGGCGTCGACTTTCCGGAACTCACGCCGAATCTCTTCAACTTCGCGAGTCTCAACGGCGCGTGCCCGGTCTGTCTGGGGCACGGCTGGTGGTCCGCGTTCGATATGGACCGCGTCTTCCCGAACAAGCGCCTGACGATTCTCAACGGCGCGATCGCTCCGTGGAACAATAAGACGTACCGGAGCAAACTCAAGGAATTTGACAATTACGCGTCCGCGCTTGGCGTTCGGACCGACGTTCCCTTTTCGGAACTGACGCGCGAAGAAATTAACGCGATTCTTAACGGGTCGCCCGCGCTCAAATATAAGGGTCTCAACGGATTTTTCCTCTCGCTCCTGCAGGATAAGTACAAGATGCACATTCGCGTCTTTCTCGATCGCTGGCAGGTTCAGGGGACGTGCCCCGTTTGTCAGGGCAAGCGGCTGCGCAAAGAGGCGCTCGCCGTTACGGTCAACGGCGCGAATATTCACGATCTCCTGTCGGTTCCGATCGTCGAGCTCATTAAGATTCTCGACTCGTGGAAATTTTCCGAGACGGAGGAGCAGATCGCGAGACACGCGCTGAAACAGGTTCGCTCGCGGCTGGAATGTCTCAAAGACGTGGGGCTGGGATACCTGACGCTCGAACGTCCGCTCAAGACGCTCAGTTCCGGCGAAAACCGCCGCGTTAAACTTACGGCCGCGCTCGGCTCCGATCTGGTCGATATGCTCTACGTTCTCGACGAACCGTCGAACGGGCTGCATCCGTACGACTCCGAGCGGCTCGCGAAATCAATTTGCCGACTGCGCGACCGCGGCAATACGGTCGTCGTCGTCGATCACGAAGAGACGATACTGAGCGCGTCGGACAAGATCGTCGAACTCGGTCCCCGCGCGGGCGAAGACGGGGGGCAAGTCGTTTACGAGGGTACGGTCGAAGGTATCAAAGACTCTCCCGATTCCCTTACGGGCAGCTACCTTTCCGGCCGGCGCATCGGGGGCGGTCTTCCGCACCGCCGCATGGCGAAAGGGCCGTACGTTACGCTCAAAGGGGCGACCGGCTACAACCTCAAAAATCTTGACGTCAAATTCCCGCTCAACCGACTTTGCGTGGTAACGGGCGTGAGCGGCGCGGGCAAGAGCGCGCTCGTTCAGGAAACGCTTTACCCGGCGCTGTGCTCGAAACTTGGCGGCGACGAAGAAACGATCGCCAACGGGCTTCCTTACACGGGCATTTTCGGCCATGAGAATCTCGACGAGGTCGCGTTCGTCGATCAGACGCCGATCGGCCGTTCGCCGCGTTCGAATCCGGTAACGTACCTTAAGATATTCGACGATATCCGCAATCTTTACGCGGAAACGCCCGAAGCGAAAGAGCGCGGCTACAACGCGGGCTATTTCAGCTTCAACGTCGACGGGGGCCGCTGCAGCGTCTGTAAGGGCGAAGGGTTCATTCAGACGGACATGCAGTTCACGTCCGACGTCTTTACGCGCTGCCCGCAGTGCAACGGGAAACGGTATCATCGGTCCGTTCTGGAGATTACCCACCGCGACCGCAATATTGCCGAAGTCCTCGACATGACCGCGCGCGAGGCCTTTAAACATTTCCGCGGCGAAAATAAGATACAGCAGAAACTCAAGCGCATGATGGACGTCGGGCTCGATTATCTGCGGCTCGGCCAGCCGGCGAACACGCTTTCGGGCGGCGAAGCGCAGCGTCTGAAGCTCGCGTCGTTCCTTTCGACGGCGCGCAAAGGCTCCTGCCTCTTTATTATGAACGAGCCGACCGCGGGCCTGCACTTTGCCGACGTCGTTAAGCTGCTCGACTGCCTCAACACGCTCGTGGACGCGGGCAATTCGCTCATTGTCATCGAGCATAATCCGCTCATGATGAAGGCGGCCGACTACATTATCGACCTCGGGCCGGGCGCGGCCGACGCCGGAGGAACGGTCGTGGCCGAAGGGACCCCGGAAGAAGTCGCCGAGAATAAGAACTCAATTACCGGCCGCTATATCGCCAAGGCGCTCGCGAAAGGCTGAGTCTCGCGCCGCCCCGCGCCGGTTGGCGCGGCTTATATAATGTGCTCTTGTCACTTTTGAGGGCAGGGGTATAATATCGGAACCGTCGAAGCGCGCCTTGGCGGCGTAGCCTTAGCGCGCGCGGCAAAGTCGGTTTTTAGAGGACAGCAGATGAGAAACGTCATTTCGATTTGGGTTCAAAACGTGCCGGGCGTTCTTTCGCACGTCGCCGGGCTGTTGGCTTCCCGCGGTTACAATGTCGACAGTTTAACGGTCGGCGCTACGGACGATCCCGCTTTTTCCAGAATGACGATCGTCGTCGACGCGGACGCGGACGTCATGAGCCAGATTGAGCTCCAGCTCCAGAAGCTCGTTACGGTCGTTAAGACGACGAACCTGGCCGGAACGCCCCATGTCGAACGCGAACTCGCGCTTGTAAGCGTCGGAGTATCGG
>CADACS010000107.1 GCA_902786505.1 uncultured Planctomycetota bacterium | reverse complement strand
GCGCAAATATACTATGGGCTATTGATTTACCTATTTTCTGTACATATCACTAATATAAATCAAAAGTCAACATCATCGGGATCAAGCCCGGAACCGCCGTCAACTTTGGCGCGCGTGAAAACGGAACCTTCGGTGCGATCGTACTGAATAAACGGATTCAGGTGCTTGCGCAAAATCTTAGACGCCTCGACGAGCGCCATTTGCGGATCAACCGAACCGTCGGTCCAGATCTGAAGTACCAAACGTTCGTAGTTCGTTCTCTGCCCAACGCGGGTTTCTTCCACGTTGTATTGGACTTTAATGACCGGGCTAAAAGAAGCGTCAAGCGGAATATGCCCAACGTCTTCGTTGCGATCGCGATAAGAGGACTGCTCCGTCGCGGGAACGTAACCGCGACCGTTTTCGACGACCATTTCAAGGCTGAAAGGCACGGCCTTCGAAAGATTCGCGATGACGTGATCCGGGTTGATAACGTCAACCATAGCGTCGGGTTCGACGTCGGAACCTTTAATTTCGCCTTCCTTGTTCGTTTCAATACGAATCACGTGCGGTTTTTCGTCGTGAGAGCGAACGATAAGAGATTTCACGTTCAGGACGATTTCGGTAACGTCTTCCATCACGCCCTCAATGGTCGTGAATTCAAGGTTAACGCCGCGAAGCTTCATCTTCGTAACTGCGCTGCCTTCCAAGCTCGACAAAAGAACCCGTCGAAGACTGTTGCCAACCGTAACGCCAAACCCTCTCTCAAAAGGCTCGACGACGAACTTCCCGTAAGTTTCGTTGCATTCTTCAGTTACAACTTTACTGGGCAGTTCCAATCCTCTCCAATTTATTCTCATGCTACAGTTCGCTCCATAGTAAGTTGGCGTTCTTTAACAAAAACTCGATAAAACGCAACGTGAGAAACGTCAGCCGCTTCCATACGTCGCGCGGCGGCCAAATTCAAACACAGACGGACAAAATACGCCGTCGGTTCACGAATGACCTTACTTCGAGCAAAGTTCGACGATGAGCTGCGGATTGACCGGCAACGAAACGTCGTCGAAGAGCGGGTAACGCATAACGACGCCGCTCGGGACTTCGCCAGCATTAAGAGAAAGGTAATCGGGAAGTTCACGGGACTTAGCGGCGTCAAGCGCGACGTCGACGATTTCTCGCGGACCGGGCCGTTTCGCCTTATTGCCTTCGCGCTTGTAGACTTTGAGGGAAACGACGTCGCCCGGACGAACCAGATAGCTGGGAACGTCGAGACGGCGCTGATTCACACAGATATGACCGTGAGCGATAAGCTGACGGGCCTGCGCGCGGGAAACGGCAAATCCCAAACGATAAACGACATTGTCGAGACGACGCTCAAGCAACGACATGAGATTCTGTCCGGTGTTGCCCTTAGAACGTTCCGCAGCTTCATAGTACTTGCGGAATTGAGCTTCAAGAACGCCGTAATACGTCTTAACCTTCTGCTTCTCACGAAGCTGTTCGCCGTATTCGGTCAACTTGCCGCGTTTAAAACCGTGCATACCAGGAGGCAACGGTTTTTTGTTCGATCCAACTTTTTCAAAGGGGCAAGCCTTAGAGTCGCAACGGGAGCCCTTCAGAAAGAGCTTCATGCCTTCACGACGGCATCTTTTGCAGACGGGGCCTAAAGTACGAGCCATTTTTTGCTCCAATTATTCTATTTTCGGTATGTTATTCTGACTTATATAGACGCTTATCGGGGGAGTAACGCTTTCCTAAACGCTAAAGACGGCTCTATTTGCCGCCGAACACACGTCGCTAAAACCAATCTGACGCGTTCCCCGCTCACTCGCTGTTTTAAGCGTCTCGTTCACGATTCAGACACGGCGACGCTTAGGAGGACGGCATCCGTTGTGCGGCAACGGGGTAACGTCTTCGATCGTCTTGACCGTCAAACCGGCCTGAGCGAGCGCGGTGATCGCCATATCGCGGCCGCTGCCCGGACCCTTGACGCGAACGTCGACTTCTTTCATACCGAACTTCTTCGCTTTATCGGCGGCCTGCTGAGCGGCCATCTGCCCGGCAAACGGCGTGCTCTTACGACTGCCCTTGAATCCGCTCGTGCCGGCGGTAGCCCAGCAAAGCGTGTCGCCTTTCATGTCGGTGATCGTCACATTCGTGTTGTTAAAACTAACCTTGATGTGCGCGACGCCGCTGGCGACGTTTCTCTTGATCTTACGTTTCTTCGAAACCTTAGCCACTTCTAATCTCCAATTTCGCTCGTCTAACGGATTTAATCTATAACGTTAAGACGAAACAAATAAACTTCGAAATAATCCGAAAAAGAACCGATATTTTTCGCGGACTTCGCCGCGCAAAAGACGGTCGCAAACACGCGCTGCAAACGAGCGGCGCGTACGCGAACAAACGTCTATCAACGGTCCTTAACGCCCTTCTTACCGGCGACGGTCTTTTTAACGCCTTTGCGCGTACGAGCGTTGGTTTTCGTACGTTGACCGCGAACGGGGAGACCTTTTCGATGGCGGATTCCGCGATAACAACCAATTTCGCGAAGACGGGCAATATTTTGATTAACTTGGCGGCGAAGCTGCCCTTCGACAACGTAGTCGTTATCGAGCAGAGCGGCAAGACGCGCGATTTCGTCCTCTTTGAGATCCTTCGCACGAACGGTCGGATCAACGCCGGCCTTTCTGCAAAGCTCGCTCGCGATTTGCGTGCCGACGCCGTAAAGGTACGTCAGCGAGATCGCCGTAGGACGATTATTCGGAATGTCAACGCCCAATAAACGAGGCATCTATTTTCTCCTATTAAAACTGTTAAAAACGCTAACAGGCGCTTGCGCGCCGCTAGCTGCTTACACTGACGGGGAGGCGTTTAAAACATTACCCGATTCGTCGTCTTCCGCCTCGAACACGTCAGTCGCGATCATGCTCAGCCTTGACGCTGCTTGTGTCGAGGATTGACGCAAATAACGTAGACCTTGCCCTTACGTTTAACGATTTTGCAGTTCTCGCAAATTCGTTTAACACTAGCTTGAACTTTCATATCAAACCTTCCTTTACACTGAAGCGAAACGCCACAAAACGATGGCGTACCGCTAATAGTCGATTATCGCGAATTATATCCTTTCGGACGTAGGGTTCAAGGGGGCGAATAAGAATTTTCTGAAACTTTAATTAAAAAAGTCAAATATCATAAAAATATTACTTATTCGTCTCATACCGCTCGAAAAATTCATCGACCAATTTTCGCTCGTCTTCTGTTTCCGGGGGGCCGGTCAGAACGAGAGGTCCTGTTTTCAGCATGCCGACCGTGTGCTCCTCGTGAGCGCTAAGCGAACCGTCGGCCGTAACAATGGTCCAAAAGTCGTGCAGCTGTTTTACCCGTTTTCCTCCGGCGTTGACCATAGGTTCTATCGCAATGACCAAGCCGGGCTTGATTTGAAAATCCTCGCGGCGCACAAATTCTTCGTAAACGAAATTCGGCACCTGAGGCTCTTCGTGCATCGTTCGTCCAATACCGTGTCCGACGAAAGACTCGACTACGGAAAAACCGCGTTCGCGAACGTACTTCTGCATCTCGCGTGCGACGTCGCTCCAATAGCGCGCCGTCTTAAGCTTCTCAATGGCAAGCCAAAGAGTTTCACGTGTCGTCAGAACAAGTTTTTTCGCCTCGTCTGAAACGTTGCCGACCAAGCTTGAATACGCAGAATCGCCGCACCAACCGTCTATCTTGCAGCCGAGATCGACGCTTACAATATCGCCGTCTTGAATAATGCGGTCCCCCGGTATTCCGTGAACGACCTGCTCGTTAATGGAGATGCAGGAAACGTTCGGGAACGGAACGCGTCCGGGCACACCTTTGAACATGCCTACTGCGTAATTACGCACGAACAGCTTTTCAACTTCCGCGTCGAGTTCGCGCGTCGTCATACCGGCACGAATAATCTTGCGCACAAGTTCATGGGCGCTCCAAGTGAGCAACCCCGCTTTACGCATTTTCCAAATGTCTTTTTCAGTCTTTAAGGAAAACAATGTCGCATCCTTCCCGAAGAGCGGCGCGTTTCTTCAACTCGTCCGATCTTACATAGCAAAAACGCTCCGCCTTAGCGCGATAGCTCGGCTTTAAGTTGAGGAGTCAGAGCGCTTTCTTAACGCTTAAAAAGAGAGAAAAGGCAACCGTGCGCTTTACGTTCGAGAAAGACGGCGCATAAGGCGAGGCTTCTCAATTCGTAACGATTGTATCTTCGCCTCCCTGTCTTTAATATCAAAAGTCCGAAACGCCGCGCGCGTCTGAAAAGAAAAAACGCGCGCGTCAGGCAAGCTCCCTCGACTGTTTACAAAGAAAGAGGGAGCTTGGTCGTTACGTCAGACTGACGGCGAAATCATTTGTATTCGTCGAGAACCGCCTTGATTCGCGCGTAAATCTCGTCGATCGTTCCAAGGCCGTCGATCTTACGGAGAATACCTGATTTCGTATAGTAACCGACGAGGGGTTCCGTTTGGTTGTGATAGGCAACCAAACGCTGCTTAATGACGTCGGGATTGTCGTCGGCGCGACCGCGGGAGGCAAGTCTCTTAAAAAGCTCTTCGTCGGGAACGGCAAGTTCAAGCACGACGTCTAAAGCCGCGTTCTTTTCCGCCAAAATCTTATCGAGCGCTTCCGCTTGAGGAATCGTGCGCGGAAAACCGTCAAGCAGACATCCGGCCTTAGCCTGTTCCCCTTCAAGGGCGTCGACGACTACGCCGACCACGACTTCGTCCGGAACAAGCGCGCCGCTCTTCATATATCCGTCCGCCTTGATCCCAATCGGGGTCTGAGCTTTAACGGCGGCGCGAAGAGCGTCGCCCGTGGAAAGATGATAGAGGCCATAATCGCGAACAATATTCTCTGCCTGAGTCCCTTTACCGGCTCCCGGAGGTCCAACAAATACTACTCTCATTTTGAATCCTAATATTACCGCCAAGAGGCGAGTATCGTTTACTGACAACAAAGACAAAAGGCGCGCCAACGCGTGTCAAACGCGTTGGAACGCCGACGTTTGCGAGGAAGACGCGACTCCCGTTCAACGGCAGAAGCGTCTTCTGTTCAAACTAGTTTTCGAGCAAGCTCTTGTAATTGCGCATAATGAGGTGCGCGTCGATCTTGTCGACCAAGTCGAGAATTACGCTCACGGCAATTAACAGGCTCGTGCCGCCGAAGAAGCTGGCAAGGCTGTAATTCACATTGAGCGAATTCGTAATCAACATCGGGACAATCGCGATAATCGCGAGGAAGGACGCTCCAACGTATGTAATACGGAGCATAACCTTTTCGAGATAATTCGCGGTGCTGCTGCCCGGACGGTAACCTTGAATGAACGTTCCGTGATTCTTCAGGTTCTCCGCCATATCTTTCGGATTGAACGTTACCGCAGTCCAGAAGTAGCAGAAGAAGTAGATCAGCGCAACGTACATAATAACGTACCAGAACGAACGGCTGCCGCCGAAGATATCGTTCCCGCCGCGAACAAATCCAATCCACCATTGCGGAGCGTCGGAAGCAAGGTTGCCGGCCAGGTACGCAAAGATGAACTGCGGGAAGAGCAACAAGCTGCTCGCGAAGATGATCGGCATAACGCCCGCCTGATTGACGCGAAGCGGAAGATACTGACGGTTGCCGCCAAATACCTGACGGCCGCGAACGTGCTTGGCGCTTTGCGTAGGAATACGGCGCTGTCCCTTGGTGACGAAAACGACCGCCAAAACAACGACGAAGAAGAGCAAGCACAGGAAGAGGAGCGTTTCAATACCGAACTGACCGCCCATCTTGAAACCGCCGTCGCTCGTCGCGCTCTTGATGAGCTGCATGACGGCGCCCGGCGCGCGCGCCAGAATACCGGCCATAATCAACAAACTGATACCGTTGCCGATACCGTATTCGTCGATCTGTTCGCCCAACCACATGAGGAACGCGGTTCCGGTCGTCATAATGAGGATCGCCAGCCAGTACCAAGCGAAGGTAAGGTGCCCCTGCTCCGTAACGCACGACGAAAGGAACATCGTCTGATAACCGTTCGAAAGCATTTGACTTCCCGCTTGCGCGTTCAGCATGGAAAGATACGCCATCGACTGGATAATACAAATCAGAATCGTAGCGTAACGGGTGTATTCGTTGATCTTTTTACGCCCGGCTTCACCTTCTTTCTGCAACTTTTCAAGCGGTTCGTAAACGGTCGCCAAAAGCTGGAAGATAATGGACGCCGAGATGTAGGGCATAATACCAAGACCAAAAATTGTCATTTGGTCGAGCTGCGTGCCGGAAAAGACCGCGACCTGATTAAGGAGGTCGCCGAATCCGGCGTTGCTCGTGAGAGCAGACTGCATACCCTGACTGTCGACCATCGGAAGGAAGATGTTCCATCCGAGACGGTATACGGCCAAAAGCCCAATCGTCAGCAATATCTTCTTTCTCAATTCAGTGATTGAGAACATTGTCCTAATTTTTTCAATCATTACGGATCCTCGACTTAATCAACAACTAATCGCTTCACGAAAGCGCTACGCCTCGCCAGCCAAACGAACTCGCGAACGATCGCTGTCCTTTCGATTCACAAAGTCATTGAGACGTCGCCGTCCGCTCAAAACGGACGGGCTAAGTCAGATAAAGTAAATACCTATCGCCGCACACATGCGTCGAGAACGCCACGCGTAACGCGCCGTTTGACGTCGCTCTCGCCGCCGTTACAACCGTCGGCTAAATCGGACGCGCCGTTGACGTCAACAGAACTCCGATCCGGCCTCTCTCTATGCAAAGCACAGAGAAGGAACAAAACAGACGTATTTTATGAAAAATTTGCTTTTCCGCAAGGCTACCTTTGTTACAACTCGCGTAGATTCGCTAAAAAACAAACTTTTTACTCGACCAATTTCTACTTCAAACGGAACGGTCGCGTCTGACAAAAAAATCGTTCGGTCGAACGCGTCAAACCGAACGATTTAAAATCAAGATAAAACGACTTCGCCAAGCCGCGCGCTATGAGCTTACCTGCCACGCGCCGAACGCACGACGAAACGCTTTAAATCGACGCTCAGACTCACGCGGCCTTCTTCGTCTTCTTCGAACCCATCTTGTTCTTAACGACCGGCTTTTTACCGGGCAGAATCTCAATGGATCCGCCAGCCTTTTCGACAGAGGCTTTCGCGCCTTCAGAAACGCGGTGAACCTTGAATTTGTACGCGCCGGAGAGCTCTTCGGAACCGATGAGCTTGACAATTGACTTCGCGCTGGAAATCAGACCTTTTTCTTCGAGAACTTCAGGCGTGATTTCGACGGACGCGTCGAATTTACGAACAACCGTCTTCAAAGAGACGCTTTCGACGACGTCGGCGAAACGTTTGTTATTGAAACCGCGCTTCGGAATACGGCGAGCGAGAGGCAACTGACCGCCTTCGAACGTCGGAAGCATCGAGAAACCAGCGCGAGACTTTTGACCGTTCATACCACGACCGGCCGTCTTGCCGTTACCGGAACCGGGACCGCGGCCAACACGATCTTTACGGACGTTTTTGCAAACGCCTTCGTTGACAGTATTGATATTCATTAGAGTTTAACTCCTCGGAGGTTCTCGATTTGGGACTTGGAACGAAGCTGACTCAAAGCGTCGATCGTCGCCTTTACCAAATTCGTGGGATTGGGGCTGCCATAAGACTTCGTAAGAATGTCGGAAATTCCAGCGGCTTCGCAGACGGCGCGAACGGCGGCGCCGGCGATAACGCCGGTACCGGGACCGGCCGGAACGAGCTTCACGCGAGAGGCGCCGAAACGGCCTTCAACGACGTGAGGAATCGTGGAATTGTCAAGACAAACCGAAGCCAACTTGCGAGTTCCGTCTTGGACCGCTTTATTAACGGCCGGCGGAACTTCGTTAGCTTTACCATAACCCCAAGCAACCTTGCCTTTACCGTCGCCAACGACGACCAGAGCAGTGAAACTGAAACGACGTCCGCCCTTGACGACCGCCGCGCATCGACGAATCTTTACGACCTTGTCGGTCAGACCTTCGCCGCTTTCATGATTGTTATCGGACATTTCTTCAATATATTCTTATTTGGGATTTATTCTTGGTTTACGATACGGCGCATCCGCCGTTTCCAGGCAGGCCGAACGTTAAGATTCGGCTCAAACCGTCATTCCGCCTTGGCTCCAATATCCAAACCGGCATCGCGCGCGGCGTCTGCGAGAGCGGCGACGCGTCCGTGATACTGATAACCTTTACGGTCGAAAGCAACGGAGGTAACTCCGGCGGCCAAAGCGCGCTCGGCAATCTTTTTGCCGACGATAGCGGCGGCGGCGACGTTTCCGCCGTTCGAATTCGAATCGCGGAAATCTTTTTCATAAGTGCTCGCGCTCGCCAACGTCTTCCCTACGGAATCGTCGACAACTTGAGCGCTGATATGTCGCGAACTGCGGAAAACACAAAGTCGCGGACGAGTACTGTTTCTTTTAACGGCGTTAGAGACTCGGAGTTTGCGGGTCTTGCGCTGTTTGTTCAGGCGAAGTTGTTTATTCACGTTAATACCCGAAAATATTCTTTTGTATGATTTTATGCAATTTGAGCCAAACGGACGACCGAACTGACGAACGAAACCAATCCGCGAAAAAGCCGATCGGACCGAAAGGCTACGTCAAAACGCGCAGGTACTATTTCTTACCGGCGGCCTTGCTTTCCTTGCGACGAATGACTTCGCCTTCGTACTTGATGCCCTTGCCCAAGTAAGGCTCAGCCTTCTTAATCGCGCGGACTTCCGCGGCGAATTCGCCGACAAGCTGCTTGTCGCAACCGCTGATCGAAACGTGTTGCGCGTCGGGACATTTAACGGTGAGACCGGCCGGAATCTTCTTGTGAATTTCGTTCGCGAATCCGACGCGGACCTGAAGAACGTCGCCGGCGAGGGCCGCAAGATAGCCCGTGCCGAAGATCTCTAACTTCTTTTCATACCCTTGGGTAACGCCCGTCACCATGTTCTGGACAAGCGCTCGGGTAAGACCGTGCATAGCGTTAGCAACGCGCGTGTCGTACAACTGCTCGACCTTCAAAGTGTCGCCGTCCTGTTTAATGGCAACTTCAGGACGAAACGACTGCGTCAATTCGCCCTTAGGGCCCTTGACGGTGAGCTCACGGTCGTTTTTGATCTCAACGGTGACTCCGCTCGGGATCGCGACCGGTTTCTTTCCAATTCTGGACATGTTCGTTTAACCTTTGTTTCTGAAATGTGTTAACTTAATTCAGCAATCTTTATTTCAGACGTTTTCACGCCTATTCTCTTCGTAGGCAAGACATGCCTTACGGCTGACTCGCGCTACTTCCAACAGAGAGAATCGGCGCTTTGACGCGCATACCGCCCCTCGCCCCGCAAAATCAATGCCATCATTGTCGGAAAACAAAATGGGACTAACGTCTTGTTCGGGAACCGGGCGCGCCTTACGAAACGCGCGACGCCTCGCGCGGCGCTCGTGAACGCGAAGACTCTATCGAATCGACGCCTCCGTCGCGACACGCGGATTAAAATTTAGCTTATTTTAAAAACTCGTCAACCGTTGCAAGTTCAGTTTCTTTCAAAAAATCGCTCGCAACGGTTGATTACTATTGGATCGTTATCACCAGATTTCGCAAAGAACTTCGCCGCCAACATTCTGTTC
>CADACS010000106.1 GCA_902786505.1 uncultured Planctomycetota bacterium | reverse complement strand
CGCGCTGCCGTTCAAAAACGTTTCGGTGTATTTGTTGGTATTCAGAATGAACAGCGAATAACTTTCGTCCATTATTTCCCTTTTTCCTCCGTCGTTTCGTCCGAAAGGCCGCATATCTGTTTAAACGCGGCGCGTTTTTTTCTGCGCGCAGGGGCCTACCGCGACCGCTGAACGCCCCTGTATTTCATACGTTTTCTATCCGTTTTTTTTGCTAAAAAACGGGGGCGTTCGCATATTTTTTTCAAATTGCGGCGTCTTTTTTAATTCCTGACGAGCGCGCAAGTTAGATCGTTGACGTTCGTGCCCGTCGGGCCGGTGATTATCAGCCCGCCGATCGCCTGAAGCGCATGATACGCGTCGTTATTTCGGAGCGCGTCGGCGGGGTCGATACCGGCGCGTTTGAGCGCGGCGTAACTCTCGCCGGAACAAAAACCTCCGGCTGCGTCGGTCGGGCCGTCAGTTCCGTCGGAGCCGGCGGAGAAGACGGCGCAGTTAGATAAGCCCGCAAGGCCTGTGGCGGCGCCGAGCGCGATTTCCTGATTCCGACCGCCAAGTCCTGTTCCCGTTACGTGAACGACCGTCTCGCCGCCCGCGATAAACGCGAGCGAACGGCCCGAGTTTGCGTGAAAGCGAGCGACCGACGCGAGGAAGGAACCCGCCTCGCGCGCCTCGCACGAGAGCCGGTCGGTCAGAACGACGGGTTCGTAGCCCAGCTCGCGGCAGGCCGCCTCCGCAGACGCACAGAGCTGGCGCACCGAGCCGACGATTCGCGTCTCGACGCGTTCGAGCGTTTTGGGCGTTTCCCGCTCGAACGCGCCGCGCGCGGAATCTGAGAGTTTCAACCCGTATTTCGCGGCGATAGCGAACGCTTCCTCGCGCGTCGACGCGTCGGGATATGCCGGGCCGGACGCAATCATATCGAGCCGGTCGCCGAGCACGTCGGAGAGAACGACCGAAAAGACGCGCGCGGGCGCGCACCGTTGAGCGAACCGGCCCCCTTTGACGTCAGAGAGCCGTTTGCGCACCGTGTTGATTTCGACGATATCGGCGCCGCGCGCAAGTAGTTTCTGGGTTATATCCTGCGTCTCTTCGGGGGGAATCGACGGCTTCTCGAAGAGCGCGGACCCGCCCCCGGAGACGAGAAAGAGAACGAGATCGTCGGGCCCGAGCGGATCGACGAGCCGCAGAACCGCGTCCGCGGCGGCGTAGGAACGCGCGTCGGGGATCGGATGCCCGCCCTCAAGTACGGTCAGTTCGCCGATCGGGCCGCGCGCGTGTCCGGTTTTCGTAACGACGACGCCCGAATCGATTCCCGCGCCGAGCGTCTCATACGCCGCGTTTGCCATCTGCCACGCCGCTTTTCCGATCGCGACGAGCGCGAGCCGGCCGCGAATTTCGGGCAGGTCGACAAGCGCGCGCTTGACCGCGGCGTCGGGGGCGGCGTCGTGAAACGCGCGTTGAATAATAGCGTCCGCGTCTTGGCGCAACGTTGACACTGGTTCGTCTCCCGGGTTAGAGGAACAGGCTTATAACATAGACCGTAAGCATCGCCGCCGCGCCGACTAAGAAGGACGCCGCGGCGACCGTTTTGTATCCGTCCGACGTCTTGGACAGTTCTCCGAACTTTGTTACGACCCAGAAATACGAGTCGTTTACGTGCGAAATAACGAGCGCGCCCGAGCCGATCGCGGTTACCGTCAGCGCTTGGAGCATGGGGCTTGCGAATCCCAGCGCGCCAAGCATGGGCGCGACGACGCCTGCGGTCGTCGTAATTGCGACCGTACTCGAACCTTGCGCCGTTTTGAGAATCGCCGCGAATAGGAACGGAAAGAAGATTCCCAGCGAACTAAGGATCTCTGAATGTTCCGTGAGAAACGGAATGAGCGGGCTTGCGCCGACGACTTTTCCCAACGCGCCGCCCGCGCTCGTAATAAAGAGGATTGGGCCGGCCGCGCGTATTCCCTCTTCGACGCATGCGTTGAGCGTGACGCGTCCGCGAGCCGACCGGAGCAGGGGCAGACTCGCGAGAAAGCCTGCCGGTACGGCGACGACCGGCTTGCCGAAAAAGAGAATCGCCGCGTTTTTAAAGTCGGCGAGCGTGCATAGCGACGCGGCGCTCATGAGCGCGAGCGGGAGTACGATCGGCAGAAAACTCAGAAACACGTTCGGCAGCGAGCCGTAGGAGGCGAGGAGCTCTTCGTAACTCGTAACGATATTTTCTTTTTCCGCGGCCGCCTCTTCCGCGTCTTTAACGCGCTTGCCAATGAATCGCGCGTAGAGACACGCGACGGCGAGCGCGGGCAGGGAAGCCAAAACGCCAAACGCAACGACGTAAACCGTATAGTTTTCTATTCCTAGAAGGCCGGTCGCGGCGACGGGGCCGGGCGTCGGCGGAACCAGACAGTGCGAGAGAAAGAGCCCCATGGAGAGGGAAACGGTCGCGGCGACCGACGACGCGGCGATTCGTTTAACGATCGCTTTGCGCACCGGATTGAGAATAACGAACCCGGAGTCGCAAAAGATCGAGACGGAAACGAGCCAGCCCATAACGGCGAGCGACGCGTTGGGCCGTTTGGCGCCGAGCGCGCGTACGACGGCGTCGCTGATTTTGAGCGCCGCGCCCGTGCGTTCGAGAATTACGCCCATGAACGTCCCCATGAGAACGATAATTCCAATCGAGCCGAAAGTTGCGGAGAAGCCGCCGGTTACCGTATCCGCAAGCTCGTCAAGATTGAGACAGAGCGCGCCGAGGATTACCGCCGCGCCCAGTATCGAGAGAAAAGGATGAACGCGCCAGACGCTGATCGCCAGAATCATAACGGCAATGACGGCGACAAAAGCGACGGCAAACGGAGCGCCCGATAGCATGACGTTTCCTCAGAACCCCGGCGAGACTCTCGGCGTCCCGCGCCGGGGCGACGCGAAGAGCCGAACGCGCCGCGTGAGAACAGCGGCCGCGCGGGTAATTATAGCAGAAAGAGATTGCGAAAGACGCCTCCGCTGGGCAAGAAACGAAAAAAGATTTCCGACCGGAATCGGAAATCTTTTCGCTAACTGAAAGTACCTCCAGAGGGACTCGAACCCACGACCCGCGGATTAAGAGTCCGCTGCTCTACCAACTGAGCTATAGAGGCGCGCCGTAAAACCCGAATTCGAAAGGATTCGAACTCGAATCTCGGTAATTCGTTTTGTAAAATACCTCCAGAGGGACTCGAACCCACGACCCGCGGATTAAGAGTCCGCTGCTCTACCAACTGAGCTATAGAGGCGCGTTCGAAAGAGCGAACCGGCCGCGGCCGCCGCTCTCCAAATGATTGTGTCATTCTAAACCCCCGTTCGATTTTTACAAGGGGGAGTTTGTATTTTTTTAAAATTTCCCCGTTGTTGTCTGCGCGGCAATCGGCGAACGACTCCAGCGCGCGGGCAAGCGCAAATAGAAAACGCGCCGCGAAAGGGCATAGCAGCCTTTCGCGGCGCGCATATTAACCGCATACGGTTCGGCGTCTAAACGGCGCGAACGCGATTTCAGATATCGAGGTACTTTTTGTAGTCGCCGATCATCGGCATGCTCTTGTGGGAGTCAGGTCCGAAGTAACGCAGACCGACGAGCGGCTCGGAACCGGTATTGACGATCTCGACGCCTTCTTTGCCGGCGGTCGCCGTAATGAAGACTTCGTCGTCGGGCTCTTCGCCGTAGTAGATCATGTTCGGGGACTCGATATTGAGTTTGCCCATCGTTCCGCGGCCCTGAGTCGTGATCCACGCGCTCGCGGCGCCGTCTTTGAGGAGGCACTTGCAGCCGGGCATAACGGTAAGCTCTTTCGCGGTAACTTTCTGCTCGCCGTCGATGAGGCCGTAGACGATCCACTTGTCGACGTAATCGCCGTTCGGAGCGGATTTTTCTTCGTCGATAATCGGTTCGAGGTAGTTGTGTTCCTTGAAGAGCGGGTCGACGTTCTTTTCCCAGTCGAGCTGGTCGACGATGAAGTCAAGGTCGAACTTCTTGTCGTCCGGAACGTTCTTAACGAGCAGATCCCAAGAGATCGCGTCGTGGTCGGTAAGGGACTGGAACATGCCGAATACGTCGGAGCCCCACTGCGGCTCGTACGTGCAGACGGAGCCCGGAGCGTGAAGAACGCCCGCCGGAACGACCCAGCCGGTGCCCGGCTTCAGACGGTACGCGCGGGACAGATCGAGAATCCCGTTGTCGCCCTTATTCCAGTCTTCCAAGCATTTGCGAACTTGCTTTTTCGTCGTGCCCGGTTCCAGACCCATGAACGTATAGTCGAATCTGTTTTCCGCCGCGTTGAGCTGCGGGGGATAGTAGTACGCTTCCGGTTTGCCGTCTTGGCCCGTGAGCTTCGCGTCTTTTTCCATCTGGTGCATGTGATGGGGAAGAGGGCCAAGGTTGTCGAAGAATTTCGAGAAGACCGGCCAGCGGTTGTATTTCTCCCACATGGCGTCGCCGACGATCGCGCCTTTGCCTTCCGTAACGGCGTCGCGGAGCAGGAAGCGTTTCCCGGCCACGCGGATATAGCTTAACCCTTCGTCTTCGGTGCGCCCGACGTTGTCCGCTTCGGTCGTACTGGCGAACCAGCGTTCGTCGATACCGCCGCGGTCGAGCCCGAGCGCGTACCAGTCGGTTTGCGCGAGCTTAATGCGTCGGCCCGGTTTGCAGAACACGCGCGGAACCCAGTTCGGAGTCAGACGGAGAAGACCGTCGCCTTCTTCCATCGCTTGGGCCAATAAGGAAGGGAGTTCGCCGGCGGCGGCGACTTGAGAACGACTTTTGGTAAGCATGAATTTCTCCTTGGAAAGTGTAAAACGTCAAACGATAAGGTTCGCCGATTCAGTTCGACGCGCGTTTTATCGCTGCGTACAAATAAAACGCGCGTCCGATTCAAACGCTGAGTCTATTATGCCCGAATCGACGCGCGGCGTCAAATAATTTTTAAGTTTTTCCAAAAAATGCGGACTTTTATTTTTCCGCGTCCGGCGCTTGCGCGCTTGCCGGGAAATAACCTTCCAGCGCGGATTTGCCCGGCCCGCGCAGCGCGTAGAGCATAATCGCGACGCCAAGGACGAGGGCGCAGACGCTCACGCATTGAGAGACGGTCAGACCCGTCCCGTGGAACGACGCTTCGTCCGTGCGAAGGAGCTCTAAACAGAACCGATTGATCGGATAAAGAATCAGCATGGCGGCGAAAACGATTCCGTCCTTCTTAACGAATCGGGCGAGCGCGAGGAGCAAAACGCAGATTGTCAGGGCCGTCGTCGAACTGTAAAGCTGCGTCGGATGGACCGGCTTGGCCGTCGCGGGGGACGGATGATAGACGAATTCGCGAATGCGCGCCTCGACCGCCTTCTTCCCGTTGACGTCTTCTATCTTCTCTTCTGCGGCGGGCTCTTGGACCGCAAGGTAAACGTCGGTATCCGGATCCCCGTTCCACATGTACAGGAAGAAGTGGAAGAACTGCGCGTTGCTGTTTGGTCGGAATTTGCGGATTTTAGCGGGTTTGCCGTCTGCTTGCGGGTTGTTGCGCGCTTCCAGAAATCCTTTGGGCGCTATTCCCATCTCGCACACGCGCATGCCGGGCTTAATCCCCGCCGCTTCCGCCTCGCTGCCCGGATCGACCGCGCCCACGATAACGTTCGCGACCGTTTCTGTCGCCAGCGTCGTATGTTCTGATTTTATACCGAAGATCGCTTTTCCGTTTGCCGCTTGCCCCTCGGCCGGCGGGGGAGCGAGCGTGATTCCGTAGAGGGAAATAACGCCCTCGTCAACCTGATGCATATACGCGGGACTGTCTTTTGGAAAGACGATCGCCCACGGCTTGTCGCAGACTCCTCCGAAGCAGCAGCCGTTCATGAGACAGCCGATTCTGCCGATCGCGATTCCGAGCATAAGGGAGGGCGCGAACAGATCGAGCGTCGCCAGGACGGGCAGCTTTTTGACGAGCAGGAATCCCAGTACGGCGATCGTTCCGCCGATAATGGAGCCGTACACGACGAGCCCGCCGTTTGTTATGTCGAGGACGGAAACGAGCGTCTGACGCGCGGTCGCGCCCTTCATGTCGCCCCAGTACTGCAGGACGTAGAAGACGCGCGCGCCGATAATCCCGCAAAACGCGGCGAAAAAGATAATCGCGATCAGAATATCCGCCGGATAATTCCACTTCTTGCGGCCGCGCCATATAACGAGCGCGCCCGAGAGAAGAATAGCGAGCGTGAGAAAAACGCCGTAACCGCGGATCGGAAAACCTTGCGCTTCGGAAATGTGAGGCCCGACGACGTTGACCACGAACAGCCCGAGCCCCGTTATGCACGCGTAAAAGATCGCGTCGTCAAGCCTGCGCTTCTGAACGAGACCGCGAACGATTGCGACGAGCCCCGCGACGAGAATCGCCCAGAAGAGGATTCCCTTGCCGAAAAGCGGAAGACCGAATATTTCAGTCGGAAGATAAAAAAGCGTTTGTCTCATCTGAGTCTCTGACTGGACTGAATTTGAACGCGGCGTAAACGCGTCCTGCTTGCGGACCTTGCCGCAAGCCGTATCTAGTCGGTCGCGCAAACCGCGCGCCCGTTTTCTTTTTTCCCTACTTTTTCGATTTTAACCAAAAAAAAAGTAGACTTCAAGGCGTTTTTCGCTATTATTAATAGACGGTGGATTGTAACGCCTTAATTTCAGATAAGCGTTCTCAGGCGCCGGAGCTCGGTTCCGACGCGGCTCGAACGCGCCCCGCGGTATGAACAGGCGCCGCGCGGAAAATTGGCGCACTTAGCGCGGGCGCGCCCTTTGCGGCGCCCCTTGCGCACGCGCGTATTTCAAGGAGACACGACGAATGTCGCGAATATTGGCAATCGATTGGGACGGCGTAGAAGCGCGGTTTGCGCTTGGAACCGTCCTTAAAGATCGGCTTATCGTTTTGCGCGCCGGCGCCGCCGAGATCGCCGACGCCGCGGAAGAGATCGCGGAAGCCGCCTTGAATGAGAACCCCCAGTCGGACGAGCTCCGCGAAGGAGAAGGGGACGCGGACGCTCAAGAGGGCGAAGACGGCGCCGAGTATGAAGAAGCGGAAGTCGTCGAAACGGTCGAGAAATCCGTCATTCCGAGGATTCCGGTCGCCGACGACGACGAGGACGAGGAAGAGGCCGACGGGATCGTCGTTTCCGTTAAGAAATCGAAGCGCGAATCGTTCAAAACCTCGCCCCTCGCGCTCTCGCTCAAAAAATTACTGCGCGACAATAAGGTTGGGAAAGCGCTCGTCTGCTACGCCGCCGAACGTGGCGACGTCGACGTCATGTTCATGACGATTCCGCAGACGACCGAAGTGGAAACCCCTGAAATCGTCTACAATCAGGTTTTGCGCGATTCTCTCACGTTCAACGAAACGCAGCCGCTCGACTACATGCCTTTGGGGCTCTCGAACGTTAAGAAGTCGGGCGCGCGCCGCGTCGCCGCCGCTTCGATCGCTCGCGACAAACTGCGCCGCATTACCGAAACGCTCGCCGGCGCGATTCGCACGCCTTCGAAAATCGAATTGCGCGAGCCGTCCCTTTCGGAATTTCTGCGCGCCGATTTCTGCGGCCTGAAATATGAAGATCCCGTTCTTCTTATCCAAGAGCTTTGCGACGAAGTCAACTTGACGCTCTGTCTCGGAAAAGACGTTCTCTATTTCCGCTCCTTCAAACTGCAGACCGACGCGTCCCCCGAATATCGCGCCGAGCGCATTAAGGAGGAAGTCGCGCGCACGCTCGTCGTCGGTATCGACGACCTCCCAGAAAGCGCGGAAGTCAATCAGGCGATATACTTTACCGGAGAAGCGCTTCCCCGTCAGGTCGGCGTTTACGTCGACGACGAAGAAGAAGAGTCGAGCGGTGGGGAGGAGCAGGCGCCCGCCGAAGCCGACGGGAATTCGACCGCCGCGAAACTTGCGCCCCTGCTTATCGAGGCGGGCGTCAACGTCGACTACATCAATCCGTTCCGGCTGCCGGGCGTCAGAATGAAGTGCGACGAGCCGGAAAATCCAGGCCGCTACGCCTCCCTTCTGGGCATGATCCTCGCGGAACGTCCGCAGTCTAAACCTCAGGTCGACCTTCGTCATCCGCACGAGAAACCCAAGCCGCCCAACTATATGCTCGTGTTCGTCCTGTACTTCATTTTGGTCGGGACGCTCGCGTATTTCGCGTGGCGCTGGAACGCGAAAGATCTCGTTAAGCTCAACGAGGAAGTCGCAAAGCTCGAAAAGGAACGCGACGGTCTCGCCGCGCAGCTCAACGCCCAGACGCCCCTCTATCGCACGCTCTATTCCGCGAACAACTGGCAGAACGTGCAGGGCGTCGTCGTGCTCGACGAGCTTCGCGATATCTTTATGAGGCTTCCAAGCTCGCCCGACTTTATCGTTCAGCGGCTCGCCTATACGAACTCGAACAACGGCCGGCCGACCTTTATCATCAGCGCAAAGATAACGTCCGTCGGATATTACCAGCTCTTCGTCCAACGCATGACGTACGACCGCTCGCACATGGTCGTCTCGCAGCGACGCGCCGTGCCGAACGTCGGCGATCCCGGATACAAGTATATGTTTGAGGCGAGCATTATCTGTACGCGGCGCAATCCCGCGTCCTTCATGACGGTCTTGCCCGAGGATATACGCAAAATATCCAACGATCCGCCCGAATACTTCGTCGAGCAGGAAAAGGAACGTCAGGAAAAGCTCAAGCAAGAGCAGGAGAAATTCCTAGCCGAAAAATCGTCGGTTCTCAATAAGACCGCCGGGGTAATCGCGAGCGGAACGCCTAAAGCCGCCGAAGGGGAGGAGACTCCTCCGCAGCCGACGCTCGACGAAGACCGCGCTTATGTCGCGAGACTGCTCCAGCAAAAGAAAGACGTCGACGCCGCGTGGAACGCCGTCTTGGCCGCGTCGCGCCAGAATCAGATTACTCAGGTTCAGGCGAGAGAGTTCAAGAGCGGTTACGACGACGACGTAGCCAAATTGGCCGCCGCGTATAACGCCGCGACGCAGCGCATTAACGCTAAACTTGCCGAAGAGCGCGCCGCCGCCCAAAAGGCGGCCGCCGAAAAGGCCGCCGCGGAAGCCGCCAAAGCCGCCGAGGAAGCCAAAGCCGCCGAGGAAATGAAGGACGCGCAAGAGGCGAAGTCAGACGGAGGAGAGGAGCAGGCGAAGCCCGACGCCGCGCCCGCGCAAGACCAGCCTGCCCAAGGTCAACCCGCCCAGACTCAACAGTCCGGAACCGACTTGCGTCAGGTTCGTTACGAATACTGGAAAGAGCAGGACGGCAAGACGACTGCGGAACAAGACGGCGCGCTGGAAGGGCAGCTGCTGCAATACCGCCGTCAACTTGACGGACGGATGCAGCAGATTCAGGCGGCCGCGAGTCAGGGCCAAATGAATCAGCAGGCGTTTAATCAGGCTCGGATGGCGTACCTGAGGAACGTTGCCGACGTAGAGGCGCGTTGGAAGGCTCTGCAAGAGCGTAAAGCCGCGCGAGCAGGGACCGCGCCCGCCGAACCCGCGCCTGCCGAACCTGCGCCCACGCCTGCGGAACCCGCTCCGGCGCCTGCCGAACCTGCGCCCGCGCCCGCGGAACCCGCTCCGGCGCCTGCCGAACCCGCGCCCGCGCCCGCGGAACCCGCTCCGGCT
>CADACS010000105.1 GCA_902786505.1 uncultured Planctomycetota bacterium | reverse complement strand
ATCATTTCTCCGACAGACGCCCCATAGCCGAGTCCGAGATACGCGCCGACGGCGATCGAGAGGTTAATGTACTTGCCGGTTTCTTCCCAGATTCCGAACTGCCCTTCGGAAGTATACCGTCGAACGTCTTCTCCCGACTTGCCTTGGAACGCGAATTCCCAGTCGTGAATAACGCCCGCGCCGTTGGTTGTGAAGTGCGTGATCCAGCCCCCTTCGGCGAGACGCGCGAGGACTTGGCCGAGCCCGTTCTTAATCGAGTGGGCGCCGTACGTGCATATGCGCGCGGCGCCGAGCTTCTTGGCGCGCCGGATTTCGTCGGCCGTCGTTTCGACGTCGCGCCACGCTTCGTCGCTGAGTTTAACGGGATAGACTGCGGGATCGATAACGTCGCGCCGAACGTCGAGTTTATTAACGCGGGCGGAAAGGGGGAGCGTTTCTAACGCGTCCCGGGACAGGTATTGTGTCATTTGCGTATTGCCTTGTTTGTCTTGCGGCGCTCAAAACTCTCGTTCAAAGATTTTGAACCTACTGTTAGCTATTTGCGCGAGGTAACCCGCGATCTCTTTGCGAAGCGCGGCCGCCGTCTTGCCGATAGGCTCGCGGCCGTATCCCTTAATGAAAGCTTTTAAACCGTCGACTTTATAGACCTTCTTGATTTTGTCCGCGATCGCCAGAAACTCGTTCGAAGCTTCTTCTGACAGTTCGCGGGGGTTCGCGTCTCTAATTTGTACCGCTTTTGCGACATAGGGCGCGATCTCGTCTTTGAGTCTTTCTTCGGGGGTCGGAGGCTTGGTTCCCGTTTGAAGCCAATTCGCAAACGCGTCGGCGTCCGTTTTAGCCGCAAGATTGACGTCGAACTTTTTCGCGATTTTTTTGATATCGGCGGCGGTCATCTTTTTGAAATCGTCGGCGAGCGTTTCCGCCGTTTCCGCCGGCGTTTGGCCCGAATTCTTAGCGGCAAAATAAGCTTCGACCCGCTTCGAGAACCCGTCTGCAGAATTCTTGATCTTTTTCTGCATGTCCAGAACCGGCTTTGAAAGATCGGCGACTTTCTCTACGCCAAACGCTTCAAAGAGCGAGACGAGAGCGAGCGCTTCTTTCTTAATATCCGACGAAAGAAAAGGAGCTACGGTTTGAAGATACTGTAAAAAAGACGTCGTGTTTTTTTCTTGCGTCATTGGTAAATCCTTCCGTAAATTTCCGTTGCCAGATTGACAAATAGATTTCCGAATCTCTTGGACCCGTTGAGCGCGTCAGGCTGAGAACCATTAATGGAATTACTGCCGGAACGCTTCGGGATAAAGGAATTGAGTATGCGGGGAAGTCCGTGTCGGCTTTCATAAGTTTTGTATGCTTCGGCGGCGTCGCCTTCGGCAAATTGAAACGCGGATTGAATCATATTGCCGATTTGCGCTTTGACGTTGAGCTCATACCCGGACATTTTATTTTTGGCGTTGATGCGGTTGAAAACGACGCCGCCAATCGCGGTCGGGAGCCGCAAATTATACGCAAAATGAATAAACCATTCGATCGTCCTATAGATCCCTTCCGCGTCAAAGTCGTTTGCGCACGTGGGCATAAAGACAAAATCTGAGCATGCCATCGCGTTAATGGACGAGGCTGTCTTGCGGGGCGGACAGTCAAAGATCACGAGATCGTAGTTTTCGAAAACATAGTCGCAAAGGAACCAACTGCGAAATTCAAAACGCCTTTCATAAATGTCAAACGTTTGAAACAGCAGCGATTTATTATCGGCGAAATCGATGAGATGATCTCCGGGGATAATTTTGGCATGTTCGCACTCGACAAACGGGATCGCCAGCTTATCGAGCGAGTGCGGACTTTTTTTCGGAGTGAACAGAAGTTGAGCGGCCGTCCTTTGTTCGCGCACATCGGTCGCTAAGGGTTCCTTGGAAATCAAGATCGACGACGAGAACGCGAAGCGGTTTTCTTTGCGATTCGCCGTCTGGCAAGGTGTAATTTCCCGACGCGAAAGCCGCCGCAAGATTGGCCGTCAGCGTCGTTTTACCGACGCCCCCTTTAAAGTTGATAAAAGAAATGAAACGCGTGTTAGATCCCCGCGCTTTTCGTTCTTCTATGGAAACAAAGGGATAAGGAATAAACTCCTCTTTTATGGGATGAATCCATATGTCGTTTTCGCTTTTAAATTTATCGGCAACGATACTTTGGACTCCCTTTTTGAGCTCTTCAAAGGTCAAATTATTGTTTTGGGAGTCTTGCGTTTCGGCGCCGTTCTCAATCTCGCTTTGCAGCTGCATCGCGGATTTTCGCGCTGCTAGCAGGCCCGCGTTCAATTCGGCGCTGTGTTCGGCGAGCGCTTCTATTTCTCCGATAAGCTCTTTCAAATCAGGATTTGTCATTTGTTGTAAATCCATTTTGTCAGTTTACTTTTGACGCGCGGCGTTTTTTCGCAGCGCGTCGAGAACTTGCGGTACGGACGCCACGCCGGTAACGCCGATCTGCTTAATCGTAATGGAGGAAACGACGCCGGCGAGATAGGCGGCTTCCGCCAGGGAGAATCCAAGCGCTTTGGCGAACGCGAGGCCGGCGTTAGTCGCGTCTCCCGCGCCGCAGATATCGATAGGGGGCTCGACCCGATTGGTGGGGATTTCCGTCGCGGCGGTGCGCTCTTGGGCGTCTATTTCGACGAGAATTGACCCGGAGGCGCCGCGCGTTACGAGGACGGGGCGGCGATTGCGGCGCGCAAGCCATTCGGCCGCTTCGCAGAGCTTGTCGACTTTCGTTTCGGAATCGCCGTCGAGCGTCGTTTCGCGCCGTTCCTGAGCGCCATGGGCGACGGCGTACGCGTCGAAGAGCTCGTTCGCGTTGCATTTAACAAGCGTTTCCCGATACTCGTTAATAAAGAAACGCGAGTCGCACAGAAAGAATACGTTTGGGTTCTCGCGCGCGGCGTCGGCGACGAATTTTCGGAACTCAGCCGAAAAGACCGCCTCGGAACCGGACGCAAACTGATCGGAGACGACGACCGCGTCGAAGGTCGGCAGTTTTGCCAGAAAGCGCTCCCTGACTTGCGCGACCGTCTCTTCCGGGACGCGCTCGGGATTGCGAACGTCGTATCGGTTCCCTTCGATCCACGCGCCTTCGTCGGGGGACTGAAGGGGGCCGCCCGTAAAGACGGGAGCGGGCCGCATCGGTTTCATGTAGGTCGACGTAAGAATACCGTCGGAAACGACAATTCCGTCGGTATTTGCGCCGATTTTACGCAACTCGCGCAGGAGATCGTATCCCTCGCCGTCTCCGCCGACGGCGCCAAAACAGTACGTATCGGCGCCGAGCGCGCGCAGATTATTGGCAATCGTGCCGCCCACGCCCGCGAAGAGCCGGGTCGCGCGGATTTGATACGCGACGCTCTTCGTCTCGACGGATATTTCGTCAAGTTCCGGATAGACGTAGAGATACTTATCGAGGCAGAAGTCGCCGAGAACGGCGATTTTCGGCGTTTTAACCTTAACGAGCGCTTCGAGCCGTTCGGCGAGTCGAGCAAAATCTAAGGCTGCGGCGTGAGGTTGGATTGGCATAGCGGACATGTCGGGCCCTCTTACGCAAACGCGTGTGAAATGAAGTTGAACGCTACTGATCTTTTCCGGAAAGGAACGCGAAGAGCCGTTCGGGCTCGCTGAAATCGGGGACGATCGCGCTTGCCCCGGCGTTGAGAAGCCGCCCGCGTTTCCACGCGTCGACTCCGGCTCCGGGATTCGCTTCGTTTGTGGCGACGCCTACGGCGTACCCTCCGACGTCGCGTACGTTTTCAATTTCTACGTATCCGTCTCCGAATCCGACGAGTTCGGCGCCGTCGATCGCGTTGACTTTAATAAGCCGTTCGATAACGAGCGCTTTGGAGAACGTTTTGTAGTCGTCCTGCGCGCCGTAGATTCCGCCGTCGAAAAACGGCGTAAGCTGCAGGAGTTCCGCTTCCCGTTTGACGTAGCATTCGTCTGTTCCGCTCGCGAGATAGAGTTTAATCCCGGCGTCGCGGAGGATTTGCAGAAACCTCCGTCCGCCGGGCACGACAAAATCGTCGGGCTTTGCCGCGCCCGACTCAAGTTTTTCGATACGGTTCTGAATTCGCTCCTGAAGTCGGCGGAGATATTCTTTTTTGTAGAGGAGGGGATCAAGCGGAGTTCCCCCGCGCGCTTTGACTTCTTCGGCGAGCTGGATGCACTGGTAGATCGTCTGCTTGCCGGTGATCTTATCGACGAAATCGCGCACAACACGTTCGATATCCTCCGCGGATTCGCGGGCTGGCTCCGCGACTTCGGCCAAAACTTCGCAGAAGTAAGGCGTCATGACGTTCTGCCAGCCTTCGCGCACGAGGCTTAGCGTTCCGTCAAAGTCAAAGAGGGCGGCGCGAAACGTGCGGGTTGGCTGCGGCGAAGCGATGATTTCAATAGTAAAGGACTTGACGGCGGACAAGATAAAACTCCTTAAACGCGACGGAGACCGAATATACGCGACAGGGGAGAGCGGCGATAGTTCAGGCCGCTTTTCCCCGCGTCCTTAGTATAATTCTTTTTGAAACGCGCGTCAAAACAGACGGTCTATTTTTATCAAAAAGGGCGTTTTTTCCTGTTCCGGATATTGGATATTTCTCAGGCGCGGTTCTTTGAGACTTAAAACGTTTGAAGAATAGAAGCGAAATATTAACAAAAAAATTAACGCGCCCGTTATAATCGGCGTGAAGAACGGCAATTTTTGAAAAAAAATATTTTTTTTCTATTGCGCGATACTATTCGCCTATGTTTTCGTTATAATCAGACTAGCGGTTAGCGCCCCACAAAACGCAATGCGGCGACGCGGCGAAACTTATCGGAACGCCGATTCCGTAACTGTTGCGCAGAGCCCATTGGCGGTAGGGAACAACGGCTTTTTACCTGCCTATGCCGCGTTTAGCGAGCCCCCAAACTCGTTAAACGGTTTCGCTGATATTCTCTGCGTGATTTTGCATTAAGAGCGCGAAAGGAGTTTACGATGAGTATTGTTGTAACTTGTCCTAACGGTCACCGTCTGACGGCTCCTGACAAGCGAGCCGGCACGACCGGACACTGCCCCGCGTGCGGCGCCAAGGTTCATATTCCCGAAAAGAAGGACGCTCCGCCCAGCGATTCCTCGATTCTTCGCGTGCTTGGCATTAGCGACGTTCTGCGTAGACGCGCCGAAGAAGAGGAAGAAGAAAAACGCGCCGCTGAAGCCGCCGCCGCGGCCGCGGAGTCGGGGCAGCCGGTTCCGGAACAGGACGATTGGGTGAAGAAGAATACGCGCACTAAGAAGATCTGCCCGCAATGCGAGTGGGAGATCGACGCGGGCTATAAGATTTGCCCGAAGTGCCGTTACTACTTCGTTAAGTAAATCCTACGGCTATACGCCGACAAAAATGAAAAAAGGGATAGATCGCTCTGTCCCTTTTAGGCTCTTTTGCGCGCTTTTACGGCGCAGTTACTCTTTTTGCGCGCCGTCCTCTTTTGAATTTTCGGGCCGGTATTTCGCGACGACGAAATAGCGCGTCGCCGGGAGCATCGAGTCCAGCCAGCGCGTGTGCGACACGAGCATATCGAACGTCTTAAAGCCCAGTTGCGACGTTGTCTTGGGACTTTTCTTGAGAAAGAACTTTTCGATCGAGGCGAACGACTGAATCTTGAGAACGCTCAAACCGGCGTTCGCGAGCGCCTTTCTAATTTCCCCCGGCGTATGGCCTTGCGTCTTTCCGTCTTTCGTTTTGCTCTTAGCGAGCGAGTCAAAGACGAGTCTGCCGTTGGGCGCCAGGTACTTTTTAACGCGCGCTAACGCTTCCGGCGAATCAAGGTCGAGCGCGGCGCGCCGGCTGAAGCAGACGACGGAGTCGTACAGACCGGCCGCGGCAGGGTCGATCGACGTTTCGCCGGTCGCGAGATCGAGTTTCTGAACGTCGACGACCGCGTTTCCGTCGTAGGACGCGCGCAGGAACTTGAGCCGGCGTTCGTCCGATTCCGTAACGGTCAACTTCTCTTTCTGGGGGAGGAAACGGGAGATGGCGCCAAGGCCCGCGCCGAGTTCGAGCGTCTTTAGCCCGAGCCACGGTTCCGCTTGCTTGACAAGCGTCTTGCCGAAATTCTTGGAATGTTCCGGACGCTGCGCGGAATCGGAATCCTCGTCTTCGTCGTAGAAGCTGTCGTCGATAAACCAGTATTTCAGAATGAGGCGAATCGCGCTTACGCCGTCCTTCCATCCGATCTTCTTTCCTTCGGAATAGCGCCGGCCGTTGTAGCTAATGGGGACTTCGTAGACCGTCCAGCCTCTCTTGGCGATTTTGGCGGTGATTTCCGGTTCGATTCCGAAGCGGTTGGATCGGAGCGGAATCGACTTTAACGCGTCGGCGCGAAACGCTTTATAGCACGTTTCCATGTCGGTGAGGTCGAGCCCCGTGGTGAAGTTGGAAAGGTGCGTGAGAAAGAGATTGCCGAGTTTGTGATGATATTGCAGGACCTTGCGAGTCTCGCGCGTCGCGAACCGTGATCCGTAGACGACGTCGGCGCGGCCGTCGAGCAGGGGCGCGAGAATGAGCGAGTACTCGTTCGGATCGTATTCGAGGTCGGCGTCTTGGATAATAGCGTAGTCGCCGGTCATCTCCTTGATCGCGCGCCGGATCGCGGCGCCTTTGCCCTGATTTTTCGGTTGGCGGAAGGCGCGAACCGTATTCGGATAGCGTTCGACGAGCTCTTTAATGATTTCCGGAGAACGGTCGGTCGAGCAGTCGTCGACGAGGACGAGTTCGCGGTCGACGTTTTGCGGGAGCGGCGCGGCTAAGACGCGGTCGACGACGAGCGCAAGGTACGCCTGTTCGTTGTAGACCGGAATGAGAATCGAAAAGAGAATGCGCGAGCCGTTCTCTCGCGCTGCGTTTGATTCCGCGGCCGGGATCGCGTCGGTTCTGGAAACGTTCATGGCGTCTGCGAACTAATTACAAAAGGAGTCGAATGGAACGGCCTCGCCGTTCGGATTCGGCGCAAGCGGGCCTTGCCGCGCTTAATTGAACGCCGAATTTCTTCGCTAGTTTGTCTATTGTATCAAAAAACGCGCCGCTGCAAAGGCGACGCGTCTCTTGTTGCGACGAATTCTCAGACGCGCGGAGGCTCAAAAGATTCCGCGCAATTTTCCCGAACGTCTTATTTTTTGAGCGCTTCGGCGATGAGCCCGGCGACTTTTTTGCCGGAGCGGAGCATGCCGCCGAAGATTGGGCCCATGCGGTAGCCGCCCATAACGTTATTGGCGCTCATACCGCATGCGTAAAGACCGGGGAAATATTCCCGCGTATTTTCGACGGTCGAGATTTCGCCCTGTTCCGCCTGCATGGGGCGTTCTCCGATAATCTCGCCGGTCGGCGTGTCGAGTTTAATGTGCGCTTTTCGCGCCGCGAGCGTGAGCACTTCGCACGGATGGCCGGTTCCGTCGAGAACGCACTTGGACATAACGACGAGCGGATCGACGTGCATGCGCTGACGTTCGACGGGCGCCCAGTTAATAACGAGGCCGCCGATCGCGTCGTTCTTGAAGACGACGTCTTCGACGCTCATCGCGTTGAAGATTTTCGCGCCGGCGTGGGTCGCGCCGTAGATGAGACCTGACGCCATTTCGACGGAATCGACGCTGTAATAACCCGGCGCTTCTTCCAGTTCTTTCGACGCGACGTTGAATTCATTGAGAATCTCGATCGCTTCTTTCTGGACAATGACTTCGTTAAAGAGCATGCCGCCGCCCCAGACGCCGCCGCCAGGCGCAAGATCGCGTTCGAAAATAGCGACTTTAAAACCGGAGTCTGCAAGCGTTTTCGCGGCGACGAGACCGGAAGGACCCGCCCCGACGACAGCGACGTCGATATCAAGATTGTTCAAGAGTTTTTTACTGAAAGAGGAGACAATCGCGGCGGAAACCACATTTTCAAGATGATTGTTAAGCATTTGCTTTTCCTTCTTAGGTTCGAAGGAAACGCAGACGCTTGCGCGCGGCAAAGAACGGCCGCAGGTTAGAGCGTCGAAGCAATTTCCTTCGTCGGCATTATCCGAATCAGGTTCAAGCGGTTCTTCTCAGCCTTGCGTTTGCAAAGCGCCCACATTACGTTCGACAGGGGAGCGGCCTAACCGACCGCTCCCCGATTTCTGAGATTATTATAGAACGATAACGCGAAACGGCAAGTTACGCGTTCGATTTTTTCTTCAAAAGTTCGACGGCGTACGCGGCGGGCGAGATCGTCTTTTTACGGTCGAGCGGCCACGATTCCATCTCTTCAAGCGCCTCGAAGAGCGTGACGCACGCCGTTTTATAGTCGACGGCGCCAATTTCGGAGACGAGCCGGACGCTGCGGTCGATGAGCTTCTTGTTCGTCGCGTCGACGTGCGCCATCCAGTTCCCGTTGAGGCGGCCGTATTTTCCCATCGTCGCCGTCGAAATATTATTGAGAATCAACTTGACGGCAATGTGCGCGAAAACGTCGAGCGGGGTGGCGGGGATCGCCATATTGAACGCGAAGACCGTTACGCCGTCGACGTTCGCCTGCGCGGGCGCGCCGTCGTTCGTATTGTTGACGAGGAAGGCGACTTTGCGTTCAAACGGTTTCGCGCAGTCGAGATACGCGGCGAACCATTCGTCGTTTGCGTCGCCCCAGCGTTTCGTTTCCGAATCGGCCAGAAGCGCGACGGCGGCGTTTGGAATTCCCTCGTATCGGGACGGGTCGTTTTCATTACCGATCGGGAACCGGTAAACCGTTTGCCGGCCGATTTTGGGCGGATCGTTAATTTGCGCGGAGGTTCCGCCCATGGCGCGATAGTCGTCGGGCGTCCACTCGATGCAGCGCGGTTCGACGCCTCCGAGGAGCCAAACCCACGCGTCTTTTGCCGAGCGGAGCGGATCTTTAACAAAGGCCCAAGGGGCGGGCGCGTCGGTTTCGTCAAGGGAGCGGAACGGCGGAATCTTGAAGGTAGGGGAGCGTTCCGTCGTATCGGTAAAGATGTCGAGTTCGTAATCGCGAGCGAAGTACGTAACTCGTCCCCCGCGCTTGTAGAGATCGCATTCGAAGTCGACGTAATCGGCGGCCGTCTTGACGTTTGCGTCGGAGCGGATTTCCGTAAGCATGACGTCGAAATCGGCGGCTTTTTCCGCGGGGGTTCTGTCGTCGAATCCGAGCGCGGCGACTTCTTCCGGAGAGAGGACGTCTTTAAGTCGGCGCATGAGCGCGGTTTCGAACGCGAATCCGGCGACGAGCAGCTCGATCGTCGTCGCCTGCATACGCGTGGAGCCCGCGATCGCCATAGGGCCCGTCGTCAGGTTGACGACGGTAACGCGCGGATCTTCAATAACGGCTCGCGAACGTTCGACGCGCGACGCCATGAGGTCCGACGGGTTATTGAAGAGGAAGAACGCCGGAATACCCGCGTCGAGCGCGGCGTGAATCGTGCCGATGACGGACGACGTCTCGCCCCCTTCGCTAATGGCGACGAGCGCGTCGTTGGGGCCGATTCCCGACTCTTCGTACTGGCGTTTGCCGAACGAGATAAAGTCTTCGAAACTCTCGACAGACCGAATGAGCGCGAAGTCGCCGCCGGTCATAATGGCGTTTGTTTGCGCGGCGAGCGTCTTGAAAAGGTCGGCGCGTTCGGGTAATTTCTGGGCGCTCTGGCGGCAGAATTTCTTATTGGCGGCGTCGAGCAGAATGGAGAGTCGGCCGGTCGCGCCGCAGCCGCTGAAACTGACGCGTCCGCCTGCGGCGAGCGCCTTATAGATCGCGTCTTGCAAATTTGCGAATTCGGGGGACGCGACCGTCTTTTTCAGGACGGGCGGCAGGTCGTCGTCGACGGAGTAGAGCTGCAGCATGCCGGCGGGAACGTCGTTCTGCAAGGTCTGCGAGAGAGTTCGCGTTTTCGGGTGCGACTGTTCCGTCGTGAGCATTCCCAAGTGGAATTGCGTTTCGTTTTTAATAAAGTCTTCCGCCTTTTCGAGCGGAGTAGCCAAACGTTCGAACGAGGTTTCCATCGCGTTCCTTTCCGAAGAGTTAATATGAAATAAAACCGGCGAAGCCGAGCTCGCGTCCCGCGCGATTATAACGAGGGCCGGGCCGAAAATCAAGCGCCGCGCGCCGCCTCGGCTCCCAAGAAGAAAAAAGCCGCCGATCGTGAGAAACGGACCGGCGGCTCTGTTTTGACCGGAGCGCGTTTCGGCGCCTATTCGAGCATGAAGCTCTTAACGACCTCGTTGGGCGCCGGCCCGTATTTGAGCAGTTCCATGGACGAGCTCGCGCGTCCCTTCGTGAGCCCGAGAAGGGCGGACGAATAGCCGAAGAGATTCGACAGGGGCGTCTCCGCCTCGATCACGGTGAACTTGCCGCGATTGAGCGTGTTCGAGACGACTCCGCGACGCTGGTTGATATCGCCGACGACGTCGCCGACGTATTCGTCGGGAGTCTGAATCTCCTGCTTCATGATCGGTTCCATGAGCGCGACCCCGGACTCCTCTAGGCCTTTGCGGTAAGCGTCTCCGACGGCGTACCTTAGAGCGACTTCGTTCGTTTCGACGTCGTTGAATTGCCCGCCGACGAAAGCGACCTTCATGCCGATGAGCGGGAATCCAAGCAGACCGCCCCCTTGCGCTTCTTCTCGAATCGCGTCGGCGACGATCTGCCGCCATTCGGCGGGGAAGAGTTCGTCTTTGTATTCGTCGACGACGACAATCTCCTGGCTGTCTTCGATGGGCTCCATCCGGAGCGATACTTCCGCGAAGTGCGTGACGCCGGCAAAGACGCGGCGCCCCCCTCCCGTTACGGT
Source organism: uncultured Planctomycetota bacterium (assembly GCA_902786505.1). GTDB lineage: Bacteria > Planctomycetota > Planctomycetia > Pirellulales > Thermoguttaceae > RUG369. Next base: position 788 of record CADACS010000105.1, on the reverse strand, counting down.
CGCAGCGCGTTTGATTGTTTCGCGATAGCTCACGCGCGGTTCGCGCACGCGCACGTTTAGTTTGAATTCGCGAAGCAGGCGGTGCTTAACGACTTCCAAATGCAGCTCGCCCATGCCGGAGACGAGCGTTTGACCGGTCTCTTTGTTGACCGTCGTTTGGAAGGTTGGATCCTGCTTGCGCATCTGTTCGAGCGCTTCGGCGAGTTTCTTCTGTTCGTCGGAGGATTCCGGCTCGATCGCCATGGAAACGACCGTTTGCGGGAAGGTAATCGATTCGAGAAGAATCGGTTTTTTGACGTCGCAGAGCGTGTCGCCGGTTACGCTGAAGCGCAGCCCGATTACCCCGCAGATATCGCCCGCGGAGACCGAATCGACGAGCGAACGGTGATCCGCCTGAATGCGCCAGAGTTGGGGCACGTTCTCTTTTTCCTTCGCGCGGGGATTCAAAACGCGCGAATTCGCTTTGAGCGTTCCGGAATAGACGCGTACGAAGTACATGTCGCCGTGCGGATGCGTCTCAATTTTAAAAATGAGCGCGCAGAAGGGATCAGAATCGACGAGTTCGCGCGTCTCCTTCTTTTCCGGATTGGCGGGATCGACGCCCTCGATCGCGGGCAGGTCGTTCGGAGCGGGCAGATAATAGCAGGCGCCGTCCATAACGGGCTGAACGCCGACTCCGTCGAGGGCCGAGCCGCAGAAGACGGGCACGCACATATCGGAGAGCGTCGCCTGACGCAGCACCGCGCGAATGAGATCGACGGGAATTTCCGCTTCCGAGAGCAGCAGTT
>CADACS010000104.1 GCA_902786505.1 uncultured Planctomycetota bacterium | reverse complement strand
GACGGACCGGTTCGGTTGATAACGCGGCGTCTGATTCCGGGCGTCCGCCGCCGTCGTCGGCGGCTCACCGCCTGCGGCGGGGGGCGCGGCCTCCAAAAACCGGCCGGAAACGGCCGGTTTAACCGTCGCGCAAATGAACGCGTCGCGGACCGCCGCGGCGTGGCGTTTGGCCGCGCACGCGCCCGTCAGGGCGCCCAGCCGGACGCAACGTCCGGTTCGCTATAACGTTACGGCGCTTCGCCGTTTGTTCGGCGCTGTAACCGAGAATACATTTTTCGTTTTGGCGCGCCGTTTTGGGGAGATAACGCGGCGTCTGATTCCGGGCGTCCGCCGCCGTCGGCGGCGGCTCACCGCCCTTTGGGCGGGGGGCGCGACGGTTGTTCTTTAACGCGTTGCGGGGGCTTGGTTTGGGCGTCCACTACTGCCGCGCCTCGGACAGAGCCTGTATGCCGTCAGCCCGCATATCGAATTCCCTCCCTGACGACGTTCCGATAATAAGGGAGAATATCGGAGTAGCGTTGAAACTGTTTCAGAGGTTTTGCCGTAATTGAGACGGTAACGTCGTGCTCAAGGCTTAATTCGCTGTTAATTGCCGAGACCTTTTTTCTGAAGGCGGCGAGGGTTTCGGGCTCCATGTCGACCGTAACGAGAATGTCGACGTCGCTTTCCGCGTCAAAATCTCCCCGCGCGTAGGAGCCGTAAAGATACGCGTCGCGGATTTTATCGGCGAAGACGCCGCCGCACTTCTCGTATGCCTGAGCAAGAATTAAAAGAGCTTGGCTTTTCGTATGCATTTCTTTACCTCCTTTCGTTTGTTTCGGCTTTGACGCCTTGCGATTTTGGAAGTTTCGCAGATATACGGTTTAACTTAGGGATATGATACCTGACTGACGGCGGCAGTTCAAGCGCCAAGAGGATGAATTGGCAAAAAAACGGCGTGTTGATAACGCGGGGGCTTGGTTTGGGCGTCCGCCGCCAGCGGCGGCGGCTCACCGCCCTTTGGGCGGGGGGGCGCGACGGTTGTTCTTTGGCGCGTTGCGGATTCTTGGTTTGGGCGTCCGCCCCCAATGGGGGCGGCTTCCCGCTTCGCGGATTGACGCCTCGCGGCTTTGCCGCATCGCTGTTGTGGGGGCGTTGCTTTTTTTACTTCGACGGCGCGGGTTCTGATTCCGGGCGTCCGCCGCCATCGGCGGCGGCTCACCGCCCTTTGGGCGGGGGGCGCGACGGTTGTTCTTTAGCGCGTTGCGGGGGCTTGGTTTGGGCGTCCGCCCCCAATGGGGGCGGCTTTCCGCTTTGCGGATTGACGGCTCGCGGCTTTGCCGCATCGCTGTTATGGGGGGCGTTGCTTTTTTTATTTCGACGGCGCGGCGTCTGATTCCGGGCGTCCGCCGCCATCGGCGGCGGCTCACCGCCCTTTGGGCGGGGGGCGTCGGTTGTTCTTTATTGCGTTGCGGGGGCTTGGTTTGGGCGTCCGCCCCCAATGGGGGCGGCTTTCCGCCTGCGGCGGATTGACGGCTCGCGGCTTTGCCGCATCGCTGTTATGTGGGGCGGGGGCTGCGTTTGGCTTTTTATTTGCGCGCGTAAAAAACGCCGCCCGGCGGGGGATTTCCGTTGGGCGGCGTTTGCGATTTTTCGGCGGGTTAACTTTGCCGCTCGGCTGCTTTATACTGCGCCGCGGCGGGGGTTAACTTTGGGCGGTTTGTCGGCCGGGGTCACTGCAGGCGGGGCTGGGAGAGGATCTCTACGAGCCGTTTTTTCGACTTGCATAGGGTCGAGATTCTCGCGAAGATCTCTTCCGGCTTGCCGTTGGAGAGCATGACTTTTCCGGGCATGAGAACGCCTTTTGAGCCGGGCAGGAGCTTGACTTGGCGCGGCTCGCCGGAGAAGGGCGTCGGGGTAAAGAAGACGCCGTCGGCCGACTGGAGTCTCGCGGGATTGTCGAAGAGGAAGAGCGGGATATTGGCGAGGTTGACGTCGGTAACGAGCCGGCCCGCCGCGTCGGTTCCCTGGACCTGCCCGTCCTCTTTAACGCGAACGCGTTCGGCGCGCCCGGTCGGGACGACTTTGCCCGGCTCTAGCGTGAGGAGATAGGTCCGCCCGTCGCGTACGAGCGCGGCGGACGCAAGGTTCATGGGGTCGATCTGCTCAAAGTCGCCCGCCTTCGTATAGAACGGCTCGCCCGTCTCCGAATCGAGGACCTGGAAGAAGTAAGGGCCGGCGACCGCCATGGCCCAGTCGGAGCCTTGCGCGTCGACCGGCTTCGGGTCGGTCGTCGAGTAGAGCGCCGCGCCGGGCTGACGCCAGTTGAGCTCGCGACGTCCGACGGTCGCGCGATTGAGTTCGGCGCCGATCCATAACGGGCAGAGGCGCTGGATTTCCGCGTCGAGCTGCGCGATCGTAGCGCGGTCTTTTTCTTCGACGCAGAGCGCGTCGAGATCGCAGTTCGCGATTTCGAGCACTTCGTCGAGCGCGCTGTTGGCTTCCTCTAACGAGATTTCCGGAATCTGCGGGTCGACGACGACCGTTTCGCCGGGCATAACGAGTTTCGCGCCGGGCACGTCGAGCGAGTCGACGTCGATCTCGCCGGGCATGGGCGCGACGTCGCCGATCGCGTTGGTAAACTCTTTAAAGAGCGGCTGATTCGAGAGCTCGCGCATCTGTTCTTCCGTGAGCTCCTGGCCTTCCGGGAGTACGAGTTCGGGCGCGTCGAGCGGGACTTCCTCGTAGGGGAATTTCGGGTCTTCTTTAACGACCGCCTGCGGGGGAATCGTTTCCGGCTCTTCGGCTTCCTGGGGCTCCGCCTTCGGTTCCTCGGCGGTCTCTTCTTCTTCGCCGTCGGTCGACAGTACGAGCGGCGGGAGTTCCTCGTCCTGCCCGTCGTCGGCGAGCGAGAAATCTTCCGTTTCCTGCGGCGGCTCCTGCGCCGTCGCGAGCGCGCCGCCGTTCCAAAGACCGACCGCCGCCGTTAAGGCGAGAACTAATGAAAAGTACGTTTTTCGTTGCATCGTCGTTCTCCTGGTCTAACTGTTTTCGCTTCCCGTTATCGCTCAATCTTCTACGATAAGCCCCATCTTTATAAGTTTTTCTTTCGCTTCGTCGCGCTCGCGGCATCGCGTCAGGCCCTGCCAGCTCGGATCCCCGCACGCCATAAAGTCGTCGAGGGTCGCGGGCAGTTTCTTTGCGGCGGCGAGTCTTGCGACCGTCTCCTGCTCCAGTCGGGAGAGGGTTTCCGCGCCGAGTACGTAGTCGGCGAACGCGCCGTACGCGCACGGGAAGAGCGGCTTAACGATCTCTTCTCCGATGACGGTCGCGTACTCGCGGATCTCGAGCTGCGCGTGCTTCTCCATGCGCAAACTCAAAAAATGAAACAGGTTGTGCAGGTCGCACTTCCAATACGCCTGCGTATAGGTCGACAGGGGCAGGTCCTTTCGCGCCTGCTCGCGCGCGACGCCAAGTTCGACGCGCTTCTCGTAGAGCGCGCGCGCGTCCGCTTGGAACTGGCGCTCGGCCGCGGTGAGCGCTTCGCCCTGCTCCGGGTCGAAGTAGCCCGCGCTCCCCTGGCGGTTCGTCGTCGCCTGCATGCGCCATCCGTCCGGCTCGGTCGTCTGGGCGGCGTCGATCGCGACGGAATAGCGGGTCGAATATTCGTTTACGGACGCGGTCCGATGCCGAATCCACTGGCGCCACGCGTCCATCGGGACGCGCACGAGCAGCTTGACTTCCGCCATTTCGAACGGGGTAGTGTGCCGGTGGCGCATGAGATAGCGGATGAGGGTCCGGTCGTCGGAGACCGATTTCGTTCCCTCGCCGTAACTTACGCGCGCGGCCTGTACGATCGCGTCGTCGGAACCCATGACGTCGACGAGGCAGACAAATCCGTCGTTCAAGACGGGGAACTTTTTCCAGCGCAGCGCTTCCAGAGCTTCCTGATTCGACGCCATGTTCTTCTTCCTTCTCTTTCGTTAGTCTTGATTTCGCAGTTATTTCCAATTATAGCGCGTTGAGCGTCTCGACGAGCGCCGCTTTCGAATAGAGCCCGGTGAGGACGATCGGCTTATCCGGATTCTGCGGCGTAAAGATCATGAGGGTCGGGACTTGGCGCGCGCCGTTGGCGTCGAGCAGCTCGTTTATGGCGAGAATATCGGGCGTCTGCGCGTCCTGATTCGTCCAGTCGGCGGTGAGCGTGAGGATATTCTTTTCGTCGAAGAGCTTTTCGATTTCGGGCGTGTGCAAAATTGTCTTTTCGAGGAACTTGCAGTTCATGCACCAGTCGGCGGTAAAGTCGACGGCGACGGTTCGGCCCTTTTGGAGCTCCGCTTCGAGCGTCTCGGGGCTAAAGAGCGCCCAATGCTCCCCTTGCGCCTTTTCGAGCGCTCCGGACCGTTCGGCGCGGACCGCCCAGCGCATGAGTTTCGCTTCGCTCGCCGATTCGAGCGTCGTCTTATTCGGATTGCCGGGGAAGTTAAAGGAGCAGACGACGACAATCGCGAGCACAATCAGCGAGACGATCCAGCTCTTCGCCTTTTTGCCGGGATTCTCGACTTCCCACTGATTCCGGCCGACGTTCCAGCATGCGAACCAGAGCGCGAAGAGGCACGCGATCGAGGGAACGAGATATTCCAGCGGCGCGGAGTAGAGTATCCACAAAACCGCGATCAGGAGGAAGTATCCCATCGTTTTGCGGAACGTCTCCATCCATTCGCCCGGCTTCGGGAAGAATTTGAGGAGTTCCGGAAACGCGCCCGCGAGCAGGAAGGGGGACGCCATGCCCAGCCCGATTACGAGATAGACCGCGAAGACGACCCCGAACGGCTGCGAACTTGCCCAGTTGAGGGTCGGGCTCAGGAGGGGCGCGCCGCAGGGAATCGCGAGCAGGGTCGTAATCACGCCCTTAAAGACGGCGCCGGCGGGCCCTTCCTTCTGGGAGAGCTCGGTCGACTTACTGCCGCCGAGGAACGCGGGCGTCTCCAGCTCCCATACGCCCATGAGACTGAGCGCCATAACGAAGACGATCGCGCTCATGAGGATCTGGAAGAGTCCGTGCGTAAAGAGACTGCTCAGGCCGGATACGAAGCACGCCAAGACGCCGAAGACGATCATGACGCCGAGCGTGTACCAGACGTTGAGCAGGAACGCGCTCTTGCGGCTCCGGCCCGCCTGCTCGAAGAACGAGAGGATCTTGAGCCCGACGACCGGCAGAACGCACGGCGTTATATTGAGTATGAGACCGCCGAAAAACGCCATGAGGAGCAGTATCAGGAACCGCGCGCCGGCATACGACTTAATGTGCGCGGGCGCGGCCGGCTGTTCGGCCGCCGGATCCGATTCGGCGACTTCGGGTTGCGTCTGTTCGGCGCCGGGCTGTTCGGCCGCGGGCTCCTCCTGGGGCGCGGCCATGAGCTCCTGCGCCGCTTCGAGGATCGGGACGGCGTAGCGCTCGGCGTATTGCGCGGTAAATTCGACTTTCTGGGGCACGCACGTTCCGCCGTCCCCCTCGGAGCACGCGAGCGCGTCGACTTGCCCGGTAATCGAGAGCGACGTCAGATCGACGTCCCCGTCCGCGTAGAGGGGCGCGATCCATTCGGAGGCGCCGAAGAGCTCTTCGAGGTCGTCGCCGAGCGCGCTCTTGGCGTCGGTCCATTCGGAGGCGAGCCGCGCAGTTCCGACCGTAACGCCGGCGTTTTCCGGACTTACGGCCAGATCGACGAACTGGGTCGGTTTGCCGCCCGGCCCCTGCGTCGCGGTATAGATGTGCCAGCCGTCGGCGGCGGTCGTTGTGATCGCGAGGAATCCGACCGGCTGCGCGCCGGTTTCCGCGTCGTTCCATGCGGCGTCGACTTTGTCGGGCGCGTCGAGTACGGCCGCGTCGACCGTCAGGGTTTTGTCGGCGGCTCCGGCGCCGAAATCGACGCCAAAGTTCTTAACGGAGAACCCGCCCCCGGCGGAATCGCCGCCGATCTGAAAGAGATCCTGCGCGTCGACGGCCGGGCCGGCGCTCGCCAGAATGAGGAACAGGGCGGTCAGGATCGGTATAAAGGACGGCTTGACGCCGAGGATACGCGTAGTTTTCAAGATATAGGCTCCCGGAGGACGAATATGGCGCGCGGCGATATGTCATAGTATGCGAATTACGGCGCCGCCGCGCGGAGGCCCGCGTTTCCTATTGAAAAAAGCGCGAAAACGCAGAATCCCTCTATTCTATTATTATAACAGAATTAGCCCGATTTAGAAGACGCGGGGCCCTGTCAAGAGAGTAAAAAAGCGGCCGCCCCGAAGAAAGGTTAAAGACGGAACGGTCGCGTAAAGTATGCCGAAAAAGAAGCGCGGATAAAGGGCGCCGGTTACGCCGCTTTGTCGAGCCGGCAGAGCTCCTCTTTCCGGCGCCGAATCGTTTCGAGAGTCTGACGGGAGCGTTCGTCGAAGAGGCGCTCCTGCGCGTCGAATTCCTGTTTGGCGGCGGCGAGCCGGAGACTGAACCGCTCGTTTTCGGCGCGTTTGCGGTCGAGCTCTTCTTCCCGCGCTTGGAGCGCGCGCGTCTTGCGTTCGAGCGCGACTTCGCGTTCGCGCAGATTCGCGGCGAGCGCGGCGAGCTTCTTTTCGCGCGCTTCGAGCGCGTCGGCGATTCGGGCCAGTTCGTCGGCGTGGGCAGGGTCGGCGGCCGCGTTTGCGAGCGCGTCTTCCGCCTGACGCCGCATGAGCGCCTCAAAGCTCGCGACGCGCGCGTTGAACGCGCTTTCGCTGTGATCGAGCGCTTCGGCGCGCAGTTCGAGTTCGCGCGCGGCGCTCAGGGCCGCGGCGCTCTCGCGGGGCTTATCGGACGCTTTGGGCGCGTCGGGCGCCTGATTGCGCTTGAAAGGGTTGAACATTGGCTATTCTCACTAAAAAGCGCGGCGTTTTCCGAGCGAATCGGAAGGCCGCCGGGGCGGTATAACAAAACGGAACGCCCGAGAAACGGGAGCGTCTTCTGTTATTATCGACTAAAATAACCGTTGTAATTAGCGCTTTCTTTATAACCTGCAAAATCGGACGCGCGTCAGGAGTTCGCGAGCTTCTCCTGAAACGCGGCGTCTTTCGCGGCGATCTTCTCGACGAGCTTATGCTTGAACGAGACGAGCTGGCGCGCGAGTTCCGGGTCGGAGCCTGCGAGAATCTGCACGGCGAGAATTCCGGCGTTGCGGGCGCCGCCCGAGCCGGTTCCGACGGTCGCCACGGGCACGTCGCCGGGCATCTGAACGGTCGAGAGGAGCGAGTCGAGGCCGCCCATCATGTCGGTCTTGACGGGAATTCCGATAACGGGCAGGATCGTGTGGGAGGCGACGACGCCGGCGAGATGGGCCGCGCCGCCCGCCGCCGCGATAATAACCCCTAGGCCGCGCTCTTTGGCGGCGGACGCGTACGCGAGGACTTTGTCGGGCGTGCGGTGCGCGCTCATGACGTGAATTTCATATCCGACGTTGAATTCGTCGAGCGCTTTGGCGACGCCGTTGATCTTTTCCCAGTCGCTGTCGCTTCCCATAACGATTCCGACGCGAACTTTTTTCTCTGCCATTGTTATCTCCCGAAAAAAAATAAATTGCCTCCGCGGCTGTTGAATTTGCCGTCGGCGTCCGCTACAATGAACGCCGTTAATTGTAATCCGGTTTTCCCTTTCCGCAACGAGTCGACGGGGAATATCGACTATTTTCAACCGTCTTTTTTTCGAGGTCGCTATGAGAATATTTCGTCTGACGCCGGCCGCGGCGTTCGCGGCGGCGGCGTTTGTTTGCGGCGCGCTTTTCGCCGCCGAGCCGGTCTGGATCTTCAACAACGGGGACGCGGCGGACTCCGCGTCCGTGGGGCAGGGCCGAATCGTTTCGGAGTTCGGGCTTCCGACCGTTAACGCGACGGGGACCGACTGCACGGTATCCCTGCCCGCGATCAAGTTTTCCGCCGACGAACGGCCCTTTTTCGCGCTGCGGTACAGGTACGACAATACGAAGGCCGTTTTCGGCGGCCTCTTCTTTACGACCGACACGCTTCCGACGCTGAGCGACAAGAGCTATTCTCCGCTGCCCGTAACGTCGGACGGCGAGTGGCATAATCTTGTCGTCGATATGCGCGTTTTCGCGCATAAGCAGTGGAAAGGGGAGATCTGTTCGTTCCGGTTTGATCCGACGAATCCGAGCGAGCCGGGCGCGCTGTTCGCGATTTCCCGTCTGGGCTTCTTCGACTCGCAAAAGTCGGCGAACGACTTTCTCGCCGCGGCGAACGACGAGCCGAACTACGCGCTCCCCATGGAGATTGCCGAAAAATGGCAGCGTTGCGTCGCGCCGGGCGGAACGCTCGACGCCGGTTTCAAACGCGCCGACTATCTGATTGAGAACGCGCCCGAACTCGGCAAATTCACGCCGAAAAGGACGCGCGAAGAGGTCGTCGCGGTTCGGAAAGACGCGTCCGGCAAGGCGGTCGTCGAGCCGATGTGCGACGTGTCGTCGCGCGGATTTACGACCTTTGCGGCGAGCGGAAAAGGTCCGTTCGCGCTCGAAGACCGCGCCCAGCGGCTGACCGACGTCGCGGGCCAGCCGTGCGAGCAGGCGGCGCGGTTCGTTCTCGCGCGCGAGCTTATGACCGCGCCCGGCGGCAAGTTCCGGCCCGGCGATAAGCTGACCGCGGAAGAACACGCGGCGCTCCAAAAGAAACTCGCCGACTTTTCGCGCTATAACGCGCTTGGCGAGCCGGTCGCCGCGCTCGCGAAGTCGATTCCGCAGGACGCGCCGCGCGGCCGGGTCGCGCAGGTTCTTATGACGCGGGTTCGGGACGCGCTCGGGACGAACGTCGCGTCGCCGTACAGCCGCGAATATTTCCAGCGCGACCGGCTCCGGGTCGGCGCGTGGGGCAATTTCCGGCCCGGCGACTTTGACGAAGAGTACGCGCGCACGTACGCCGACTGCGGCTTCGATTTCGTGCTCGCGATGGGCGGTATTCCGAGTCAGAAGCTGCTCAAGTACGGGGACAAGTTCGGATTCGAGGTCTATGTGAACGACGGGTCGTACCGCGAGCCGTTCGTCGGGGACGCGGAATACTGCGATCATCCGAGCTATACGGGCGCGTACGTAACGGACGAGCCGGGGAGCGACGATTACGACAAGCTCGCGGCGGTCTGCAATCCGTACAAAAAGGCGACGGGGTACGAGGCGTACGTGAATCTTCTCCCGATGTACGCCAACGCGGCGCAGCTGAAGTACGGCGCGGGCGCGGCGGCGATCGAATATTACGACGCGGATCCCGACCTCTTCAGAAAATACTGCGCGGCGTTCTGCGAAAAGTTCGATACGAAATACATTTGCACGGATATCTATCCGCTCAACTGGACGGCGGACCATAAGAAACTGACGTACGCCGACTACGTCGAGTCGATTAACGTCATCGCGTCGGTCGCGCGCGAATACGACCGCGAATTCTGGTGCTATATTCAGACGTTCGCGTGGATTCCGAGCAAACGGACGCCGACGGAAGCGGAATACCGCTGGCAGTGCTACTCGATGCTCTCGTTCGGGTGCAAGTGCATTCTCTGCTGGACTTACGCGGGCTATCGCGACGAGTTCCCGTCGCTCGTCGATACGAAGAGCCGCAAGACGACGGCGTGGCACGACGCGCGGCCCGTCTTATGGGAGCTGCGGCGCCTGTCCGACGAGTACGTTAAGTACCGCAATATCGGCGCGTTCACGCACAACTGCTCCGACGAAACGCCCTATCTGAAGATGTCGAACGAGTACAAGGATTTCGCCGCGATTCAGGCGCTCGAATGCGAGGATCCGCTGCTCGTCGGCTGCTTTGAGAAGAAGGACGGCTCGAAGGGCGCCGCGTTTACGCTCGTCAATATGTCGGAGCTCGAAGAGAACAAGGGAACGACCGTTCGCGCGAAGCTCGCCGGAACGAAAGCCGTCGCGTGGTACCGCGGGGTTCCGCAGGAGGTTAAGCCGAACGCGGACGGGC
>CADACS010000103.1 GCA_902786505.1 uncultured Planctomycetota bacterium | reverse complement strand
ACGACGGCGCGCTCGTCTTTACGCGCTGGGACTATACCGACCGCGAGAACTGCCTCGGCTCGACCTTCTGGACGTGCGCGCCCGACGGCCGCAATCCGCGCTCGCCGCAGGGGAACTACCCGTTCCCGTGGGACACGTTTGAGGACTGCAAGCACGGCGACCACCGGTTCGGACGCTGCGACGACGCGCCGTCCGGACTCCCCATGACGCAGATGCAGTTCCGGCCGATTCCGAACTCGCACAAATACGTCTTTACGGCGGCCCCGCATCACGGTGAATCGTTCGGGTCGCTGTGCATGCTCGATCTGCGCGTGCCGAACGACAACCATATGAGTCAGATTCGGCGCGTTACGCCCTACGCGCCGTTCCCGGAATCGGAGACGTACGGGCGCAGTCAGTATCGGTACGGCGCGCCGTGGCCGTTGAGCGAAGATCTCTATCTGTGCAACAGCTGGGAAGATCTCGTACTGCTCGACCGGTACGGGAACGAAGAGCTGCTCTGCGAGCGCGAGATTCTGCCGATCGGGTACGATCCGCGGCTCCGGCTCACCGAGCCGATTCCGATCCGGCCGCGCGTTAAGCCGCCCGTCATTCCGCAGCAGACCGCGCAGGGGGAAGATTACGCCGGCGCCGATAAGACGGCGACGGTCGGCGTCGTGAACGTCAATATTCACGACCGGCCGTTCCCGCCCGACAGGCCGATTAAGCGGCTCCGGATTATTCAGGTCATACCGAAGTCGAATCCGTGGATGGACACGCCCTTTATGGGCTACGCGACGGAGAACACGCCCCGTATTCCGCTCGGAACCGTGCCCGTCGAGGAAGACGGAAGCGCCTATTTCGAGGCGCCGTACGGCAAGCAGCTCATCTTCCAGGCGCTCGACGCGAATAATATGGCGGTGCAGACGATGCGCGCGGTCGCGTTCGTGCATCCTGGCGAGAAGCTCGTCTGCGTCGGATGCCACGAGCCGGACGCCGAAAGCGTCTCGAATACGGCCGAATCGACGCAGCCGCTCGCGTTCCGGCGCGCGCCTTCGAAGATTGAGCCCGAATGCGGACCCGTCGAGCCGATGAATTTCTATCGGTTCATTAAGCCGATCGCGGAACAGAACTGCGTTCCGTGCCACGTCGAGAAGGACGTCGAGCCCAAAAAGATGGACCATGAGGACCTGCGGCCTTACGTCTACTATTACAGCGGCTCGATGCTCGGCGGTATTACGACGACCGGTCCGCACGGAGGTTCGAGAGCGCGGCCCGGCAGGGTAGGCGCCTCGGAAGCGAAACTGGGCGCGATTCTCTTCGACGAGAATCATAAAGACGCCGTTTCCGACGCGGATCGCCATCGGTTCATTCTCTGGCTCGACGCGAACGCGATGCGTCTTGGCGCCTTCCAGGACGAAGAAGCGCAGAAGCGCGGCGAGCTCGTCTGGCCGCTCCTTGACGTCGAGCCGTGCGAGCTCTACGCGCCGTAACAGACGCGCCGCGGTAAGCGCCTCGTAACGCGCATGGGCGCCGAAGTCAAACAAGGCTTCGGCGCCCTTTTTTTGTCTTCTACCGACCGCAAATTTGAAGGGGGGGATAGGGGATTGAAATGGGAGGGGAGGGGGATCCACTGCAGGCGCCGGAAGGCTGACGATCCGGAAGTTTGGATCGGGACGAAAGACTTAAAATAACGGGTGGCGTATAGGGGGAGGGGGGATATAAGAAGAGGAATAGACTCGCGATTTTGGCCGGAACCTCGCTCTCCTTGCACTGACGCGGAAATGTTGACTTGTCGCGTAAAATACGTAGTTAAATAAGGTGGGAGGGGGGATATTAACGCGAACAACCGCGCTTTTCACGTGGGCGTCTCTTTTTTGCCTCACAGGGCTGAAATTCTAAATGAATTAGATTTTTACCGGATCGCGAAGCCGGCGCGCTTCGCGCCCAAACGGGCTCCCGCCGGTTCTCTGACGAAGGACGCAACTCTTCATATATCCCTATATGTGCGATTGTCGCGATTCGCGCGACTCATTGTCGGCATGGAGCGACGCTGTTTCTTTCAGCGGTCCGGATTCGATCGGTTTTCTAATAAACTCTAAATAATTTAGAATTTCTTGATAATTAGAGAAAAACAAGAAATTTTTTGAAAACGCTTTTTAGAAATAAAACAATAATAGTAATATAGAATAGCTGACGCGTTAATTCTAAAACGTCTGAAAAAATAGAAAAATAGTATAAATTCTAATGAATATCTAATAATCAAGAAAGAAAATTAGAATTTATTCTAAAAAACAGCGCTGATTCTAATCGGACGCCGCCGCTCGCGGCGTTTCCCGTCCTGCCGCTGGCGACGTCGGTTGCGCGGGCGCTTTCTCCGCTGTACAATGAACGCGAGGGAGTAAGAGATCGGGCGCGCATGAGTTCAAATTGGCGCCGCGAAGAAAATATTGACAATAGAGCCGACGTAAATTCCCGATTTTCGAGGAGACCGCACATGACTTCCAAATTCAGCGCAAACCGCGATTCATGCGTCCAACGCGAGGGATTCGCCTTTCTTAAAGTTCTGGCGACCGTGCTTGTTATTGGCGCGGCGATTCTCTTTATCGTCTTTGGACCGGCCGTCTGGCAGGGAATTAAGGAGCGAGGCGAACTCAAAGAAAAGGCTCAGGCAGCGGCGGAGAGGGCCCAAGCCGCCCCGGCGCTCGATCTTGCGCCCTGCAAAATAACGGTGACGCAGGGCGACGCGCCCCTCGAAGGCGCGAGCGTCGCGCTCTATTCCGACGGATTCAAACTGACCGTCGACGGAACGACCGACGCGTCCGGCGTCGCCGAAATCGTTACGAACCGCGTCAGTCCCGGATGCCCGAAAGGGTCGTTCAAAGTCGTGATCTTTAAGACGTCCGTCGAGGAAATCGAAGACCCGACGGCGCCGGACGGCAAGCGGAACGTCGGATATCAGCTCGTCGACGGGCAGTACGGCTCGGTCGACACGACGCCCCTGACGCTCGAAGTCACGGGCGAGACAAACGCGTCCTTCGACGTCGGCGCCCCGATCCGCGAGAGAATGCAAGGTCGCTGATCTGTTTGGCGCGTCGGCCCTTTTGTCGCCAGCGGCTTCAAGCGGAACTTCGAACGCGTTCGCGGTTCGGCCGGCGCCCTCGGAGCGCGAAACGGATCGCGGAAATTTTGTATTCGTTTTTTTTTATCTTTGCCAGCTTGCCGAATAATCTTCGTTTTGGGAAATTTTTCGGCGTCTCTATCCCTTTTAATTGCGCGTCTTAATAAATTTTTTCGCTTTTTTAATATTTTTATCTGTTCCTCTCTTTCTTTTTATTGAAATTCGTATTTCACGCGGCTACAATCGAACGCGTAGTCGCTGAATCAGACCGCCGCGTTTGCCGCAACGTTCGCGGCGGTCGGTTTGGCATTGTAACGAACTAGTTTTTTTCCATGAGGAGACTCACGTGAACGCTTTGTTTCATTCTAAGAACGGGGCGGGGGCAAGACGCGTCGGTTTTACCCTCGTCGAACTTTTGGTCGTTATCGCGATCATCGGTATTTTGATCGGCCTGCTCCTTCCGGCGGTCCAGGCCGCACGCGAGGCCGCGCGCCGCATGCAGTGCGCCAACAACTTCAAGCAGCTCGGGCTGGCGATGCTCACATACGCCGACGCGAACGCCGACACGTTCCCGTGCGCGATGTGCTACTATCTGGGCTTTAACCAGAGCCAGGGAACCGTCCATTGCCCGGTCAACGGCGCCGTTCCTTTCCTGCTCCCCTATATGGAGCAGAACGCCATGTACGAGGAATTCACCGGCTGGGCGCGCAAATCGCTTGACAATCCGTCCCTTACGAGCAACTACGGGACGCCGTGGGACCTTTCGGGCGCGAACCGGACCTGGTTCGGAACGAAGATTCCGACGCTCCTGTGCCCGTCCGACAGCGCTAACGGCGAAGTGTCGACCGTAACCGGTTCTTCCTGCACCAACGTCTATTACTGCGCCGGCGACGGCATGTGGACGTTCGCGCGCCGCGCCGACCAGGAATGGACGCCCCGCTCGAATATTAGCCCGCGCGCCGTTTGGCAGCGCGAGGTATGGCGCAAAATGAGCGGTATTACCGACGGCACGAGCAATACGATCTCGCTGAGCGAATGCGTCGTTCCGATTACGCGCGATACGAACGTCGTGCGTCAGGGCGCGGTCGCCGCGTATCAGCCGCACGACGGCGAAGCGCGTCCGCAGCTCTGCATGGACAACGGATACGCCGCCGACCGCAAGACGGTCCGGAACCCCTGCAAGAACCTGTGGCGCGGGCGCATCTGGTCGAACGGGCGCGCGGCCGACGCGTGGTTTACCTGCACGCTGCCGCCGAACTCCGTTTCCTGCGTCGCCGGTAGCTTTAACGCGAACGAGTGGGGCAGTTTCGCGCCCACGAGCTATCATCCGGGCGGCGTAACGGTCGTTCGCGTCGACGGCTCAGTCGCCTTTGTCTCCGACACGGTCGACACGGGCAATCTTTCCGCGGCGCAGGTAACGTCCGGCGCGAGCCCGTACGGCGTCTGGGGCGCGATGGGGTCGATTAACGGCGGCGAAACGACGGCGAACTTCTAACCGTCCGCTATGCCGCAGGAAGCGTCGGCGTCCCGCCTGATACGGAGCGCCGGCGCCGCGTTGGATGCGCGTCCGGCGGGCCGATTCCGCCGGACGTCAATAAAGGAGAAGAAGCTTATGAATTTGAATAGAATAATGTCGACCCCGAAAAGCGCCGCGCTTGCGTCGCTCCTTATCGCGGCCGTCGCGCTCAGTTTCGGCTGCGCGCGCAAGACGCCCGACGGAATGCCGAAACTGGTCGACTGCCAAGTTACGGTAACGCAGGGGAACGCGCCGCTCGCCGACGCGACCGTTTCTTTTTCCGCCGACGATATGAAATGGTCGATCAGCGGCACGACCGACGCGTCCGGCGTCGCCAAAATCTATACGCATGGCGATTATCCCGGATGCCCGGAAGGAACCTTTAAAGTAACGGTCTCCAAGACGGTCGTCGAGGACAACGCGGAAGAGATAACCTCTGCGAGCCAGATGATTACGAGCGTCGCTTACGAATGCGTCGACAAGCAGTACAGCTCGCGCGAGACGACTCCGCTGACGATTACCGTTTCCGGCAAGACGAACGAGACGTTCGACGTCGGCGAGGCGGTTCACGAGGCGATTAAGGCGCTCTGATTTGCGTTGATTTTCGCGCAGAAAGCATTGAGCCGAATTGCGGTTAAACGCCGCGGTTCGGCCTTTTTGCGTTTCGCGCGCGGCCCGACTCCCCCTCGCGCCGGGTTGACGCCGGATATGAAATTCGATTGGAAAATTTTTTATAATTTTATTCTGAAACCTTTATCGCCGATTGATTTCGGCGTTCTGTTCGGATAAACTGACCCTGCCGCGCGGATTTTAAACTCAGAACGCGTTTGGAAGACGGTCCGCCGCGAACGTTTGAGATCGTGTCTGCGTTTCATTTCAAACGAAAAATAGGAGACAAAAATGACGAACCGTAACGGAAAGACGCCATTGAAATTACGAGGATTTACGCTTGTAGAACTATTGGTCGTCATAGCTACGGTCGGAACGTTTGCCGCGATTCTCATGCCGGCGATTCAGGCGTCGCGCGAAGACGCGCGGCGTAAAACGTGCGCCAATAATTTCAAGCAGGTCATTCTGGCGCTGCACAACTACCACGATACAAACCGTTCGCTCCCTGCCGGAAGCTGTCATTTCGGGGGATTCAATCAGAACGAAGGAACGGTTCGCTGCCCGGTTAACAGCCCGCTTCCGTTTCTGCTCCCGTTTATCGAGCAGACGGTTCTGTACCGCGAGTACGTCGAATGGGCGATGAAAGCGCAAGAGGATCCTTCCCTGACGCACGGGTACGGAACGCCGTGGGATCTCGCGGAAGAGAATCGGCGGTGGTTTAGCCAGAAGGTTCCGATCTATCTGTGCCCCGCCGACGGAAACAGCCTCGAAACGACGGCGGAGACCGGCTCGGCGCGCACGAACGTCTATCTTTGCGCGGGCGACGTCATGTGGAATTTCGCGCTGCGCGACGATCAGACTGCGGATCCTCGGTCGGCCGCAGGGCGGCGCGCGCCTTGGGCGCGTGAGAAGTGGCGCCGGCTAAGCGCGTACATCGACGGCTTGAGCAATACGATTCTCCTGAGCGAAGGCGTCGTGCCGGTAACGCGCGAGACGAATCTTCTGGCCGAAGGGGGCGTCGCGGCGTTTGAGCCGTACGACGGCGAGGCGCGTCCGAAGCTGTGCCTTGACAATGCGTTAGAATCGGACGGCAAGACGGTCAAGAACCCGTGCAAAAACCTGTGGCGGGGCCGAATCTGGTCGAACGGCCGCGCCGCCGACGCGTGGTTTACCTGCACGCTGCCGCCGAACTCGGCCTCATGCGTCGCGGGTAAATTTGACTCAAACGAGTGGGGCAGTTTTGCGCCGTCGAGTTATCATCCGGGCGGAGTGAACGTCGCTTGGGCCGACGGATCGGTTCGGTTTGTCCCTGATACGGTCGACGTTGGCGATATCTCCAAGCCGCAAACGACGACCGGACCGAGCCCGTATGGCGTCTGGGGCGCGTTCGGCTCGATGAACGGCGAAGAAACCCCGTTCCTCGACTATCCGGAATTCGAAAATTCGGCTCCGCGGCTATGATTCGGTCCTTGATTAACGGCAGACGCGGCCGCAACCTGCCTTGCGGCTGAAATGCCAGCGAGTGTTTTGTTTGTGAAAGATAGGAGGAGCTATATGCGGAAACCGTCAAACCGTAACGGAAAGGCGCCGTTGAAATCGCGAGGGGTTACGCTGGTAGAACTCTTGATTGTCATAGCGACGGTCGGAACGTTCATCGCGATTCTCATGCCGACCATTCAGGCGGCGCGCGAAGACGCGCGGCGTAAAACGTGCGCCAATAATTTCAAGCAGGTCGTTCTGGCGCTGCACAACTACCACGACGTCAATGGGGCGTTCCCCGCCGGAAGCCGCCATTTCAAGGGATTTAATCAGAGCGAGGGAACGGTCCGCTGCCCGATTAACAGTCCGCTCCCGTTCCTGCTCCCGTATATCGAACAGACGGCTTTGTACGACACGTTCGTCGGCTGGGCGACGAAAGCGCAAGAGGATCCTTCCCTTACGAACGGGTACGGAACGCCGTGGGATCTCGCGGAAGAGAATCGGCGTTGGCTGAGCCAGAAGATTCCGATCTATCTGTGCCCCGCCGACGGAAACAGCCTCAAAACGACGCCGGAGACCGGCTCGGCGTGCACGAACGTCTATTTCTGCGCGGGCGACTGCATGTGGAATTTCGCGCTGCGCGACGACCAAGCGACGGATCCCCGGTCCCGCGTGGGACAACGCGGCGCTTGGGCTCGCGAGAAGTGGCGCCGACTTGCCTTTTTTGTCGACGGAACGAGCAATTCGATTCTCCTGAGCGAGGGCGTCGTGCCGGTAACGCGCGGTACGAGCGTTCTGGCGGAAGGGGGCGTCGCGGCGTTTGAGCCGTACGACGGCGAGGCGCGCCCGAAACTCTGTCTCGACAATGCGTTGGAAGCGGACGGCAAGACGGTCAAGAACCCGAGTTCGAGTCTGTGGCGCGGCAGAATCTGGACGAACGGCCGCGCCGCCGACGCGTGGTTTACCTGCACGCTGCCGCCGAACTCCGCGTCGTGCGTAGCGGGCGGCTTTAACTCGAACGAGTGGGGCAGTTTCGCGCCCACGAGCTATCATCCGGGCGGAGTAAACGTCGCTTGGTGCGACGGCTCGGTCAAATTCGTGCCCGATTCGATCAACGTCGGCGATCTGTCGAAGCCGCAAGTTGTTAAGGGGAAAAGCCCGTACGGCGTTTGGGGCGCGCTCGGCTCGGTTGGCGGCGGCGAATCGACGTTCTTTGAATAACAGGTCGGGAACCGACAGACTCGGCCGTCGACTGCGATTCGGTCTTTGTTAACGGCGACGCGGCCGCAGCCCCTGTCGCGGCGGTTCGCAGCGAGTTAATACGCGCTGGCGTTTGGATTGAGAACAACAGGAGAAACGTTATGTCGAAACCGTCAAACGGTAACGGGAAGCGGACGTTGAAATCGCGGGGATTTACGCTCGCGGAACTTTTGGTCGTCGTTGCGGCGGTCGGAACGTTCGCCGCGATTCTCATGCCGGCGATTCAGGCGGCGCGCGAAGACGCGCGGCGTCAAACGTGCGCCGACAACTTCAGAAAGATCATGCTGGCGCTGCACGGCTACGCCGACGTTTATCAGTGGCGTCTTCCCGCCGGAAGCTGCTATTTTATGGGCTTTAATCAGAATAAAGGAACGGTTCGCTGCCCGGTCAACGGAGCCATGCCCTTTCTGACGCCCTTTTTGAATAAGGCGGCGCTGTATCAGGAGTTTCAAGAGTGGGCGCGCAAAGCGGATAAAGATCCGGCGCTCACAAACGGGTACGGCGCGCCGTGGGATCTCGCGGAAGAGAACCGCCAGTGGTTCGCGCAAAAGATTCCGGAACTCCTGTGTCCCGCCGATTCGAACAACGGCGGAATCACTCCGGAGACCGGCTCGTCCTGTACGAACGTCTACTACTGCGCCGGGGACGGCATGTGGACGTTTGCGCGGCGCCCGGATCAGGAAAAGAACGAACGCTCCAATATTGGTCCGCGCGCCTTCTGGCAGCGCGAAGTCTGGCGCAACATGACCGACGTCGTCGACGGCGTGAGCAATACGGTCGCGCTGAGCGAGGGCGTCGTGCCGGTTACGCGCGGCGCGAGCCTGCTTGCCGAAGGGGGCGTCGCGGCGTTTGAGCCGTACGACGGCGAGGCGCGCCCAAAGCTGTGCTTGGACAACGCGTTGGAAGCGGACGGCAAGACGGTTAAGAACCCGTGCAAAAACTTGTGGCGGGGCCGAATCTGGTCGAACGGACGCGCCGCCGACGCGTGGTTTACCTGCACGCTGCCGCCGAACTCCGCCTCCTGCGTGGCGGGCCGATTCGACTCGAACGAGTGGGGCAGCTTCGCGCCGTCGAGCTATCATCCGGGCGGAGTAAACGCCGGCTGGGTCGACGGTTCGGTTCGGTTTGTGCCCGATACGATCGACGTCGGCGACCTGTCCAAGCCGCAAGTAACGGGCGGCCCGAGTCCGTACGGAGTCTGGGGCGCGCTCGGATCAATCAACGGCGCCGAGCCAACGTTCTTCGACGATCCCGTCTTCGACTGAGAGTAGCGAATCCGCGGCAAAATCGCCAAGAAAAACAACGCGGCCGAACCCCGTAAACCGCTCGGAGTTCGGCCGCGTTTGTCTTCAGAGGACGTTTGCCGCGTTAGTCCTTCCGCCAATCAAGCGTGCAGTTTTTTCCGGAGACGGTTAGCTTGGCGTTGACGCCCATGAGGAGCGGGTAATTGACGTCGCCGTGGCCGGCGGGGAATCCGAACGCGACGGGGACGTGGACGTCGGCAAGGAATTCGCGGCGGATCATATCGGCGACCGACTCAAAATCTCCGCCCCGTTCCGCGCCGAAACTGCCGGTTCCGTCGGTCGGGAGCTCGGTCCATTCGCCAAAGACGATTCCGGCGGCTCTGTCCAGAACGCCAACGTGTTTCATGATCGTTAGAGAACGGTGAATCTGTCGGAAATTCCCTCCAACTTCTTCGAGAAACAGAATATAGGGCTTGCCCATTCGCGTGGAATCGTACTCGGCGCCGAGGACCGCCGAAAAGGTCGCCAGATTGCCGCCGACGAGAACGCCGACCGCTTCTCCGTCCACGCCTTCTGCGGTCGATTCGAACTGATAGCGCGGAATCTCCCCTTTGAGAATTCTCGCCTCCGCTTCGCGGCATTCTTCCGCAAGGCTGGTAAACGTCTCGCTCATACAGGCGTGGATCGACGGCAGGCCCGCCTTCGTCCATGCCGCATGATAGACGGAAATATCGCTGTATCCGATAATTGGCTTGCGCGCTTTGGCGATAGCGTCGACGCCGAGCCGGTCCATCGCCTGGGTCGAGCCGTAGCCGCCGCGCACGCAGAAGATCGCTTTAATTTCCGGATCGTTGAGCGCCCATTCGAGATCTTCGAGCTGCTCGTCGAGCGTTCGGACC
>CADACS010000102.1 GCA_902786505.1 uncultured Planctomycetota bacterium | reverse complement strand
GAACTGGCCGAACTTCGCGACGTCTTCCGTCTTTAAGTATAAGCCCGTGCCCCCTTTGTCGAATCCTTCGGGCGACTTCTCCCAGTAGGGCGTTTCGATGTGCAGCGGTTCAAAGAGCCGGGGCGTGAGATAGTCGCAAAGGGATTCGCCGACCGCCTTTTGGAGCGCCGCGCCCGCCATGTACGTCCCGACCGTATTATAGCAGAAATGCGTCTTGGGCTCGAACGGAACCGGCTGCGCCATGAACGCGCCCGACCACGTCGTGTTCTCGCCGTTATAGCCGGTCTTCGGCCCTTCGAGCTTATAGAAACCGGCGACGTTATTGGAGCGCGGCGGCTCTTTTTCATGGCCGCACGACATGGAGAGGAGCGACTCGATATCGATCTTTTTGAGATTTTCCGACGCGTCGGCGGGGACTTCGTCCGGGAAGAAATCGACGATCTTCTGATCGAGCGACATTTTGCCTTCGTCGATTGCGAATCCGATCGCGGTCGAGCATAAGCTCTTACTGAGCGAGTACATCGCGTGCGGCTTATCGGGCGCGTGCGGGGCGCGCCATGCTTCCGCGATGACTTTGCCGTCGCGCAGAACCATAACGCTGTCGACGCGGTCGATTTCCCGGTCGAGCCGTTCGATGAGACTGACGAGCGCGTCGGACGGAACGCCGACCGATTCCGGGGTAGCGCGCGGAAGGGCTCCGTTTGCGTCGAGATTTTGCGCGTGCGCGCCGACGGACGACAGAATGAGAATCGCCGCCGTTAAGATACTGCTGCGTAACAACATAAAAGGACTCCGTATGACTTGGACCGCGATAGCCGACGTTGGACGCGCGCCGTTCGCGCGCCGCGTTTGCCGGCTATTATACAGGGTCGTACGGAGTTCTTCAAGCAAAAAAGGGCCGCCGCGCTTCTAAGTGAAAGCGCGGGGCGAGCGTTCGGCGCTATTGCGCAATGAATTCGAGCGCCATGGGGAGCGCGGTCCGCCAGTATTCCCACGTGTGGCCGCCGTCGCGCACGCGCAGCTCGCACGGCACGCCGTTTTTGCGCGCTTCCGTATAGAACGCGTAGCCGCCTTTGAGGAGGCCGTCGTCGTCGCCGCAGTCGATGAGGAACCGGACTTTCGTCTTATCGTCCCCTTCGAGCTTCTGAACGAGCAGATGCTGGTCGTTGGCGTCGTAATATTCGTCGAACCGTTCGTCCCCATCTTTGAAGTCGGCGCGGCCGCTGAGGAAGTTTTTGAACGTGTCGGCCTTCATGCCGGCGGCGTCCTCCCGGGTAAAGAGCGCGGGGCTCATGGCGTAGCACGCGTTGAACATGTCGTTGTGGCGCAACGCGTAGAGCACGGAGCCGTAGCCGCCCATCGAGAGTCCGGCGATCGCGCGCGACGCCGCGTCGCGCTTGCAGCGGTAGCGCTTCTCGACGTCCGGTATGAGCTCGGTAAAGAAGAACGTTTCGTACTTGCACGAGTCGTCTTTCGAGTCGCGGTACCACAGATTGCCGCCGTCGGGCATAACGACAATTCGTTTCTGATCCGGATGTTCGGCGAAGTACGCGTCGCAGATCGCCTTCATATTTCCGCGCGGTTCGTCGCTCCAGTTCGTCTCCGAGCCGTACAGGCCGTGCAGCAGATAGAGCGTCGGGTAGGGGAACGACGTCGTGCGGTATTCGTTCGGATAGTAGACCATGTACTTAACGTCGCGTCCGAGCGCGTCGCTGTGGACCGTGTGCGCGACGACCGCGCTGCCCGACTCGCCCTCTTTCGGCTGCAGCGATTTCTCGACTTCGCGCAGTTTCGCGACCGCGTCGGGGTTTTCCGGAAGCGGCTCGGCGCCCTTTAGGACGGGCAGGAGCGTTTCGAAGAGGACGTTCAGGATTCCCTGATAGTTGTTGCAGTCGGAATTGATCGCGACGACCGCGTTCTGTTCGGGCATAACGACGCAGAATTGCGAATACATGCCGTCGCCACGATAGACGTTATGACGGCAGCGCCAGAACTGGAACCCGTAGCCCTGCGCCCAGTCGCTGTTCGGATCGTCCCCGTTCGCGATATGATACTTGGTCGCGTTCTCCACCCATTCGGCGGGCAGAATCTGCTTGCCGTTCCACACTCCCTTTTGGAGATAGAGCTGGCCGAACTTCGCGATATCTTCCGTTTTGAGGAATAGGCCCGTCCCGCCCTTGCTGATTCCCTGCGGAGACTGTTCCCAGTAGGGCGTTTCGATATGAAGCGGCTCGAACAGGCGCGGAACGAGATAGTCGCGGATCGTTTCTCCGACCGCTTTCTGAACCATAGCCGACGCCATGTACGTGCCCGTGGTATTGTACATAAACTTTGTGCCCGGCTCATATTCGATCTTGCGCGCCAGGAAGCCCTGCGCCCACGTCGGCTTGGCGTCGGAGAGAATCGGCTCGAGTCCGTAGTCCGTCCCGACGAGGTCCGGCGTCCACGGATCGCTCGCATGACCGCACGACATCGTGAGAAGATGTTCGAGCGTAACGTCTTTGAGGCGCGGGTCCGGATTCTCGGGCAGTTCGTCGGGGAACGCGTCGACGACTTTATCGTCGAGCTTGAGTTTCCCTTCCGCGACGGCGAATCCGACCGCGGTCGAGCAGAAGCTCTTACTGAGCGAATAGAGCGCGTGCGGCTTGTCCGGCCCGTTCGGCGCGCGCCACGCTTCCGCGATCACTTTTCCGTCGCGCAGGACCATAATACCGTCGACGCGGTTGAATTTCTCGTCGAGCTGCTGAATCGTCTGAACGAGCGCGTCGGACGGGACGCCGACCGATTCGGGAGTAGCGCGCGGGAGCGCTCCGTTTTCGTCGAGATTCTGCGCCGAAACGAACGGCGCGGCAAAGAACAGTAGCGCCGCGCAAAGCGACGCCGCAATTAGCTTTTTCATAGCGACTCCATTACCGTAACAAAGGCGTTGGGAATAATTTGCGGGGAAACCTCCGATTCGGGCGAACCCCGGGGCTATTATAACGCGCCCAAACGCGGAAAACAAGCGACGCGCGCGGATTTTTGCCGCCCTTTTGCGTTGAGCGGACGCCGGCTGCGCGAAAAAAACGCGCCGCCTTCGCTCGTGAAGACGGCGCGCTTTTGCTATAGCCCGATTGCCAAACTATCAGCGTTTCGGGTACTTATCGAGATTGTCCCATTGGATTCCGACTCGGCGGAGCATATATCCGAGCTCGCGGGTATAGTCTCCGTAGCCCATCATCCAGTGGAAGCCGGGCATTTTCTCATTGACAAGCTCGTCGGGCACGGCGTATTCCACGTCGAGCTGCGAACGGCAGATCGGGCGGAAGGGGACGTCGTCGACGATCGCTTTCAGACCGGCCCAGCGCGCGCCCAGGAAGTCGGGCAGAATGCACGTAACGATCTGTTCGAGGTCGAACGCGACTTTCGGCGCGGCGCCGTAGTCGGACTCAAAGTGCGTAACGATCTCGACGGGCAGTAAGTCCTTGCCGTTCATCTTTCTCGGCGCGGTGCAGTGCGCGAGCGTAATGATATTGTCGTGCGGGTAGGTCGGGTCGTTCATAAAGACCGGCTTGCCGGTAATCGCGGCGAGCGCCATGCCGGACGGCACGACCGCGAAGTCCGATTCGCAGAACGCGAGATAGCCCGCGTCGTTGAGCAGACTGAGCGTAAGACACGCGGTCGTCTTCGCTTTCGGAATGATCGTGTTCATGCAGCCGAAGACGGTAATCGCTTTGCAGTCGGCTTGGCGCATAAGTTTAACGAAGACGGCGGTCAGTACGAAGCAGTTGACGACCGATTCGACCGTCGTCGAGAGTTTCGTATTCGGGAGCTTGAGGTACGCGTCGGCCTCCTTTTTCGCCCACGCGGTCAGCTTTGCGTCGGCGCGCGCCTCTTCGAGGAGTTCGTCGAGCTTTTCGTAGGAGACCGTCTGGATATCCATATTCCACGACTTGTGGATCGCCTCGAACAGAATCTTTTGCCGTTCGGCGTTTTGCGACCACGCGTCCGGACCGCCGATGCACAGGATTCGGCTGTTGCGCGCGTTTTTGAGACCGCAAAGCGCGCGGAGACGCCATTCGAGCTCGTCGAGCGAGTCGGTGACGACGTCTTCGTACTGGATATTCTGGAGTTGGAGCGAGTCCTGATGCTGGCGCAGGAAACGCGGACTGACGATTTCATATTGCAGATAGACCGGGCCGGAACGCCAGCGCTGAAAGATAATTACGTCTTTCCCGAAATTCTGCGCGCCCTCGATTCCGCCGCCGGCCCCGTAAATGAGAACGACGTCCGCCTTAGCGAGATTCTCGTTTTTCTGCGCTTCTCCGACATGCCCGCAAATTTGAATCGGGAGGAACTCGACCGGGAAGTCGGCGTTCTCTTTGAGTTCGGCGAGCTCTTTGGTAATCTGCTCGGCCTCTTTCGCGGCCGCTTCCGGATCCTGAACTCCGCCCCAGCCGCGCCATGTCGTCTGGTCCTGACGCTGGCAATGGTCGTAAATGAGCACGGGAAAGACGACGAGCGTTCTTCGCGGCGGTGGCGGCGGAAAGAACCCGGCGTCGCCGTCGTCCGCGCTCGCGAGCGTAGACCATGCGACGTTCGACAGAAGCGCGCCGCCCGCGACCATGGAGCCGAGGAACGTACGGCGCGAAAGTTCGAATTTCTCAGGCGACGAGGGCGCCGTATTGGGACAGCAGTGGCAAAAATGCGAGTGTTCGTGTTTCATGGCGGTTTGCTTTCTGATCGATTCTCCAAGGAGGTTAGTTCTTTCAATCCCTTATTGCGCTCAGGATTTCCTCTGATTCTAGCCGCTCGGAACCGCGATTGCAAGTTTTTGGCGTTCTTTTTTCTTTTCTTTCCTTTTTGTTCGGGAGGCGCTTGCCGTCTTGCGGGAACGCAGTACAATGCCGGCTAAATCTGCCGAACTTTCTTACAGAAAGAGTTCTCTCTCATTCTAACCGTTTTTTTGACCGGCCCTTCTGGGCGGTTTTGGGATTTAGCCGTAAAAGGAATATTGATGGAAAACAGCGTAACGGCCGCAGGGCTCGCGTTCGCGTACCGGGCGCGGCGATCCGGCTGTAAAGGAATTAGAGGAATACGTCGAGCTGTGTCTGAAATTGCCGGAAAAGGCTCGGCACGACCAAGAGCGGGAATTTGACGCCGCCAAAGATACGATTTCTGAGATTCGCGAAAAACAAGGGGAATAATAAAGGTTCCGGCCCGGCCCTTGTTTCTAAGCGTCTTTTAGCCGCGTCCGAGAAATCGGCGCAATTCTGTTTTCTAACTGTGAGGAGGTAATCTATGGAAGACTTCAAAACGAAATTGGGGCATGCGGAGCAAACGATCAAATCCGCCAGGGTTTTCGACAGGGCGGAGGGGTATCAGGAGTCGGAAGCCAAATACAAAGAAGGACTTGCGCTTTTCCGCGAATTAGCGGAAGAAGATCCCAAAACGTGCGCGCCCAAACTGGCGATCGCGCTGAACGAACTTGGAAATTTTCACCGCAGACGCGGGGGTTATTCGGACGCGGAAGCCGAATTGAACGAGTGTCTTGCGATACGGCGCGCGCTTCCGTATACTTCCGCGGATTCCGCCCCTTTTTCCCGAGGGGGCGCCTGCGTCGCAAGAACGCTGCTCGATCTTGGAAATCTTCATTGCGAGACGGAATCCTATGAGTCCGCGGAAACGGAGTTGAAGGAAAGTCTCGCGCTGTACCGCGCCTTGGCGAGGGAATGGCCCGGCGAATTCATCGGCGACGTCGCCGAGACGCTCGGTTCTCTGGGGAACCTTCATTTCGAAATCGGTTCTTTTTCGGAGGCCGAATCCGAATTGAGCGAGAGTCTTGCAATACGCCGCGGGCAGGCCGTCAAGCTGTCGAACGACGCCGGTAAATACCTTGTCGTCGGGGCGTTGACCGAGCTTGGGAATTTTCACAAATGCGTCGGTTCTTACTGGCGCGCGGAAGCCGAACTGACGGAGTGTCTCGCGCTTGCCCGCGAGTTGGCGGAACGTTCCTCCGCTTACCGTTCCTGCGTCGCCATGGCGCTGAATAATCTTGGGATTCTTCATTATACCCTCGATTCTTATTCTTCGGCGGAGACGGAATTGAAGGAAAGCCTCGCGCTTTGGCGCGATTTGGCGGAAAAACAGCCCAATTGCTATAATTCCGATCTTGCGCGGGCGTTGTATAATATGGGCGGGCTTCACATTACAATCTGCGCTTATTCGACCGCGGAATCCGAACTGAAAGAGAGTCTTACGATTAGACGCGCCCTGGCGGAGGACCGGCCCGACGTTTACGGTCCCCTCGTAGCCTCGACGCTGTGCCGTTTGGGAGATCTTCACCGCGAGTTAAATTCATATGCGTTGGCGGAATCGGAATACAGGGAGTGTCTTGCGTCAATGCGCGCTCTGGCGGCAAAACGGTCCGGATTTTACCGTTACGACGTTGCGTCTGCGCTGGATTGTTTGGGGAATCTTCACCGCGAGATCAATTCTTACGCGCAGGCGGAAACGGAATTCAAGGAGAGTCTTGCGATTAACCGCGATCTGGCGGCGGAGCGGCCCGACGTCTATAACTCTTGCGTCGCCGCGACGTTGTATTATCTGGGGAGTCTTCACCGCGAGCTCAATTCCTACGCGCAGGCGGAATCGGAACTGAAAGAGAGTCTCGAGATTAGGCGCGCTTTGACGGCGGGGACGCCCGACGACTGCCGCAGCCGCGTCGCGACGGGGCTGAACGCTTTGGGGACGCTTCACACGGCGACGGGCGATTATTCGACCGCCGAAGCGGAATTATCGGAGAGTCTTGCGACGAGAAGAGAGCTGGCGACGTCGCGGCCCGACGTTTACGGACCCGGCTACGCCTCGTCGCTGTATTGCGCGGGGGAACTCCACATGGCGACGGGAGATTATTCGGCCGCCGAACGGGATCTGAAGAAGAGCCTTGAGCTATTTCGAACTATGGCGGAAGACTACCCCTTCGATTACTGTTCCTGCGTTGCGGAAGCGCTGAATAAACTCGGCGAACTTCACATTAAGACGGGCTCCTATTCGGCCGCCGAGTCGGAACTGACGGAGAGTCTTTCTATTTTCTGCGAGCTGGCCAAAAGGAATCGCGCCGCTTATTGCTATTGTTTCCGCGCGCCGGACAAGGAGAACGACGACTTTTATAACTATTGCGCTTATATACCTTACGTCGCGACGACGCTGAATAATCTTGGCGAACTTCACATTAAGACGGAATCTTATTCCGTGGCCGAGTTGGAGCTGAAGGAGAGTCTTCTTCTGTTTCAGTCGCTGTCGGAAGAGACCCTTTCTGTTTGTCGTTCTGACGTCGCGCAAACGCGCTATCATTTGGCGCTTCTCTACCGTCAGACGGGCCTCCTCTATATGGCGCATAAAGAAGCGCAGGAGTATATCGAGCTGTTCGCCAGCCTGCCGGAACCGATTCAGCGCAGCGAGAAGGATAAGCTCGAAAGAGCGCGGGAAATCGTTGCGGAGACCCGGGATTAAGAGCGAGAGCGATGGGAATCCGACCGTGTTTAAACGCGGCCGGGTTCCCGGCGTCCTTTAAGATTTCGGAGCCGCTGAAGACGGTTCTGCGTATCTTCAGCGGCGGTACGTTTATCTGTTCAGAACGTTCATGTTTCCGCGGCGGACAGACGGTCTGCCGCGGAAGTCCCGTTACTTTTTTGTTTTATCGGCCCCTGCGGCGCTTGATTCTGTTCAGCCCGTCTGGTATCGTTTACGGGCGGGACGAGGCGCGGCCCCGTCCTCTTAAAAGACTGTGAGTCGCCGTTGTTTTCACCGCAAAAGGAGTATCGATGGAAAAAGATCTATTAGCGGCCGCGGCCGCGGACGCGCTGTTTAAATCCGCGTTTCAACTCCATAGAAACGGAAAATATACGGAAGCGGAATCGGCGTACGCGAAGCTTCTCGCGAACTATCGCGAGCTGGCGAAAGAGGATCCCGAAGAGTACCGCGCCAAAGTCGCGTCGACGCTGAATAATCTGGGAACGCTTCATGTCCAAATCGGGTCTTATTCGGACGCGGAAGCGGAGCTGGAGGAGGGACTTGCGATTTATCGCGAGTTGGCGCAGGAGAAGCCCGCGCTATACGGTTCCGACGTGGCGTCGGGATTGATGAATCTTGGCAATTTCCACCGGGAGACCGGCGATTTTTCTAAAACGGAATCGGAATTCAAGGCGGCTCTTGCGCTCTATCGCGCGCTGGCGCAAGAGGCGCCCGAAGAGTATGAGCCCGAACTCGCGAGCGCCTTGAATAATCTGGGAACGCTGCACGGCGAACTTGGCGCGTTCTCGGACGCGGAAGCGGAATTCCGCGAGAGTCTTGCGATACGGCGCGCGCTGGCGGACCGGTATCCCGGAGCCTACCGTTCCGACGTCGCGAAGACGTTGAATAATCTCGGGAATCTTCACAACGTAATCGGTTCTTATTCGGACGCGGAAGCGGAAATGAAGGAAGGACTTGCGCTCTATCGCGCGCTGGCGCGGGAAGAGCCGGGCGCCTATAATGCCGACCTTGCCCTGGCGCTGAATAATCTCGGGAATCTTCACAGCGACCTCGGTTCTCATGCGGACGCGGAAGGAGAGCTGAAAGAGAGTCTCGCGCTCTATCGCGCGCTGGCGTAGGAGTATCCCGAAGTCTACCGATCCGACGTCGCCTTGGCGCTCAGTAACCTCGGCGTTCTTCACTGCGACCTCGGTTCCTATTCGGACGCGGAAGGAGAGTTGAAGGAGAGCCTCGCGCTCTATCGCGCGCTGGCGCAGGAGTATCCCGAAGTCTACCGATCCGACGTCGCCGCGACGCTCGTTAACCTTGGCAAACTGCATAGCGAATTGAGATCCTATTCGGACGCGGAATCGGAATACGGCGAGAGCCTTGCGCTTCAGCGCGACTTGGCGAAGCGGAATCCCGGCGTTTATAACCGTACGTTGGCGCAGACGCTGAATAATCTCGGGAATCTTCACGACGAGCTTGGCGCGTACTCGGACGCGGAAGCGGAACTGAAAGAGAGTCTCGCGCTGCGCCGCATGCTCGCGGAGCAGAATCCCGGCGTCGACGGCTGCCTGTTTGAGGTCGCGCAGACGCTGAATAATCTCGGGAATCTGCACGTCGGACTCGACGCTCACGCGGACGCGGAGGCGGAGCTGCAAGAGAGCCTTGAACTGCGCCGCATGCTGGCAAAAGAGAATCCCGACGTCTATACTCCCGGTCTGGCGACCGTTTTGAATAATCTTGGGAATCTTCACAGCGCAATCGGCTCCTATTCGGACGCGGAACCTGAACTGAAGGAATGTCTCGCGCTCTATCGCGCGCTGGCGGAACGAAGCCGCCCCGATCTGGCGACGGCGCTCTTTAATCTTGGCTCGCTTCATATCAAGCTCAGTTCCTACGCGGACGCGGAAGCCGAATTAAAGGAGTCGCTTGCGATCTATCGCGAGTTGGCGGAGCGTTCTTCTGCCGTTTATAACTACGACGTGGCGACGGCGCTCTTTAATCTTGGCTCGCTTCATATCGAACTCGAATCCTACGCGGACGCGGAAGTCGAATTAAAGGAAGCGCTTGCGATCTTTCGCGAGTCTGGGGAGCCGTCTTCTGTCGCTTATAAATACGACGCGGCGACGACGCTCTTTAATTTAGGGCTCGTTCACGGCAGAATGGAACGTTACGACCTGTCGAAAGAGGAATGGCTCAAATTTATCGAGCTGTATAAAGACTTGCCAGAAGCGGTTCAGGCCCGTCTGGCGGACAGGTTTGAAATCGCTCGGCGGGCTGTCGGACTGGCTGAGAACCTCGGCGGCTTGGTTCAGAAGGTCCGCCGTCTCGTTTCGTCCCTTTTTAAGCGCCGGTAGTTCGGGCGCAATTTCAGTTTTTGACGCAAAGGGGAACCGTAATAGACAATATCGCTAATACTTCCGCGATCGCGAGATCGTTATTGGAGACCGCGGCGCGGCTCCCTGTTCGCGCTGCCGCGCGGGCCGCGATGGCGCGGCTCCCTGTTCGCGCTTCCGCGCGGAACTGCGGTAACCGCTCCCGTTGGTCGCTTGCCGGGAACTGCCGTCCCGGCGCACGCCCCTAACCGGCCGTCTCGGCCGGTCTAACCGCCGCGCAATAAACCGCAAG
>CADACS010000101.1 GCA_902786505.1 uncultured Planctomycetota bacterium | reverse complement strand
TTTCGTATGGCGATAGAGCGAGGCGAGGTATAAAAGAGCGTCGGCGTCGTACGGGTTGTTCTTCAATAGTGCGCGAAGACAGCATTCTGTTTCAAACCAATTCCCTTTGAGATACAGCTCCTGCGCTTCAAGAAAGGTCTGGCCCTTCGAATCGGCCTTTCTCATTTTTTCATACCGTCTCAGGCGAACGCTCGCAACGACGCTGAGCGCGACCCACGAAATAAAAAGAGCCGCAAAAAGGGAAACTCGCACAAATTGAGACAGAAAATCGCACCAGAGAAAATTCAGCGCCAGCGTCCCCTGACACAACGCGCCAAACGTGAGCGCGATAGCCAGCTGACTCCAGAGGCCGTAACGGACTATTCCGTTAAATCCGGGCCACAAAAAGCAAATTGACGCTACGATAAATCTCAAAGGAGGACGCTCCCTGCCCCAATAATCTCGCGTAGAGCCAGTTTGGTCTACGCCTTTTACACTAAGGAGATTGGACGGTAAAGGATTCGTCGCAAAACACGCCGACTCCTTTAAATCGCCAAGTTCCAGTCTGCCCAATGGTACAAAGAGGCATGAATCTTGTCAACGTCGTTTTTTCTGCTATCATCTTGTGTGAGCGCGGTCTGAATCCCATATTTTCAGGCGCAAACGGGAACAAACCGCGTTTACGACCGTTTGATTCCCGAGGATATTTCTTCTTATGGAACAGGAAATCATTTCGCTCGCCGAATGCGGCGACGGCGAGTTTGCCGTCAATCGCAGCGTCGAGCTTCTTCGTCAAGGAAAGTTAGCTGTTTTTCCAACGGAAACGGTCTACGGTCTCGCGGCGTTAGCTTCCAATGAAGACGCGGTCAAGCGGCTTTGCGTCGAAAAAGGACGCCGCGCCGGTCACGCGCTTCCGGTAGCAATCTCCGGAATCGACGCGCTAAACGACTTTATCCCGAATCTCTGTCCGCTCGCAAAACGACTAGCAACTCGATTCTGGCCCGGCCCGCTTACGCTTGTTTTAAACGCCGACGATCCGCAAAGCGCCGTTTGGACTCTTCCTGAGTTCTCGCGCCGCGCCGTTATGCCGGAATCGACCGTCGGATTTCGAACGCCTAGAAATGATTTTCTCCTTAGAGTCCTTCGCAAACTGAACGAACCGATCGTCCTCACGAGCGCAAATCTCTCGGGCGAGGCGCCGGCAACTTCCGCTTCGGAGGCGCGAGACGCGCTCGGCGCGCGCCCGGATTTCGTTATCGACGACGGTCCGGCCTCTTTTGGCAAACCGTCTACCGTCGTCAGAATCGACGGTAAAGACGTAACGGTACTCCGAGAAGGCGCCGTTTCAAAAGACAGACTCGTTAAAGGAATGGCGAAAGTCGTCGT
The DNA here is from genome assembly GCA_902786505.1 of uncultured Planctomycetota bacterium. Taxonomy (GTDB): domain Bacteria; phylum Planctomycetota; class Planctomycetia; order Pirellulales; family Thermoguttaceae; genus RUG369. Next base: position 8,784 of record CADACS010000101.1, on the reverse strand, counting down.
CTTTGTCTGCACCGGCAACACGTGCCGAAGTCCGCTCGCGGAAGTTCTATGTAAAAAAGCGCTGGCTGAACGTCTGGGAACGTCGGCGTCCGAATTAGAAGCGCATGGCTACGTCATACTGTCGGCGGGAATCTCGGCGCCAAATTTCGCTCCGGCCAGCATACAATCGCGTCAAGTCGCGCAAGACTACGGTCTCTCTTTGACCGACCATTCGGCTCGCACGTTCGACGAAACGCTTGCGAAGATTGCCGACCGTATTTATACGCTGGGAGCCTCGCATCGAAACGTTCTCTTGAATTATTACCCCGAACTGCGCGATCGGATTTCCCTATTGCGCGTCGACGGGGGCGACGTCGACGATCCCTTTGGCGCTTCAGTAGAGGTCTATCGCGCGTGCGCAAAACAAATTGAGGAACAAATACGCGCAAGGTTGCCTGAAATTCTCGAGTAACCAAGCCATGTTATCATATTGGCAACGGTAATTATTTCAATCGTTGCCGCATTTTTTCAAACGGTCGTTATTATGAATCCGATTGCCGATTACATTCGTTCTATTCCCGATTTCCCCAAACCGGGAATCATCTTCCGCGACATTGTCCCTCTCATCGAAAATCCGGAGGCGTTTCGTCAAACTGTCGACACGCTCAAAAAAGGAATCGAACCGTGGGGCCCCGTCGACAAGATCGCGGCGCCAGAGGCTCGCGGCTTTGTATTCGGCGCGCCCCTTGCGTACCAGCTCAACGCAGGTCTCGTTCTCATGCGCAAACCTGGCAAACTTCCGTATAAAACGGTTTCGGAAGATTACTCGCTCGAATACGGCGTCAACACGATCGAAATGCACGAAGACTCCGTCAAAAAAGGCGAACGCGTGCTCCTGATCGACGATCTTCTCGCGACAGGCGGAACCGCGCTCGCGTGCCGCAACCTAATCGAAAAGATGGGCGGAACGGTCGTAGGGGCCGTTTTCGTCGTCGAATTGGTCGACCTAAAAGGGCGCGAAGCCTTAAGCGGAACTCCCGTCTTTGCTCCTGTTCAATTTGAAGGCGAATAAGCTTTTCCCTTACTGACGCTCAAAAAAATTCAAGACGGCGCGGGCGAATCGTCGATATAGCCGTAACATTGCGGTTTGAGAACTGTACTCAACGCAGATTTTACGAGTTCGACCCCGTGTCGTCGCTTTGTTAATCGGAACTGAGTTTTTATGGACCCAATCAAAAGATTAGACGGTATCGAAAGTCTCGTCGGATCAACGCCTTTATTGAAAATCGATCTGCTCTGGCGCGGAAAACCGCGTTCTGTTTTCGCAAAAGCGGAGTATTTGAATCTGACAGGTTCGATCAAAGACCGTATGGCGATGCACATACTCCGTAAAGGATTCCGAACGGGCGAGCTCAAACGCGGCTCCACGATTGTCGAGGCCACGAGCGGCAATACGGGCGTCTCCTTTTCCGCGTTAGGGCGGTTGGTCGGAAGTCCCGTCGTTATTTATATGCCCGACTGGATGTCGATCGAGCGTATTAACCTAATGAAAGCGTACGGCGCCGAAGTACGGCTGGTTTCGCGCGAGCAAGGGGGATTTAAAGGGTCGATCGAACTTTCCGAAAAGATGAAGAAGGAAGATCCCGAAAACGTCTTTTTGCCCCGCCAATTTGACAACGAAGACAATAGCGAAGCGCACTTCCTTTCGACCGGCCCGGAAATCGTCATTCAGTTGGCTCGCCAACAGCGCCGGCCCGACGCGTTTATTGCGGGCGTCGGCACTGGCGGCACCGTGATGGGATGCGGTAAATTCCTGCGAAAACTCTTCCCCGACGTTAAAGTTCATCCCCTCGAACCGTCGAGCTCGCCGACTCTCTCCACCGGATATAAAATCGGATTCCACCGTATTCAGGGAATTTCAGACGAATTCATTCCCGCGATTTTGAAGCTCAACGAACTCGATCACGTTGTGAACGTCGACGACGGCGACGCCATTTTGGCCGCGCAAGCCCTCTCGCGCAATCTTGGACTCGGAGTCGGTATTTCTGCCGGCGGCAACTTCCTCGGCGCGCTGAAGCTCCTTAACGAAATGCCAGAAGAGAAAGCGCAAGAAGCGACCGTCGTTACCGTTTTCGTTGACGACAATAAGAAATACCTTTCGACCGACTACTCGAAAGCGGAAGAACCCAAAGAAGGTTTTTTGGCGCCGGAAATTGAGCTGCTGCAAGTCTCTTCGGTTGGCCTGAAATAAGATTTGCGTCTAACCTTGACGTAAAAAAAGGACGCCGCTGAAAAGCGACGTCCTTTTTGTTTTCTGTTCGCGAAATCCGCTTACAAACGACTGGGACTTCATTCCCATTCGACGTAATCGACCCCAAACATTGTCCCCGCCGATTTCTCGTTCTTCTCGAGAGCTTCAACCGTCAGAATTCCTTCCGCGTCCGTCGTTTTCGGAACGCTGAGCTTAACGACGCGATGCTCTACCCTGGGCTCAAAGAAGAAGTCGAGCGGTTTCCCGATCTTTTCGCCGTTCCAGTAGAGTTGGAAGCAACCGTAATCGCGCGCGACCGTCGCGCCCAAAACGAGCGTCTTTTTTCCAACGGGAACGTCTTTTACGTCGATTGTAAGTTTGTCGCCCGGTTTCCCGTCCCGCCACCAAATCTGCTTATCGTCTTTCCAGAAATGAGAATCGACTTTAAAGGAATTCATCGTCTGGATAGCGACAGAACCTGCCGACGCCTCAGAGACGGTCATATTCCCCAAGGTATAAGTGAACTTGCGATCATATTCGACCGGAGCCGCGGCTTCGTCTTCAACGGCGTCTCGGCTCGGGCCAATCTCCCCGTTAACGGTCGCGCCCGGCAAACCGTACCAGAACGTAGCGACCGCGTAATCGACGGTAGTAGCCGCCCAATGCCAAACCTCCATATCGAAACGGAAATTATTGGCAAAGGGAATCGCGTCTAACGAACGGAACCGCAAATTCGTAGTATTTCCAAAGTTAGCTGGCCCTTCGCAACGAGGTTGCGCATGGAAAGGATCCTCGAAAAACTGAGGCGTACACCAAGCGTAGCCGTAGTAATCTTCTGTACCCGTTCCGAAATGAGACGGGAACGTCTCGCCGTCGACGTAGATCTTTTCGTCCCCTTCTCCCCACCATTCGGGAACCGAGTTCACAACAGACAAAACGTCGCCCACGTAAACGCCCGTCCCCTGAAGCGCGGTATAATTCCAGTCCTTAGTTCCGTTGCCGCCGACAGTTTCAATACCGCGTTCCTGCCGCCAATTCGCGTGGAAGTACATGGTATTATCAAGCCAAGGCGCCTTCTCGTAGTAAACGGAATAGTCGACGTCGACGTCTTCGCCGCCGTAGTTAATGAAGGACACGCGCGCCTCTTTCTTATACGGCATTCTCCAATAGGCTTTCATAACGCCGTCGTCGGTAACTTCGGTATACCACGACTTATACGGATTAACGCCTACGCCTGATCCGAAAAATTCGCCAACCGGAACCCATACGGTTTCTTCCCCGTCAAAAGCGATTGAAAGAACGACGTTGCGCGTCGCGGCGGCGATATCGTCTGCGGTCAGCTTAACGTCGATCTCCGTAATCGCGCCGGGACCGCCGATACGAAACGCGCCTTCAAGCCCTTCGAGCATATCCGCGGAAAGACGGCGTTTATACCCTTGGCGTTCTCCGCCTTCTACGGATTTCCCGGGCTCAAGCAGCGCGGCGTTCGTCGCGGCAATCTTATCTTTCTGCGCTTCAAAGACGTCGCGGGTAAAGGATTCCACTTCAACGTCTTTGGGGTACGTACGGTAATTGATCTGATAATAGAGATTCCCCTGCTCTTTCATATTGTCGCAGGTAATCTTAATGCTCTTGCCGTACGGAATCGGCAGATAAAGGTTCTGTCCGCGCGCACGTTCGGCAGAAAGAGGCGCGCCGGCAAGCGCGTCCCCGCCGAGCAAATCCAAAATATTTCCGCTGATCGCAGGCTCAGCTTCCCCGTCAATATAGACGTACAAATTGCTCTTGTAATGGGGCGCCGTAACCCACCACCGTACGACGGCGCCGGGTCCCTCGGCTTCAAACAACACGGATTCTTCCCGGTCGCCGTTTTGTTCTACGCGGATAAATTGCGACGTGTCGTTATTGGCAAACCAATTCTCGTCGGGACTTTTCGCCGCGCGATCATAACTGCTCGCCTGCTTGCAAACGTAATTAGGCGCAAGAGTAATCGCGCTGCGATCCGTCATTTCGTTTAACAGCGATTCAAGCGAGACGGTCTGAGCGCAAACCCAGCTCCCGCAAAGACAAACCGCAATCGCAAAAGACTGCGTAACAAGGCGGAGTAATACCGACATACTTTCATCCTTTCGTCGTTTGGATAAATCGCCACGGTTAAAGCGCGCGAAACCCGCCAAAAGAAGGCGCGTCCGCACGCAACCCTCTTCAAACGTCAATAACCCATTTTCTTAAGCCAAGCGTAGCAACGGTCTTGCCACGTTTGAGCGTTCGGGAGGTCGTCCCAAAACATAAATCCGTGAGGCGCGCCGGCAAAAATATGGAGTTCGGCGGGTATATTCATCTTGCGCAAACGCTTATAGATTTCGACCGAACCGAGAGGAGAGTAAATATCTCCGTCCCCGTGAATCAGGCACATCGGGGGCGTTTGTTCGTCGAAATGGAGATCGTCGATAAGAGTAGCGCCTTCGCCGCGATTCTTATTGGGGTCTGTCGCTCCGTCCGTCAGAACGTAAGCGGGATAAACGGGAATAGCAAACGCCAAATTAGCGGGCAGGTTATCAAGTTCGTCAACCGGTTCGTACGACTTCGTCATTGAGTTAACGGCCGTATGAACAGTCAGACAACTGCCTGCGGAAAAGCCCTGAACGCCAATTTTGTTCGGATCGATTCCATACTTCTCCGCATTGCCGCGCATATATCGCACGGCGCGCTGCGCGTCCTGAAAAGCCGACATGTAGATCGGGCCGCTCTTTGGCCGGGGAACGCGATAGACGAGAACCGCGGCGACATAGCCTTTGTCATTCCAATATTTCGCGACGTCCTCTCCTTCGTTGTGATAGAAGCAAACGTTAAAACCTCCGCCCGGAAAGACAAGAATGCATGCGTCGGACGTCTGTTTTTCGGGTTTGAAAATGAGAAGCTGCGGCGTAGTCACAACTTGAGCCGGAGAATTGCCGACGTTCGGATCTTCAACGTGCGGATTGCGCACGGTCTCGCCCGGCGCGACTCCCGGCCAAAGATCGACCTTCTCCTGAGCGTTCGCGAACGGAACGCTCAAAAGAACGGCGCTAAAAGCGACGCATAACACGCGCGATACAAAATTACTACTCATTGATACTTCCCTATTCTGAAGAGTCTTTTGTTTGAACGGCGCCCGCCGCCATTCCGAAGCTCAGTCGATTATAAGTGAAAACGCCGTCCCTTTCAAATGTAAAAAAGTATTTTTCATTTCATATTGCTTAGGGCAGTCAGGTCTCAAAATAAAAACATTCTTCCTCGAATATTGAATTTCAATAACGAAACCGTTACAATCTGAGAAGTTCGATTCACTTTCAGCTTTTGTAAAGGGAAAAGATGCAACTGCTTAAAAAAATCGCGGCGTTCTGTTTTGTTTTTTTCATCAGCGTTTTTTGTACGGCGCAAATTACGTCCGCACAGGATGAATCGAAGCCGGCGGCGGAAGAGCAAGCCGTTCGTTTGCCGTCAAAAGATAAGTTTCGAATTGTGGTCCTGGCGGGTCAGTCCAATATGGCGGGCCGCGGATTCGTGGAACCGCAAGATAAAGAACCTATTCCGCGCGTCTTCATGCTCGATAAATCAGGAAAATGGGTCCCTGCGGTCGAACCCGTTCACTACGATAAACCGAGCGCGGGCGTCGGGCCCGGTCGGGAATTTGCGCGGCTCTTAGCCGAACAGGATCCCACAATCGCCGTCGGATTAGTTCCAACCGCGTGCGGAGGCTCGTCCATAGACGCATGGACGCCGGGAACATACTTCAAGCAGACGGATTCCCATCCGTACGACGACGCAATTGCGAGAACACGGCGCGCGCTCCGAGACGGAACGCTCGAAGCGATTCTATGGCGACAGGGAGAGGCAGACGCGTCCGTAGAAAAAGCCGCGAAGCACGAAGAAAAACTTCTGGCGCTGTTTACGCGTTTCCGTGAGGAATTCAACGCGCCCGACGTTCCAATACTCGTGGGCGAGCTTTTCCCCGCAAAAGAGACGGAGGGATACCGCGCTGTTCGAGAGGCGCAGCTGGCCGTCGTTGAAAAAGCCCAACCGGCGGCGTTCGTTTCCGCAGAAGGAACTACGCTCAATCCCGACAGAGTTCACTTCGACCGCAAAAGTCAAATGGAACAGGGCCAAAGGTTTTTCAACGCGTTCCAAGAGCTAAAAAAGAAATAATTACGAGTTCCAATTCGTCAGAAAAACAAAGAAAAACGGTCGAACGAGCGACGCTTGCCGCTCAAACGACCGTTTTTCTGCTCTGCTTCAGCGCGTCTTCGCGTTTTGAAGGCTCAACGATTGAGGAACCGCCAGAACCGTTCCGCGTCGGAGAAATCGGGCGCGATCGCGTCCGCCCCGGCTTCCAGTAAGAATTTGCGTTTGTATTCGTTAACGCCCGCGCGTTGCGCCTCGTTCGTCGCAAGTCCAACGGCGTATCCGCCCGCCTTCTTAATCGTCTTAATATCGAATCCGCCGTCGCCAAATCCGACAAGGTCCTCGCCGGTCCATCCGTTCCGCGCGAGCAAATCTCGAACGACGGCGTCCTTTTCACAGGGCGTTCCGTCTTCGCGAGCGCCGTAGATTCCCTGATCAAAGAACTCGGTAAGCCCCAACGTCTCGCACTCTTGCTTAACGCGTTTCTCGTCGGTTCCGCTCGCAAGACAAAGCGCGACGCCATTGTCCTTCAAAATTCTCAGGAAGTCAAATACTCCTGGCGTCGCAATATCTTCGGGCCGCGACGCGCCAGAGGTCAGCGCGCGCTTCTTCTTTTCGACCAACTTATCCAGCTCGACGTCATACTGCTCTTTGTAGACGATCGGCGGCTCAGGCGTCCCGCCGCGTTTCGCAACCTCTTCGGCAAGATGCTCGCCCAACGCGATCATCGGCCGGCCCGTCTCCTTTTCAATATACGCGCGAACTATCGGTTCTACTTCCTCTTTCGTTACGCCGGGAAGCGCGGCGAGCGTTCTGCACGCGCATTCCGTTACGGCGTCCTGCCAGCCGCAGCGCAGCGCGGCAACCGTCCCGTCGTAATCAAAAAACGCAGCCTTAAAACGACGCCCCGGAGCGGGATAATTAATCGCTTCAACGTCAAAGTTGAGCGGCAAGACTCTCTGCATCAGGGAGACGATCGCATGCTCGTACAGCATGTGCATGTCTTCAAGCTGCTCCATTGAGTTTGTCGGCGCAATGAGAATTTCGTCGCAGTAATTCTTCATTTTTCCGCCGTCGCGGCCCCCGAAGCCGACCGTCGTGAGCCCCATCTGACGGGCCGTTTGCAAGCCCTTAACAATATTGGGCGAATTGCCGCTTCCACTGAAGACGATCAGAAGATCGCCGGGGTCGGCGTACGTCTGAAGTTGAATCGAATATATATCTTCGTAGGCAAAATCATTTGCCAAACAGGTAACAATCGGAGTACTGTCGTTCAGACAGACGGCGCGAAAACCTACGCGTCCGTGTACGCGCGCGCCCTTCATGAGGTCGTTGCACATGTGCGACGCCGTCGCGGCGCTCCCGCCGTTGCCCGCCGTGTAAATACGCTTTCCGGTTCGTTTCGTTTCAAGAATGAGACCTGCGATACGCGCCAACACGTCGAATTTGGTGCGTAAAAGATCGGACGCTACTTGCTGAGCGTACTTGGTCAGAAAGTCGGCGCCTGCGTTTTCTGTATAGTTCATGCTAGAGCTCGAAAGTTATATAAACACCGTTCGCGCCGTCGTTGGCGCGGTTTGCAATGAGCGGTAAAACAACCGTTCTGGATTCGTTTCATTGTATCGGAATCGCAGATTCCTTCAAGAATGTCCGCCTCGCAAGGGCAAGGTTGGAAAAATTTTATTTTTTTTCCATTTTGTGTTTGAAAAAGGCATACCTGACAAGTATACTACAATCGGCGCGCAAAATGAGACGCGCCGGTCGTTGTTATACGCGGCCTTTCGCGTAAAGTACTCGTTAGTCAATCAATCCAAAGGAATTTTGTCATGGAATTTATGCCCGTCGGCGTTTTCGCCAGCATTGACGCAGGACTCGGCGTCAAACTAGAAGTCGTTCGCGATCTCGGAATCAAAACGATTCAGCTTCACACCCCCGCCAAGGCGTCGCGTACTCCTGAAAATGCGAAAGCGTTCCTCGAGAAACTGAGCGAATACGGAATTACGACGACCGTCGTCTTTTTGGGATTTGAAGGCGAAACGTACGAAACGATCGCGCGTACTGCGGAAACGGTTGGATTCGTGCCGGAAGAGACGCGCCAGGCGCGGCTTCAGGAGGCGCGCGAAATCGCCGACTTCGCTAAGTTGCTCGGCGTTGAAGCGATCGGCTCGCATATCGGTTTCGTTCCCCACGATACCGCCTCCGACGCCTATAAGGGCATGGTCGCGGCCATTCAGGAATACTGCGACTACCTGAAGAAGAACGGCCAGCGTCTCCATCTGGAAACCGGTCAGGAAAAAGCCGAGAATCTGCTCGCGTTCCTTCACGACGTTGGTCGCGACAACATCTTTATTAACTTTGACCCGGCGAACCTCATTCTCTACGGAATGGGC
>CADACS010000100.1 GCA_902786505.1 uncultured Planctomycetota bacterium | reverse complement strand
CGTGCCGGCGACGCCGGACGAATTCGCGGCGCTCATGCGTGAGACGGGCGACCGGTTCGAGACGCGGCGCTCGCCGGTTCAGGCGCTCACGTTCGAGCGCGCGACCGAGGTCTTCGACCGCGCCAAAGCGCCGTTCGGCGCGGAAGAGCGGCGCGCGTTCGGGTTCTACGACGCGTCCGGCTCGTTCTCGAATCTCGGGCTGCTCCTTTCGGATCAGGCGCCGTCGACGGTTCGCGTCGCCATTATGGAGGACGGCGAGCAGACGGTCCGGAGCGCGAATCTGAGCGGCTCGATCTTTGCGCAGCTCGAAAGCGCGCTCACGGCGATCGATAAGCGGAACAAGCGGTTTACCAAAGCGCGGTACGGAATCGCCGACGCGAAAGAATATCGGAGCATCCCGGTCGACGCGGTTCAGGAAACGCTCGTCAACGCCGTGCTGCACCGCGATTACGATTCCCCGGTCCCGACGCTCGTTCGAATCTACGACGACCGCGTCGAAGTCCTCTCGCGCGGCGGACTCCCCGCCGGAATCGCGCCCGACGAGCTGGAAATCGGCGCGTCTGTTCCGCGGAATCCGAATCTTGTCCGCGTCTTTGAGGCGCTCCATTCGGTCTCCGCGAGCGGGCTGGGAATGGCCCGAATTCGCCGCGCCTACGAGTCGACCTCCCTGACGCCGAAAATCGAAACGACGCGCCATTTCTTTAAGACGACGCTCTACTGCCTCTTCGAACCGCAGATCGACGGCGAGCTGCGCGTCGCGAAATTCTCGCCCGCGCGCTTTTCCGTTAATAACCGGCCTATCCGCTGACAGCCGCCCGCGCCGAATGCTTGTCCCGGTCGGCCGTCCCGACACGACCGGGCAAAGCCGGTTCTAACCGACGCGCAATAAACCGCAAGGCGCACAAGCCGTCCAGTTGCGCTTCGAATGCGCCCGCGGCCCACAACGTGGGACGCCCAACCGACGCGCAATAGACCGCAAGGCGCACAAGCCGCCCAGCTGCGCTTCGAACGCGCCCGCGGCCCACAACGTGGGACGCCCAGCCGGACGAAACGTCCGGTTCCCGCCGCGAACGCGGCGCAAATGCGAACTTTACGGCGCTTAAATCATATCTATACGACCCGTCTTTTACTTCGCTCAGATTGCCGCGCACGAATGATCGAACGTAACGCGTCAGACGGCGTTTTGGCGAAAATTAATATGTTTTACGACGATCATTCGTCAAGAGATTCGAAAGGGAAACCAATAACATTTGATCCGGCAAAAAACGGAGAGTTATGTAGAAAAATGACATTTCGTATTCCAAATCACGACAACGCGTTTTACACGGCTCGGGAATACTTAAACGCGCGCGGAGCAATAGAAGCAACCGAAATGACTTCTATGTTCATACAAGATTTATATTCTCATCCAGAGGATTTTTTTAAATCTGAGTACAATGATTATTTCAAAGGGATGATTCAATGTTTAAAAAAGGTAAAATGACGACGGCTAAGTTTCTGAAATCCCTCAAAACCGTAGCATGGCGTATTAAAAAGGATAATCAATGGTATGAATTGAGAGTTGCTAATAGTGAATTAGATTGGCCTTTCATTGATAAAGAAGGAGAGTTGTTTGGTTTAAAAAACTCTAAAATCAACTTCTTTATTTTCAAGGCCGGAACTAACGAGCCTGCGGACTGGGCTCCTGAATATCTTTATAATAATCTCGCAAGAGATACTATATCGCAAAAAGATCCAGAATGCACGGTATGGACACAACCCGTCAGCGCTACAATGGCACATTATTTTGTCCACTACCTCCTCGATCAAGGCGGCTTTGTTATTTATGATGAATATGGTGAAAAAGAGAAGCCGTGGCCGAAAGACGCTATTTTTTAATTTGTTCAGCGTGAGTCGAGAAACCAAAAGGTCTGGCGACCGGCGAAGATTCTCGACATACCAGTTCTCTAATTCCCAAATTATTTAAACCTACCGGCGAGGGCTTGTTATCGGCAATCTCCCGCGCTTTTGGTTCTTCTCTAAGCTCTGTCTGTTCGCCGTAAGTCGTTTCCTATCGACGGCAATTCGCACCCCATTGTGGGCATAACAGGATCGTCTCTTTCCCTTTTGCGCGGGAACGGACGGTCCGAATCGGATTAGCGAGGCTCCGCGACGCCTTGTGCGACTTTGCGCCGCAAATTGCGCCGGAACCGGCCCCGTTGTGGAGCGCGGGCGCGGCTGCAACTCAACGCGCCAACTCTCCGACGCTCTCTAAAAAAAATTTTTTTTCTCGCGAAACACTTTCGAAAAAGGCGGGTATAAGAAACCATGGAAAGCCCCAGCGTGGGGATTTCAATTAGGGACCGCTTATCTAACTATTCTCAAACAATAGTTTAGGGCGGGCGTTTTTTTGAAAGGGAAACGTTTGTCCTAAACAAAATCAAGGAGAAACGAAATGAAAAAGAGATTCGTCGTTGTATGTGCGTTCGCCGCTTCGGCGGCGGCGCTCGCGTTCGGCCAAGACGGTCCTGCCCCAACGGACAAGGCCGCGCCGGAACGTCCGCAAATCACGGAAACCAAGCCCGAAAGCGAAGCGAAGCTCCCGCCAAAATGGGATCGCGAAAGCATGCCGCCGCGCGAACGCCAGTTCGAACGCGGCGACAAAGGGCCGCGAGGCGAATTCGGACGCCGAGGGCCGCAAGGCGCGCCTGACCGAGGATTCCGCGGCGATATGCGCAAAGGAGACGGGCCGCGCGAGGGGAAAATGGGAGCCAGTGGAAACGGGCCGAGGGACTTCAAAGGACCGCGTGAAGGCATGCAAGGCCGCGAAGGCAAAGGGCCTAAGGACTTTAACGGACCGCGCAAGGGAATGCAGGGCCGCGAAGGCAAAGGGCCTAAGGACTTCAATGGACCGCGCGAAGGTATGAGAGGTCACGAAGGAAAAGGACCTAAGGACTTCAACGGACCGCGCGAAGGTATGAGAGGTCACGAAGGAAAAGGGCCTAAGGACTTCAACGGACCCCGCGAAGGCATGAGAGGTCACGAAGGCAAAGGGCCTAAGGACTTCAACGGACCGCGCGAAGGAATGCAAGGTCACGAAGGCAAGGGGCCTAAGGACTTTAACGGACCGCGCAAGGGAATGCAAGGTCACGAAGGAAAAGGGCCTAAAGACTTCAACGGACCGCACAAGGGAATGCGAGGTCACGAAGGCAAGGGGCCTAAGGACTTCAACGGACCGCGCGAAGGTATGAGAGGTCATGAAGGCAAGGGGCCTAAGGACTTCAATGGGCCGCGCGAAGGTATGAGAGGTCATGAAGGCAAAGGGCCGAGGGACTTCAACGGACCGCGCGAAGGTATGCGAGGTCATGAAGGCAAGGGGCCTAAGGACTTCAACGGACCGCGCGAAGGGGACCGTCCCAATCCCAAAGAGGCTCAGGCTCCGGAAGAAGCGCAGGACGGCAACGTCATTAAGACGGAGGAACGCCGCATGGAAAGGATGGATCGACGCGGCGGCCGACCTGACGGCTTCGAGGGGCGGCGCGGCGACCGGCGCGGCTCTCACGGAGACGCAAGACCGGAACGGGACGCTCAGGAACAGCCGGAACGCCCGGAAGCGTAAGCGCTTGCGTTCCGCGGTCGGACTCCCGGCCGGGTTTACGCCGCGCTGGCGCAACGCGCATAAGCGTTAGAAAGAGACGCGCCGAGAAAAAATTCCTTTTCTCGGCGCGTTTTCTTTTTTCGCGAAAGAGCCCCTTTTTGATCAAAATGAGATAAGATTCATACAAAAACAAAAAAATTTTTCATTCTTAATAGTTATAAAACATCAAGTTGCGTTGTCCTTGCGCTAAGCTGACAGAAAAATTTTGCAAAAAAGTTTGACAAGGACTGGGGCTTGTGGTATCGTTTAATGTGTGGAAGGTTGCGAACGTCGCGGCCTTGATACCAAAAAAACTTTAGGCGAGGGAATATTTCAGTCTTCAGGGGCGTTCGCCCGTAGCGAACGCATTTTCTGCAATCCTTATTACTCTTATTCAGTTTCACTTCTTAACGCTGTATGAAAGGGCGGCAACCAATCTCTGTTAAAATTCCAATCCCCAGCGGCATTCCCTGCTTTTCGGGTTTCCGCTTCACCTAGTTGCTTCGTATCTACTTTTACGGCAACTATCGAAAATTAGGACTCAACGCCATGAAAAAATACAGTGGCTCTACGCCCTTACTGTGTCTTGTCGTATTCTGTTGCGTTACAACCGTTTACGGCCAAGGAACCGTTACCGCTAACGCTTCGGCCCCTCTCGCCGGGAAAGATTCGCAGCCGCTCGCGACGTTCGGCGCGGTCTATCCGGTCGCGGAAACCGCCGACGCCTATATCCTCGAAACGTGCGCGCACGTCGCCGTCAACGACTGCCGCCGGCGCGTTTACGACGGACTCTCGTTCCATATGGACGGCGGCCGAGCCGAGCGCTACCGCGCGGCGTACGTCGACTGCGAGCACGACGTCGCGCTCTTTACCGTCGACAAACGCGAATTCGACAGCCCGCTCCAAACGTTTAAGTTCGCGCGAAAGCCGCCGCGTAAAGGGGACGTCCTGACGTACCGTTCGCTCTTTACGGGCAAGACGGTAACCGGCCGCATGGTTGACGTCGACGGATGCGCGATCGTCGTTAAGTTCGAGCAGGACGGCCGGCGCGGATTGAGCGGAACGCTCGTCTTCGACCGCGACGGACGCGCCGTCGGTATTTTCCAGGCTTTTAGTACGCTCGATCCGCGCGTCGGCTACGTTTTGCCGATTAACGAACGCGACGTTCAGAAGATCGTCGACTATATCGGCGAGGGCCGGGCGAAGTTCGGCGCCTTCGCGGCAGTCGGCGCCGACGGCCGGGTTCGCGCCGACGAGGCGTTGGCGGCCAACTGACGCCGGCGCGGCGCGCGGAAACGGTTCGAGGCCGTTTCGACTCGGGATTTCCCCGTGAAAAAACGGCCTCGGGCGCGTCCGCGCTTGGCGGCGTCCAACGAAGGTCAGTCGTGAATTTTGAGACTCCCGATAAAGAACGCGATCTCCGGATCCATTTCGTCGTAGATAAGGCTTTTGCCGAGATCGAGCGCGGGGATTGTCGAATTGACTTCCTCTTCCGCGAGTTCAAAATCAAAGACGTCTAAATTTTGAATCATGCGCTCTTTGTGAGTCGTCTTCGGAATGACGGAAATCCCGCGCTGTATGAGCCAGCGGAGCATGATCTGGGCGGTCGTCTTCCCGTATTTCCCGGCGAGCGCTTGGAGCGTCGGTTCGTTAAAGACGTCGTTCTTTCCTTCGGCAAAGGGCGCCCACGCCTGATGGCAGACGCCATGCTTGGCCATAAATTCGGACGCCGCGCGCTGCTGACGCCAGACGTTCGTTTCGATCTGATTGACCGCGGGCGCGACTTCGTTGCAGTTCATGAGATCGGCGAGCCGTTCGTTCCAGAACGAGGTTACGCCGATCGCGCGAATCCGCCCTTCTTTATAGAGCTTTTCGAGCGCGCGCCACGCGCCGTAATAGTCGCCGTACGGCTTGTGCATGAGATAGAGATCGAGGTAGTCGAGCCCCAGTTTCTTCATGGAGACGTCGAACGCCTTGAGCGCGTTCTCATATCCGTAATCCTGAACCCAAAGCTTCGTCGTAACAAAGAGCTCTTCGCGCTTAATGCCGCACTTGGCGATCGCGGCGCCGACGCCCTCTTCGTTCGAGTAGGCCGCGGCCGTATCGATAAGCCGATACCCGACTTCCAACGCGTCCTCTACCGCCCTTTGCGCCTCGCTCGGCTCGATCTGATAGACGCCGAATCCGATAATCGGCATGGCGACGCCGTTGTTCAAGGTAACGTTCTTCATTTTCGCACTTTCCTTTCCGGTCCGCGGGCGCGGACGCCTTTGCCCTAATTATAGAGGCCGGGCCGCGCGAACGCAACCGGAACGCGCCGGGCCCCGAAAACAAAAAAACGCCGATTCTCTACCTCTTATGCGATAAAGAATCGGCGTTTTCCGTTTCGGAACGCGCGCAACACGCGAATCGGGCCGGCGTTACTTATAGGAGACGGTTTCCGAAAGGGGCTTGCGGCTTGTATGATTCGGAAGGGGCGCGGCGCCCTCGGCCGGATAGCCCAGATCGAGCGCCATGAGAATCTCTTCGTTTTCCGGGAGTTCGAGCTCTTTGGCGAGCGCGTCCGGATCGAAGAAATTGAGCCAGCAGCTCTCGACTCCGGCGTCTTTCGCGGCGAGAATCATGTGCGTGGCGACAATCGACGCGTCCTCGATTCCGGAATCGCGTTTCCCGCCCGGATACGTAAAGACGTTCGTCTTGTCGTACGCGACGACGACCACAGTCCCAGCGCCGTAACGGCAGGGGCAGTGTTTGTCGAATTTAGCGAGGCTCGCGTCGGACTCCAGGACGTAAATCCGCTGCTCCTGAAGGTTTTTGGCGGTCGGGGCGAGTCTGCCCGCCTCTAAAATGGCGTCGAGCGCGGCGCGGTCCGGCTTGCGCCCGTCGTATTTCTTGCACGAGTACCGTTCTTTAATTACCGATTTGAATTCCATCGAAACGCTCCATTTCTCGCAATTAACGCGCCGAGCCCCGCCGAGCGGCGGAGCGACGTCGGCGCGCGCGGTCATTATACGGCGCCGGCGCCTCGCCGTCAAATTACGGCGCGTTCTTTTTTCGCTACGCGGCGCCGCCGAACGCCCCTTCGATCGAGACGCCGAGCGCGTCCGCTTTGCCCGCGATCTCACGTTTGACTTTATCGAGCGCGGACTTAGCGAGC
This sequence comes from uncultured Planctomycetota bacterium, assembly GCA_902786505.1. Taxonomy (GTDB): domain Bacteria; phylum Planctomycetota; class Planctomycetia; order Pirellulales; family Thermoguttaceae; genus RUG369. The sequence goes on along the minus strand of CADACS010000100.1, from coordinate 3,539 downwards.
CGGCTGACCCACGACTGCGCGACGCCGAGCTCCTTGGCGACCTCCCGCTGCGTCTTACCCTTTAAGTAGAGCGATTCGAGAATATGCCGCTGCCGTTTCGGGAGAATCGCCATCGACTCAAACATGAGCCGTTTCAGGGTTTCCGCGGAATCTTCGCGCGCGGCGCGCTCGGCGTCCGTCTCGCTTGGCTCCTCGGCCGGATCGAAGAGGAGCTCGTCCGAATCCGACTGCGGACAGAACTTGCGCTGCGTAACGGCGCGCCGGGTCTCCATGCGGATCTGGCAGTCGATCTGGAACGAGATCCAGTAGGACAGCTTGACGTTCAGCTCCGGCCGATAGCGTTCGAGCGCGATCGCGATTCCGACGAGCCCCGCGGCGAATTTTTCGTCGTAACTCAGCGCGTTCCCGTAATCGTAAAGCGCGATCATCTTGCGCAGCAGCGGGATATGCAGTTCGATTTCTTCGCTCGAGCGCGTGAATTTCCGCACGCCGCTCCATTCTTCCGCGTTCTTTTTTGCACGCGCCATAACGTTCTCCCTTCCATGAGATTCTCTTACCGCCGTCGCGACGGAAAATAAACTTCGCTATATAATTCCAAAACTAAATAAAATCAGTATGTTAGAAAACCGCCTTCGCAGTCGCCGCCGAATTCCGCGAGCGCGGACGCGGCCCAGACGAGCGCGTCGACCCGATCGTCCGCACGGTCGACCGTCGCGCCGGACGTAAAGCGCGTCATCTCCTCTTCGAGCTCGCGCAGGACCCCGACGTGATGCGCGCGGCCCTGCTCGTACAGTACGGCGATCGGCTCGGCGCGCACAATTTTGCCGCGCGTCGCGCGCACCTTACGAACCGGGATATTCGGATCGACCTGCCGGAGCACGTTCGCGATTAAGTCGCCCCCCTGATTGACTTCGACGACGACGCAGTCGGCGTTCCAGAATCGGTACGCCGCGACGACCTCGGCCGCCCAGCGTTCCGGCGGCGCGACGAGCGACCGGTCGCCCAGCACGTAGAAATGGTCGAGCCCGTCCCGCTCGCGGCGCCTGCCCGCGACGACGACGCCCGTCGCGTCGGAGCCGCCGGTCGCGGTTACCGCGGGATCGACGGCGACGACGATCCGTTCGAGATCGCCGGGCGCGGCCGTAACGCGAAACCGGTCGACCGTCTCCTGCTTCCAGAGCGCGTTTTCGACGTCGTTGGAGAACTCGCCGTACAGGAACCGCCGCTTCATCTGCTCGGACCCGGCGGCGAGCGTCCCGTCGATATAGCCGTCGGGCAGATTCTCGGCGTTGTCGCGCGGATTCATCTGAATCACGCCGTAGCGATCCCAATCTTCGATCCGGGCTCGCGTGCGCGGGTTAATGCGCTCGATAAAGAGTTTGTACGTCCAATGCGATTTTCCGGGCGGATTGCAGTCGAAAAAGGCGCGGTTGCGCAGCAGTCTGCCCTCGGAGTCGGCGCGCGTCTCCGCGAGCCGCGTGAGCGCAAGCTCGACCGACTCGTACGCGATCTCGGAACATTCGTTGAAATAGACCGTTGAGAATTCGAGCCCTAAAATCTTTTCGGCGCGCCGTTTATCGTCCAATCCGACGAACTGGAATTCCGCGCCGTTCCCGGGCAGGGTTATGCGCGTCTCCGAAAGATTGCGCGTATATTTAACGTCGGGAAAGCACAGCTCGAACACTTTGGGAAACGTGTCGTCGAAGACCGAATGCTTCGCGGAATTAAAGTAGCGCCGAAAGACCGCGTGACGGCCCCCGTAACGGAGCGCGACCGCGATCATGGCGCGGCAGAATTCAAACGTCTTGCCCGAACGCGAGCCCCCGTACGCCATAACGCGCGTCTTATCGCGTATCAGACGCCGAAGCGCAAGTTGGGCCGACGTCGGTCTGTAGCCCGATTCTTTCACGTCGGCTCCTTTCTAGCGGCGAGGCTCCGCGCCCGCAAATTACCCGTATCTCCCTCCGTTTGTTTATACCATTTTATCGGCGAACGCTCTTTTTAGAAGTCAAATTTTTAGAAAAGTTTCTAATTTTTTAGATATACTGTACAGAAATTCGTTCCCCGCTCGGCGTATGCCGAATCGGAACGCGTCAAAAAAATTTTTCAGTTCAGAGCGAGCCGCCCCGTCGCGAGCGCCCAGTAGAGGATTCCGCCTTTGCTTGCGGGGAAGCCGAGTCCGAGAACGAGGCCGGCGTCGATTTCGCGGCCCGACGGCGCGATCTTTTCGTCGAGGAGAAGCCGCGCTTCGCGGAGAATCGCGTCGAGTATGCGCAGCGCGGCGTCCGCGTCGGTCAGTCCGACGGCGCGGCGCGCAAACTCCGGCTCGACGGGAACCTCGCGCCAGCGTTCGAGATCGGCGGCGCCGCAGTCGAGAACCGCGTCTGGCGCCCAGCTTTCGGCCGTTTCGTAGCGGTAGAAGCCACGCTTCGATTTGCGCCCGAGCCGCCCTTCCCGCACGAGTCCGGCGAGCAGCGTCGACGGATAAGCGCGCTCAGGAAACGCTTTAAGGAACGAATAGCCCGCGTGCAGCGACACGTCGAGCCCGATTTCGTCCATAACGCGCAGGGGCGCGCCCTCGAATCCGACGCGCCGGCAGACCGCTTCGAGCCGCGCCGGGTCAAGTCCTTCGTCGAGCAGCTTTAGCGATTCGTTGAGATACGCCTGAAGGAGCCGATTGACGACGAGCCCCGGCCCGTCCCCCGCGACGAGACTCGCCATGCGCAGGTCGCGCGCGAGCCACTGGAGTTTCGCGACGGTCGACGCCGCGGTCGTCTCCGAGCCGGCGATCTCCACGAGCCGGCGCCGCGCGATCGGATGAAAGAAGTGGAACGCGGCGAACCGCGCCTGGCAGATCGGCGCGCGCGAATCGGTCGGAAGGGACGCGGCAAGGTCGGCGACGCGCAGCGAAGACGTGTTCGTGAGCAGGAGCAAGTCGTTTCGCGCGGCCTGTCCGAGCCGGTCGTAGAATTTCGCTTTCAGGCGTATTTTCTCCGGAATCGCTTCCACGACGGCGGGCCGGTCGGCGAGCGTTTCGAGCGAATCGGTCGTCTGAAGAAGCGTTTCGACCTTCGAATCGAAGAGCCGCTCCGCTTCGTCGGGGCCCGCTCCGGCCGGACGCGCGCCGATCTGTTCGAGCGCGGCCCGAATTCGAACGCGCGCAGAGTCCAGCGCGGCGGGAACCGGATCGTAGACGGTAACGCGCGCGCCCGCGTCGAGAAAGAGCGCCGCGATCGACGCGCCCATGAGGCCCGCCCCCGCGATTCCGACGCCCCGCTCGCGGTACTCGGCGATAAACCTTTCGTCGCAGCTCCCGCTCAAGTCGGGCTCGGGCCGCGCCGTTCGCCAGAGGAACGCGGCGCGCGGATCCGCGTCGGAAGACGGGGCGCGGTCATGCGCGCCGAATCCGGCGGCGTAGCTCGCGGGGTCGAGGCCGGGCAGGCTCGGACTTGCGGAAAAGACGCCGTAAGGATCGTTGGAATCGCTCATTTTGGGCTCGCTTCTCTTGAAATAAAAGGCCGAGCGTCTCGCGACGTTCG
>CADACS010000099.1 GCA_902786505.1 uncultured Planctomycetota bacterium | reverse complement strand
CGACAGAAAAACGAGCTTTTCAAAAGTCCATATACATAGACCGACCGACTTCAATCGCCTTAGTCAACGCCTTCTTCAGCTTTTCAGCGGCGGTCTGAAAAGTCCGGTCGTCTTTTCGTTCCTCAATATGACGTTCGAGCAACGCCAGCGCTTTTGGCGCGATTTCACAGCGAATTTCCTCGTCTTCATACATGTCGATCAGGAGATCGAATTCGTCGTTCCATTCCCAAAAGACATGCTCCAATGCGTAATAATCTTCAGACCTTAGCGCTACGTGAAAAAGGTCAGACGTGTGCGACAGCCAATTATCGTAATCTTTCTGCCCCTGTTCGTTTAAAGGAACGGTAAGATAACCGTTGTTCCACCCCTTTGCCAAACTTATTTCGTCAGTCATGGCTCGTCCATCTCCTCTCGCTTTTAAATGCGAAAATGAGTTACTCTTAGAAAATCCTCTTTCGAACGACCTTGTTGTTTTCCTCTTTCGTTGACAAAGTTTGATTGTTCTTCGCCGTTGATTCCTAAATAACGCGCGGGTTTTTGAAAGAATTGGTCAATTCCTCTGCCCTTAAACTGCCGCCGGCGTCCGTGACTATTTTAATATTTTTCTCCTCATCGATATAGGTAATCTTTCCATTTTCAATAACAGCCATGACGCCCGCAAAAAAAAGCGCGGCGGACGCCTTTCGCAACGCCGCCGCGCTCACTCGGTCGATCGAGCCCCGTCTTTTGGGGCCGTCGGCTATTTCTTCTCTTCGTAATAATCCTTAATCGACTGCATCGTTTCAGTCGGATAGTCGGTCGCGAAGGACGCGGATCCGCAGTCTAGCAGCGTCTTGTACGTCAGGTACTTATCGCCGTTCTTCCAGGAGAGCGTCTCGAAGATAACGCCCTTTTTGCGGAGTTCCGTACCGCAGTAGCGCAAGACTTCCGGGGTCGGCTTAACGTTCCCCTGATCGTCGACGACGACGTGTACCTGCAAGCCCCACAGTCCGGCGAAATTATTGTCCTTAATGACGTCGAACCGATCCTTGAGATCTTCGGGCGTTCCGCTCCACGTGGTCGGCATCCAGAGCATCGCCTTCGAACGCGGCGCAAATTTTTTCCACGTCTTAATCTGATCGTAACTTGGCGACGCCAAAATGATTTGCGGATGAACCGATTCGGTCGCTTTCGCCAGAATTTCAAAGTCGATCTGCTTGACGTCGAAGAAGATCAGGCGCTGCGGGTCTTCTTTCAACGCGGCGATCATCTCGTCGAGATCGACCATCTGCTGCCCTTTGAACTGCTCGCCCTTATAGGCTCCGACGTCCAATTTGCGGCATTCTTCGTAAGTGAAGTCCTTAACGCCCATCTTGCGCACTTCTTCCGGCGCGTCGGGAATAATGCGCTGGAAATCGTTGTCGTGGAACGACATGATAACGCCGTCCTTCGTCATGCGGACGTCCGCTTCCGGAATGAGCCCTTTCGCCCACGCGGCACGGAACGTCTCGAGCGTCCCTTCGGGCATTTCGTTCCCCATGCCGCGGTGGCCCTGAACGGCGACTTCGTCGACCGGGATATTGTCGCGAATATTCCAGTCTTCCGGGGACTCGGCGTAGAATTCGTCGATCGCCTGATAGCAGCAGTCGGGCCGGTCGGTTCCGAATCCCATCGTGCCAAGACGCAGAAGCTGCTTATAGAACTCGATATCGGTTTCGGCGTGCGGACAATCCTTCGTTCGCCAAGGCATCGTCTGGAACTCGATTCCGCGTTTGCGGAGTTCGTCGGCGCGCGCGCGAATGCATTCGGGGGACGGCTTTAAGTTTCCGTCGGCGTCTTTCGCGATATGAATCTGGAGGCGCTTAATCCCTTTGAAATTCTCGGCGCGCAGCTTTTCAAACCGTTTGTCGACGTCCGCGTCGGTATAGGAGCCCAGCCCCATCCACAGCGTGGCGTCCGCGTCCGGCCCGCAGATATCCGCCCAGTCCGCGAGGTCTTTTTCGTTCCCCGACGTGAGCGTTATCTGATATTTCACGTCCTTGACCGCGTCGGCGAGCTTTTGGAAATCGACCTTCTTAACGTCGATAACGACCGAACGCCGATTGTCCTTTTTGAGCGCCTCGACGATCTCTTCGATCGAGACGACCTTTTCGCCTTTGTACTTCTCTCCTAAGTACGAGCCGATATCGATCTTGCGCACTTCCTCGTACGTGAGCGATTCGACGCTCGACTTCTTGACGTCGTCGGGCGCGTTCGGGCACACGCGGGCAAAATTCCCGTCGTGGAACATCATGATGTGCCCGTCTTTAGTCATGCGGACGTCGACTTCCGGAATTCCGCCCATACCCCAGGTGAGTTCAAGAGACGAGAGACAGTTTTCCGGAGCGAGGTCGCCCGCGCCCCGGTGCGCGACTACCGTTATCGATTCGCGCGCTTTGTTGCGAATCGTCCATTGCGCCTCCGCGGCGAACAGGGCGGAAACCGCGCCGAACGCCGTCGCGCAAAGAATCGCCGACGAAAGCCATGTGAGCGAACGTTTCATATTATTTTTTCCTTTCGTACTAAAACAATTCGTTTCGGGCCATGCCCAACGTCTGTTCATTGTAGCGGCCGGAGCCGCGCAATTCAAGCCGCAGAGAAGAATACCGGCGGTCATTTCCTCGCGATTACGGCAAGCCACGGCTTATTCTCGCGCCGTTCGATTCGAACGTCGGAAAAGCCCGCCGACGTGAGCGCCGCGGTAAGTTCTTCCGCGGTATAGCATTTCATACCGTCGATTATCTTCTCGAAATTGCGGCCGACTTCGTCGACTCCGTCCGATTCGTTGAAGATTAAAAAGTATCCGCCCGGCGTCAGAACGCGGCGGACTTCCGCAAAGCATTTCTCCAGATCGGGCCAGAAATAGACGGTTTCAAACGCCGTGGCGAGGTCGAACGTCCGCACGCCGAAGGGGAGCTCCGCGACGTCCTCCTGCCACACCGAGAGCCGCCCCGACGCGACGGCGCGCGCGTTCTTTTTGCGCGTTCGCTCTACGGACAGAGCCGAATAATCGACGGCGGCGACCTTTGCGTCCGGATACCGGCTCAGCGTCTCTTTGACGTTCCGGCCCCCGCCGCAGCCAAGATCGACGATCGACGACGGCGAAACGTCTTTCAGGAAATCCAGCGCCCAGTCCGCCCCTCTGGCGTGACCGAGGTTCATGCAGCTAAGCATAAGGGATCCGAGAAAACCTTCCGGCTTGCGCGTCTGCGCGAAAAATTTTTTTATCAGGCCCATCGAATTCGTTTCCTCTCAAATCAAAAGCGCGAATCCGCGAGCGGAATCGCCGCGGAATAAAATACAAGTTAGTCTTGTCTAACTTTTCGTATTATACACGCTGTTTGGCAAAAAACACAGGGGGCGGCAAAAAAAAGACGGCTTACGTTTGTTATTTCGTAAATCGTCTTTCTAACGAGTCATACGTCCGGCGGATTCCCTCCGGCGCGTATTAACGAAGGAGCCCGAAAGCGTCCGGCAGGCGCGCCGGGGCCGCGCTCGCTCCTAGCCGCGGACAAAAATCAGTCCTGCGGCGGTTCGCCAAGGTTTTCGGCGGAATCGATATCCCCGCCCGCGCCGGCGTTGAGCTGCATGCCGCCGCGGCCCCAATAATGACGGCGGAGTTCGTCGAACGCGTTAAAGACGCGGCTCGGCTCGTCCATATCCTTCATGGGGATCTGCGGATCGGTAACGTCTTTCGAGAAGAGCGTAATCGTCCCGACGCCCCCCTTGAGGTACTTCTGAATGAGCGACTGAGAGCTCTGAATATCGGTAATCTGACCGATGTGGAGCGAGTCGGTTTTCTTATTAAAGACGCCGCGCGTAATGAGGAACGTCGTCGCTTTCGGATTGTCCGGATCGCTGCGGATCTCGTACCGAATGCCGTAGATGCGGTAGATCCACACGCAGCCGCGCCATACCCAGAGAATGAAGGGGATAATCATGCAGCCGATCCAAATGAACGCGACTTTCGTGCCCGTCTGGAAATCGAAGAGGTTCGCAAACCAGCCCTTCTTTTTCGGCTTTTCCGGAGCGGCCGTCGGTTCGGCGGGCGCCTGAGAAGCGGTCTCGGCGACAGGCTCGGCCGGGACGGGCTCGGCTTCCGCGGGGACTTCCGGCGCGGCAGGTTCCGCAGCGGCGGGCTCTTCGGCGACCGGCTGTTCTGCAGCAGGCTCTTCGGCGGGAAGCTCAGGCGCGGGCTCTTCCGCGACCGGTTCTTCGGCGGCGGGGAGTTCGAGCGCGGGCTCTTCCGCGGCGGGCTCCTGCGCGGCGCCGGCAAGTTCGTCGAGCGACGCGTCTTGCGCGAAAGCGCAGGACGTCAGGAACGTGAAATCGGCCGCGCTCGCCGCAACTTCGGCGGGCTTGGCGTCTTTCGCCTTCTTGATGGCGCTGCAGCTGCACTTGGCGCCGAGCGCGATACAGGCGATCGTGATAATTCCAAGGATAAACATTTCCGGATAGTACGCCTTAATCGAAGGGCGGCCGGAACGCCAAGGTTCGTTTGAATTCGGAGAATTAGCCATGTGACGGCTCCTTGCGGCGTTGATTGCGAAATAAAGTGTGTTTCGACTCGCGATTAAGCGGTGGTTGACGGCGTTCGCGCCGCGCAAAGACGGCGGCCGCCGACGCGCCGCGCGAGACGGGTTCGCCGGGAAGACGCCTCGCGACATAAGCGCTCCCCTGATTTTAACCGACAGAAGAATATTTTACAAGCGACGGCGCAAAAAAATTATCCCCCCCGCCGCGCCGGAGACGCCCAAAAGACGCGGCGTTAGAACGCCGTTCCGACAGATCGGCTCCCCGCTCTGAAAAGAATTCCAATTTCTTTGTGACGACGCGTTTGATTTTGCATACTTTAACGGTAATAACGGTTATAAACCTTATCCGCGGCGCATCGCCGAACGGCAAATCAGGGGCGTTTTCCGCGTTTTGACGGGCTGGAACGTCGCAAACGGAGGAAGCGATACGGTCGCAAAATAGGTAAAAATCGTACAACTACCAGAAAAACCGTTTTTTTCGTTAGACAAAATAGACTCGCCAGCTTTTTTAGGTTGCCCGAACGCGGCCTTTTCATTATACTCTAGAGTCGGGGTATTTTCGGAGTTTTCTATTTTAGAATAGGCCGGCTCCGAGCTCCGAACCGCAGTTGAACCGTTTGGCTTTTTCCACGAAAGGCGTTCCCATGAGATTTCCATCCTGCTTGCGCAACGTACGCCGAGCGCCGCGCGCCGCGGCCCTCTTGGCGTTCTTTCTGAGCGCCTTAGTTACGTTCGGCTCGCCGAACGCGGCGCGCGCCGAGGTGGGCGACGATATCGTCAACCAGGGGCTCAGCCTGCATTCCTCGCAAAATTACCAAAGCGCGATCAACGCCTTTGAGGATTACGCGCGCCGATATCCGAACGGCTCCCAGCGCAACCGCGCCGAGCTCTTCGCCGGCCACTCCTATATGCTCCTTCACAAGTACACGACGCGGGAAGAAGCGGCGGCGGCTCAGCAGCATTTTAACTACATTTTGAATCAGGGCCAGAACGCGCGCTACTTCAAGGAAGCGCTCTTTCATACCGCGCATTTGGCGTACGATATGGAGAACTTCGATATCGCGCGCGCGCGTTTTCAGGATTTTTTGAGGCTCTATCCGAACGACGCCTATATTCCCTACGTCCTCTACTACCTCGCGAACTGCGAAACGAAATTCGGAAATCCGTCGGGCGCGCTCCAGCTCTACGAACGCGCGCTTCGCAGCTATCCCGACTCGAGCCTCGCGTGGAACTGCCAGCTTGAGCACGCGACCCTCGTCGGCAAGACGGGCAATTATCAGGCGGCGGAAAACGAACTCGTCCAGCTCGCCAATACGACCAATCTCCCATACGACGTCGCCGGTCAGGTCGCCGTACAGCGCGCCCTGCTGAGAATCGTTCAGCAGCAGTTTTCAGCCGCGATCAACGTCCTCGAAGACTATATCAGCCGCTACCGCGACTATAGAACCGGATACGCGCCCGAATCGATTCGCACCGCGTATCTCTACGAGGCGTACGCCTACTACGCGCTCCGCGATTACAACAGCGCCATCTCCATTATCGAAAATAATTTCGAGCGCAATTCCTCCTATCTGCCCCCGGAAGTCGCGCTCTTAAAGATCAAGCTGTATATCGCGATCAACCGCGTCAACGACGCCGAAGCGATCCTCAACAGCTTGGCGGGCACGAATTACGGCCGCTATTCCCCCGACGTCGTCGTCGCGTACCGCGGGCTTATCGACCTCATGCGCGGAAACTACGACCGCGCCATTCAGACGCTTACGAATCTCCTTCAGGTGCGTATCAGCTACAACGGATCAGGCTACTACCCGTCCGGTTCCGGCTATACGCCGGCCAACAACGGCAATTACGCGCCCGACGGCCTTGTGCCGGGCAGATCCGGCCTGAATCCGAGCGGTTCCGGATATAATCCGACCGGCTCCGGATATAATCCGACCGGCTCCGGATACAATCCCAATAACAACGGCTACGGCCCCAGTTCCGGATACAACCCGCCCTCGACGTACAACACGACCTATCCCCAGAGTTCGTCGTCCCTGCCCTCGTTACAGACGCAGCCGTACAGCGGCGCGCCGACCTATACGACGTATCAGGCGGACTATGTGCCCGCGACCGGCGCGTACGCGACGATCGGCTATTTCTCGAACGTCGGCGGCGAACGGCTCGACGCGCTCGACTGCGTTGAAGCGTGCGAAACGCTCATTCTCGCGTACGCCAGCCGCTACGCGCGGCTTCACAGCCAGCAGGATTACGACGCTCAGGAAGCGATCTACTACGAAACGCAGAACTTCGCGAACTGGCTCAAGGAACCGACCGTCACCCTCTTGGTCAACAATATCGACAAACGGCGCCGCGACGCGCTCGTTACGCCAATTATCGCGGGCTCCAACGATCCGTACTATATCGTTACCCCTTACGCGTCGAACGGCTACAGTACGACGCCGGGCCAGTTCGTCGACCCGACCCGTTCCGACCGCTACTCGCGCCCCGATTACTTCAACTACGGGAGTACGAACTCGCAGATCAGGCCGTACGACTATTATCAGAACCAGAACTACCGCTGGGGCGATCAGTCGAACCCGAACACGTATGAGTCGTCGAACAGTTCGAGCTCCTACAACAACGCGCCCGCAAATAACAACAATAACAATAATAACAACAATCCGCAGAACAACGGTCAGAATAATCAGCAGCAGGCTAACAACGGCCAGCAGCAGAACGCCGGTCAGAACAATCAGCAGCTGCAGCCCAATAACGGCCAGCAGCAGAACGCCGGCCAGAACGATCAGCAGCAGGCCAATAACGGTCAGCAGCAGAACGCAGGCCAGAACGCTCAGCAGCAGCCCGTCAACGGCCAGCAGCAGAACGCCGGTCAGAACGTCCCGCAGCAGCAGACTGACGTCTCGCAGCAGGCCAATTACGTCCAGCCGGCCCAGCAGAACTCCGTTCCGCAAAATACGACGGGCGTTCCGGTTCCGGCCGCGAACAGTACGGCCGACGACGAAAGCAAACGCATGACTCCTGCCGATGCGGAAAAGACGCTCAAAAAGGCGGAAAACTTCTTCCGGAACCAGGATTTCGAACGCTGCAACGACACGCTCTACGAAGCGCTCACGTCGTCCGAAACGTTCTGGCAGGACTGCCCTGCCGCGGCCCCGAAAATCGCGCTCCTGCGCGCCAACGCGCTCGTCTCGCTCGGCAAGACGTCCGAAGCGCAGATGTCCTTCCAGGACGTCGTCGACAACGCGCCCAATACCCCGGAAGCGACCGTCGCCGCCGCCTTTATCGGATTCAGCTACGACCGCGTCGGACGAACGGAAGACGCGGTGAAATACCTCCGCCGCGCCACAAGCGGAGGGGTTACGACGCCCTTCTCCGACGCCGCGCTCTACTACCTCGGGCTTAACGAGCGCGAACGCGGCAATAATCGCGGCGCGAAAGAGGCGTTCGACCGGCTTCACCGCGACTTTAAGTCGAGCCCCTACTGGAGCCACGCGACGTGGGCGCTCGCGCAGCTCTACGCCGACGAACGCGACGACAAACAGGCGGAACAGCTCGTCAACGAGGCGCTGGGAAGTCGGCCGGACTCCGCGATTATCGTCTATCTCCTCTTCCTGAAGGGCGAGATTGCCTTGCGCGCGAAAGACTTTACCAAAGCGCTCATTGCGTTCGATATGATCGTCGACCAGTATCCGGACAGTAAATTCTACTCGATGGCCAAGAACCGGCTCGCCGCTATTCCGGCGCAGTATCGCGGCGAAGAGGATATCTACGACGACGAAGACGACGAGGACGACGATCCGATCCCCGCGCGCCCCGCCGTAACGAGAACCGCGCCCAGTCCGGCGGCCCCGGCAAGGCCCGCCGCGCCGCGCGACCCGCTCGAATCGACGACGGTTCGCCCGACGGCCCCGACGGAACTGCCCAAGGCGACGCCGCTGGCCAAGCCGGCAGGAACGGCAGGAACGGCGGAAACCGCGCCCGCGACGGGAACCCAACAGACGGCGGCGCCCGCCAAGACGCCCGTCCCCGGCCAGGGAACCTCGATCCTGCCCCCCAGACGCGTCCCGCTCCCGTCGGAGAAGCCGAAGACGACGTCGACCTGACCTAACGCCCTCTTTAGCGCGATAAAAAAGAAGCCGCGTTCCCGCTCGAATGAAACGGGAACGCGGCTTTTCTTTTGGCCGCGCCCGTGAGTTAACTCACGGACGCAAAGCGCTTAAGCTCAGTTGAGCGCGGAGAAGAGTTCGAATTCGTCCTCTTCGCCATACCCGGCAAACGCGTCGAGAACGACGTTCGACGCCGCGGCGGTCTCCGCGGAAATCTTCGACCATGTCGACGACGTATGCCCCGACGCGTTCGCGTGGACGCGGAAGTAGTACGTCTTGCCGGACGTCAGGCCGGAAACCGTCTTATTGCCGGCGGTCGCGTACGTTACGGTCTTAACGCTCGCGAAAGTCGAACTCGTACTGTACTGAAGGGTGTACGTCTTCGCGGAATCGACCGATCCGATATTGAGCGTAACCGACTTGCCGGCCGTCGCGACGACGGTCAGCGCGGGCGAATCGAGCTGCGGAAGTCCGGCGTCCGTCTTAACTTCGGCGGCGGTCCAATCGGAATTCGCGTATCCGGCCGCGGACGCGCATACGCGGACGTAATAGGTCGTGTCGACGTTCAGGTCGGTAATCTTCTTCGTCCCGACGGTCGTATAGCGCAGCGAAACGGCGTCGGAGAAGTCGGCGTTCTTCGCGTACTCGACCGTGTACGAGGTCGCGGCGGACACGGCTTGGAACTTAACGGAGAACGACGTGGAACCGGTCGGAGCGACGGTTACGGCCGGAGCGGCAAGGAACGCCGGCTTGGTCGTCGCGGAAACGTTCGTCCATTCGGAATCGGCATACCCTTCGGACGGCGCGAGCGCCTTAACGCGGAAGTAGTACGTCGAATCGGATTCGAGCTTCGTAATCGTGCGGACGCCCGCGTTGAACGTCTTCGTCGAATAGGTCGCGAACGTCGGATCGTCGCTGTATTCGACGAGATACTTGCTCCCGTTTTCAACAGCGCCAATCTTGAGAACGACGGCGGTCTTTGTAACGGCGGTCGTTACCGTAGGCTTGGCGAGTTCAATTACGGCTTCTTCGGTCGTCGCTTCGAAAAGGGCCCAGTCGGAATCGACGTAATTCACGCCGTCGCCCGTCGCTTTAACGCGGAAGTAGTACGTCGTGTTTTCGGCAAGTCCGGTAATCGCCTTAACGCCGCCCTTAGAGAACGTCGCCGTCTTAACCGTGCGGAAGGTCGGGTCTTTACTGTACTGGAGACGGTAGAGCTTCGCGTTGTCGACCGACGAAATATTGACTTTGACGGTCGTTCCGACAACGGTCGCGGAGACGTCGGGCGTATCGACCGCGGGCGTCGCCTGCTCTCCTTCGATAACCGTCTGGCCGACTGCCGCGCCGCTCGCGTCGAGATACGTCACGGTCACGGGCGACGCCGCGGATTCGGCGACGGTAAAGGTAATCGCGTCGGAAGACGCGGCCGTTTCGATCGGGGCGCCGGTTCCGTCGACGACGGTCGCGCCGGTCCACGCGTCCGACTTGGAGACGGCGACCGCGACGTCTTTCGCGCTCTCGGCGATAATCCTCTGAACGTTCGAGTCGACCTCGACGCGTTCGAGAATTTCGTTGCCGGAAAGATTGAGTTCGGCAAGCGCCGCGCTGTTGGTCGCCTGAATCGTCTTAACCGGCGTATTGGAAGCGTCGATCGTCTGGAGCGCCGGGCAGCTCAGCGCGATAATAATCGAATTCTTGTAATAAGATTCTTTGGGCGCGTTATTGGAAAGATCGATCGATTCGAGCGACGAGCAGCCGGTCGCGACGAGCCGGTAGATCTTCGCGCCGGACGCGTCGAGTTCCGTCAGATTCTCGCAGCCTTCCAAATTGAGAAGCGCAAGGTTCGGGCAGGCTTCCAGACTGAGCGAAGAGACCGGATTCCCGTTGAGCCAGAG
>CADACS010000098.1 GCA_902786505.1 uncultured Planctomycetota bacterium | reverse complement strand
TCCCGCGACGATTATGACCGATACGGTCATGGCGGACGCCACATATATTGAGCCTCTTACCGTTCCCTCAATCGAACGCATTATTGAAAAAGAACGTCCTGACGCCTTGTTGCCGAACCTTGGCGGTCAGTCGGCGTTGAATCTCGCAACTGCGCTCGACGAAGCCGGCGTTTTGAAGAAGTATGGCGTTAAAGTGATTGGCGTTCAACTCGACGCGATTCAGCGTGGGGAAGACCGTCAGGAATTCAAAAATACGATGAAGGAACTCGGTATCGAGACGCCGCGCAGCGAAATTGCCCGTTCTCTTGAGGAAGCGGACGCCATCGCCGAGAAATTGGGATTCCCTGTTGTTGTTCGCCCTGCGTATACGATGGGCGGCACGGGCGGCGGCATCTGCTACAATCTTGACGAATTTCACACGATCGTATCCCGCGGTCTTGCTGCAAGTCTTGTTACCGAGGTTCTTATTGAAGAGTCTGTCGCCGGTTGGGAAGAGCTTGAACTTGAAGTTGTCCGCGACGCCGACAATAAAATGATCACCGTGTGCTTCATTGAAAACGTCGATCCCATGGGGGTTCACACGGGCGATTCTTTCTGCACGGCCCCTATGCTTACGATTAGCGAAGAGCTTCAGGCACGTCTTCAGAAATACGCGTACAGTATCGTTGAGAAGATCGGCGTTATCGGCGGGACGAACGTTCAGTTTGCTCACGATCCGGTTTCTGACCGCGTCGTCATTATTGAGATCAATCCCCGCACGAGCCGTTCTTCCGCTTTGGCGTCGAAGGCGACCGGATTCCCGATCGCCCAAGTTTCCGCGAAGCTCGCCTCCGGCATGACGCTTAGCGAATTGCCGTACTGGCGAAAAGGCACGCTCGACAAGTATGAACCGTACGGCGATTATGTCGTGGTAAAATTCGCGCGTTGGGCGTTCGAGAAATTCCGGGGCGTCGACGATAAACTCGGAACACAGATGCGAGCCGTCGGCGAGGTTATGAGTATTGGCAAGAACTTCAAAGAGGCGTTCCAGAAGGCGATTCGGTCGTTGGAGAAGGGCCGGCCAGGTTTGGGGTTTGCCAAGGATTTTAACAAGCTTTCGGTTGACGAACTTCTGCAGAAAATCAGCGTTCCCAACAGTTGGCGTTATTTCCAAATTTACGAGGCCTTGCGTAAAGGCGCGACCGTCGATACGATCTTTGAAAAGACTAAGATCAAGAAGTACTTCCTCGAACAGATGCGCGAACTGGTCGAATTGGAAGAAAAGATTATTTCTTACAAAGGAAAGAGCCTTCCGGACGAGCTTCTGAAGCAAGCCAAGCAGGACGGTTTTTCCGATAAATATCTCGGAGAGATTCTTGGCGTTCCTGAAAAGTCGATTCGCGACCAACGTTACGCTCTTGGCGTTAAAGAGGTTTGGAATAAAGTTCAAGTTAGCGGCGTAGAAGACGCGTGCTACTGGTATTCGACCTACAACGGCGTCGACGAAAACGTCGTTAGTCAGAAAAAGAAGATTATGGTCCTCGGCGGCGGTCCGAACCGTATTGGACAGGGGATCGAGTTTGACTACTGCTGCGTGCACTGCGCGATGGCCCTTCGAAAGAGCGGCTACGAAACGATTATGGTCAACTGTAACCCGGAAACCGTTTCGACCGACTATGATACCTCGAATAAGCTGTACTTCGAGCCGCTTACGCTTGAAGACGTTTTGAGTATCTATGAAGCGGAAAAGCCGGAAGGGGTTGTCGTTCAGTTTGGCGGACAAACGCCTTTGAATTTGGCTGACGGTCTGGCCGCGAACGGCGTTAAGATTCTCGGCACATCTCCGAAAACGATCGATATGGCGGAAGACCGAGATCAATTCCGCCACATTATGAAGAAACTCAATATTCCTCAACCGGAGTCGGGAATGGCGACAAACGTCGAGGAAGCTTTGGAAATTGCCGCCCGTATCGGTTATCCTCTCATGGTTCGTCCTTCCTTCGTCTTAGGAGGACGCGCAATGGAGGTCGTTCACGACGAACAGCAGTTGGTCGAGTACGTGAACGCTGCTGTCGACGTTTCGCCCGAACGGCCGATTCTGGTTGACCGTTTCCTTGTCAACGCTATTGAAACTGAGGCGGACGCGATTTCTGACGGCGTTACCGCCTTTGTTCCTTCCGTAATGGAACACGTAGAGCTTGCGGGCATTCACTCCGGCGACTCCGCGTGCGTTATTCCCCCGATTAGCATTGCGCCCAAACATATTGAAACGATTCGCGAATATACGAAACGAATCGCCGTAGAAATGGGCGTCGTCGGGCTCATGAATATTCAGTACGCGATCGCGAACGAGGTCGTGTATATCTTGGAAGCTAATCCTCGCGCAAGCCGTACGGTGCCGCTCGTTTCGAAGGTATGCAATATTCAGATGGCCGCGCTCGCTACGCGAGTTATGCTTGGCGAACGGCTTGCCGATCTCAATCTGCTTCCGAAACTTATCGCTCACTACGGCGTTAAAGAGGCCGTGTTCCCGTTCAATATGTTTCCGGAAGTCGACCCGGTTCTTGGACCGGAAATGCGTTCGACGGGCGAAGTTCTTGGTCTTTCGCACTCGTTTGGACTCGCGTTCTATAAAGCGGAAGAAGCGGCAGGCAGCGTTTTGCCGACCGACGGAACCGTTTTAATGACGATTTCAGAGACAGACCGTCAGGGAAGCGTTTTTGCCACGGTTGCTCAGGGGTTTGCCAGACTTGGATTTAAAATTCTCGCTACGGACGGCACGTATAAGGAACTGTGCAAGCTCGGGGTGAAAGCGGAACGCGTTCACAAGATTAACGAAGGCCGTCCCAATCTTGTCGACGCAATGAAAAACAACGAAGTTCAGCTCGTTGTGAACACTCCTCTCGGAAAGCGCGGTCAGACCGACGATTCTTACATTCGTAAGAACGCGATTCGACTTCGTATTCCTTACATGACGACGCTTGCCGCCGCTTTCGCGGCGCTGAAGGGGATCGAAGCAATTCGCGGCGGCCTTGAAAACGTCTGCTCGTTACAGGAATACCACCGCTAGTTCTGCTTCATGATATGAAGCAGCGTTTGACGTCAGTCTTACTTCTCGTTTGCCCTCGTTCGCGCGACACGTAGAACGGGGGCTTTTCTTTTACTCTGTCGACGTCCCTGTTTAATTGCTTTTGGACAAAGCAAAAAGTGTAATTCAGATTAAAAGCGGCGCCGTTTCCAAAAAGAAAGAACCGGTCTCTCCTGCGCTTAGGTCAGAAGAAACCGGTTCTTTGAAAACTGAATTCCAAACTTAGGCTGTCGAGAAGGCTCTCAGTATTTTATTTAGTCTCAGAGACTGGCCCGACAAATTCCAAGTAGTCGTCCAAAACGTGGGTCGATCCGTTTTGAATCGTAGCGACCGCCGCGGCGACTTCGGAAAGGGACTTCGTGATATAGTAATCGGCAACCTTCTTTTTTCGGTCGTTCTTCGCGGCTTGGGCGAGGAGATAGTGCCCGATGAGAATCGCGATTCCCGCCTCAACCATCTTGCGCGCCCGCAATTCGACGTAAGCGGATCCCTTTTCACGCGCGAACGTGAGCGCGTCAGTCAATTTCGCGTGAGCGGTAACAAGCTTTGACTTAAGAGCGTCGAGAGTTTCGTCGCCGAATTCTTTGTTTTCAAATTCTTCAACGTAGCTCTTGTATACTCCAGAGGTCAAACCGCGAATTGCGGCGACGACTTGGAGCTGCGACGTTCCTTCGTAAATCGTCGTGATTCGCGCGTCGCGGTAATAACGCTCGGCGGCGTAGTCTTTCATGTAGCCGCTTCCGCCGAGCACTTGGATCGCGTCGGTCGCGACGCTTATGCTCATCTCGCTGCAGAAGAACTTGCTCATAGGCGTGAGCATCGCGTTAAGCTTTTTGAGCGAACGCGATTTTTGCTTGAACTCTTTCTTTTCTTCTGCGGAAAGGGAGTCAGCGTTCCGTTCAAGCAAACGGTTGATATTGTTTTCATAATCGCAGACACGCGCCGTTTCGTAGCAAAGCGCGCGAGCCGCTTCAATTCGAACGCGCATATCAACGACCATCTCCGCAACGGCGGGCAGATGCTCAATCGGCGCTCCGAACTGCTCGCGGGAATTCGCGTAATCGCGCGCCAAACGCTGAGCCGCTTCCGCAACTCCCAGCGACTGCGCGGCAATTCCAAGACGCGCGCCGTTCATAAGCGACATAACATAGGTAATCAGCCCGCGCTGGCGCTCGCCGATAAGCCGACAGGGCGTGTTATTGAAAACAAGCTCGCAGGTAGGAGAACCGTGGATACCCAGCTTATTTTCGAGATGCCGTACTTTGACGGTAGGTCCGCGATCGCAAACGAAAAGGCTGAGTCCGCGTCCGTCGGAAATCTGCGCTTCGCTGCGCGCAAGGACGAGGAGAACTTCTCCGCACCCGTTGGTTATAAAACGCTTGACGCCGCTCAAGAACCAATCGCCATTTTCGTTCTGATAAGCTCTAACGCGTACCGCTTGCAGGTCGGACCCCGCGTCCGGTTCGGTAAGAACCATGGCGCCGGTTACCTCGCCGCGTGCGAATTTCGGAAGGTATTCGTCTTTGATTTCGTCGGACGCAAACGCGTAGATGGTTTCGGCAATTCCCTGCAGACCAAACATGTTCATAAAGGAACAGTCGCCGCGCGCGACAATTTCCGTCGCCATCGTATAAACGAGCGTCGGGCAGTTGATTCCGCCGTACTTGCGGGGAAGGGTAAAGCCCTGAAGATCGGCCAGACTCATCTGATCCAAGTTCTTTTGAACGAGAGGATGAAGAGTAACCGTTTGATTTTCATTAAGGGTGTTTCCCTCAGCGTCGACCGTTTCGGCATTTTTCGCCAAAACATTTCCGGAAATGTCGCCGACGATCTCGAGAACTCGGCGGTAGTTGTCGATAGCGTCGTCTATATCGCGAGGCAAATAGTCGGCGTCGCCGTTCGGCGTTTCACGCTCTTGTATCGCGGCAATGTCTTTCAGATCGAAGTAATCGAACAGGAATTGGATATCCTGATTGTCGGTGTAAAAATTGGCCATAAAATCCTCAATTTTCTCGGTGACATATGCGCGACGCGCATAGAGAAGGAAACGTCGGTATTATACAATAATTGCGCGTCCTCTAATAGCCCATTTTTCATGAGAGAATCGAATTTTTCTGTTTGATTTGAACGCACAGAGAGCCCATACGCCGCCGTCTCATTCAACGAAAAAGAGCCCAATCCTGAAAAACAAGACTGGACTCTCTGTGCTTCAACAAACAAGGCAAAGCTTGTCGACGTTCAGACTAGATCCGTTTATCGCAGATCATTCTTCCGTTTCGTCTTTACTCGCGCCAGCCTTTTTATCGGACTCCTTGACCGCGGCGTCTACTTCGTCTTCAATACCGGCGACGCCTTTTTTGAATTCCACGACGCTACGCCCGACCGAACGCATTACCGACGGAAGGCGATTTCCAAAAAGGAGAAACGCAATGACGGCAAGGATCAGCAACTGGATAGGCGAGCCAGGTAAACCAAACAGACTAAACATGTTACAAGCCTTTCGTTTAATATAAACGACTTTGCCAAAAGCCAACGCAAGTTACCTTGCCAGAAGCTTACGGCGAAATCGCGTTTTTTAAATTTAATCTATCGCAGGCGCATCCTAAGAAGGAAAGACGTAAAGGAAAGCGCCAACGTCGATCGCGGGCAGATTCGTTAAGAACACAAACCAACCGCGTTCCGGATAACGCAATTCTAACGAAAACGCAGGAAACGTCAACGCGCCTCAAGCGTCCGCGCGCCCATTCTATCATTATTTTTTGGAGATATGAACTGTTTTTCATTCAGTTTTCCGCAAAATAAATAGGAAGAATCATTGTCGTTCCTTGTTTTTGCTATAATTGGTAAAATTTATACAATCCTTACAATCGTTAAAATTTAACGTATTTTTTCTTCTTCAAAAGGGAACCGAAGGGGTTGGGGAATACCCCCAGTTTAACGCGCGAAAAGGTATAAATACGCAGTCAAACAATCGGTTTGCCATTTTCTAAATTCAACTCAGAACAGTTTGCTCTTCAGGAGGAAACAGTACCCTAAACTTTTCTGAGAGCGCCAAAATTGTCTTAACGCTCAGCGTCTCGGCGCGAATTTCTCCTTTCAAATCCATCTCGTCCAAAATTCTATCAACGGCGTCTTTTTCGAGGCGGTTTTTAAACGCGCTGCAAAGAACGGAACGAATGAATTTTCTGCGGTGGAAAAAAAGCGCCCGCACGAATTCATGGAAGAAACGAAGATTCTTAATCTTTGCGCGCTTTTTTTCGTTGTAGATTAATTGGACGATCGCAGAATCCACCTTAGGCCGGGGCCAAAAAACGCTCGGGGGCATGATACGCACGATGCGACAGTCGCATTGCGCTTGCATCCAGACGGCTAACGCGCCGTAGTCTTTTGTCCTCGGCTTGGCGACAATCCGATCGCCGACTTCCTTTTGAATGGTAACCGTCATTGAGACGGGTGGAATATCAGTCAGAAGGAGATTCGACATGAGGGGCGTGGCAATTTGATAGGGCAGGTTAGCGCATAGCTTAAAACGTCGGTCTGGGGATTTCGCGAGTTCTTCACGAACGACGTCAAGCACTTCGCGGTTCAGGCGGTTTTTGTTTTCAAGAATATCCGCGAACAGAAAACGAATATTGTTTTTGTCCCAGTGCTCTTGCTTTGCCATTTCATGCATTACGGAATCGACTTCAACCGTAATAACTTGACCCGCTTCCAGAGCCATTGCCCCCGTTAAGGACCCTGTGCCCGTTCCGACTTCAAGTACGACGTCGTTTTTGTCTAAATTTGCGGTTTCGTGCAATAGGTGAAGCAAATTCAAGTCAATTAGAAAATTCTGACCGAGTTTGCCGCGAGGATGGATCCCTAAAGTTTCAAAACGTTGCATTAAATAGGCGCGCGTTTGATTGTTGGAAGAGCCTTCGCCCATAAAGTCGTCCTTAATCTTTGATTTTTAACAGTTCCGTTGGTGATTACAATATCCGTATATCAAACGTTTTCTTCGTCGTTCAAAAAACTTGAGCGTCTATGACAGCCGAAGTTTGTTTTTCTACGTCTTTGGGTTCGACTGGGAGGAGTCAAGCTTGTCGAGAACTCTAATGAAGAGTTCGTCAAAATTGTTAATCCCACGCAATTGTGGCGCGACTGCAGGCGCCGCAAATATACGAACTCGTTTAACGTAGTCGTCAAACTGTTCCTGAGCCAACGCCCGAACTACCGGCGAAACCTCTGAAAGGGAACGATAGACGTTTTCATCGGGATAGTAAACGTCTATTTTGAATTCAACTTCCTTATCGTCATGCGGAGCGGCGATGAGCACGTCCCCGGGTTCAATATTCAATTCCTCCGCGAGAAGATTTGAAATTTTCCTTAGTTCCGGATAGGGGCGCCCGGCGACTCGCCTGTACAGGGAGGACTCTTCCATCGCGCTGAATTGCCTAATCCTTTTGAATAGCGCGCGCTGTTCTCCAAAGAGCCCCTGCCAAAGTCTGCGAGCTTCCGAGAGTTTGGGAGACTCGTTTGCGCCCTCGTTGCAGCAGTCCCAGAGGTACGTTTGAATTTTTCCGTCTGATAAAGACTTTATTTTTTCGAAAATGTTTTTCACGCCTGTTTCAGACGCGACGCAATCGAAGAGTCTTTGAAACATCACGGTTGCTGAGCGCGCGGCGTGGTGCCAATAGACTTCGCTAAACATGACGTAGCGTGCGAAGACCATAAGTTCCGCCGCCGTTTTGCCCTTAACTGAAATCGCAACGCCATTGCCGTTTTTATTGAGGCAAATACTCCCGACGAGGCGGTCCAGATCGTAATTCTTTCCGTAGGGGACGCCTGCCGCGTGGCTGTCGCGCATAAGGTAGTCCATCTTGTCTACGTCGATAGGCCCTGACAAAACGCTTGCGAGCAACCGAAAAACCTTTTTGCGCCTAGCGTATTCGTCTTCTGTTTCACCGTTACGGCGCGCCGGCGAGCGTTTCATCAGAATCGCGCCAATATCGTCGGGGTCAATTCCCCAATCCTCTCTAAGAATCGGAGCTAATTCTCCAAACAGATATTCGTCCGCGAGCTTTTCATGCGATTTGAATCCGGGCGTCTTCAAATCTTCTATTAAATGACAGAAGGGAAAATGCCCGACGTCGTGGAGCAAAGAGGCCAAAATCAACGTTTCAGCTTCTTTTACCTTTACGGTCGCCGCAAATTTTTCGTCGTGGGCAAGGCGCTTGAGGAGTAGAAGCGAAAGCCGATAGACGCCAAGCGAATGCTCAAATCGCGTATGAGTCGCGCCCGGATAGACAAGCTGGACAAAGCCGAGTTGAGACGTGTTTGCAAGTCTGCGAAACGCCTTTGTGTCGATAATCCGGCGCACGCGGGGCGTGAGCGGGACGTCGAGTTCGGGCGGTATTCGCACGATCGACGACCTCGCGTCTAAGCCCGCTATTTCGGGAATAAAAAGAATGTCGCGACTATTGGAAGCTTGCATTAGTTAAAAAATCCAAATTTACTGGTTTGCGGATCCGGGGTTTTCTTAACTTCTGATAATTCCGCTTCAAATAGCTCTTTGAGTTGTTGAACCGCTTCGTTTTTGTCGAGCTGACGGCTAACTTCCTGAAAATTTACCGCGCGTTCTCGCTTAGGTACATTACGAGAAGAATTCGGCGACTCTCGGAACGACGAATTGGGAATGTACCGTTCCGAAACGTCGTTCGCCTGCGGCGCGGGACTTCCAAGGGAAACTGAGGCATAGCCATTTGCCGCTGCGGTTGAGGTTGCGACGACAGTCGAATCGATAATGCAGCGCAAATCGACGCGTTCGCCGAGAATATCCGAAAGTCGATTGACAATTTTGCCTTTTTCACTTTCGCAGTAATCGCGCTGCGACGAACAGCCCCCGGGAAAAGAAACGATAAACTGGTTAGGCGCTTCCGTTCTAACCGAGCAAAAGGCGGACGCCTGACCGGGCAGAACGACGCCGAAGTTCGTTGTATCAAGCCAAATATTAGCCAGCTGTTCGGGAGAAAAGGACAGCCAAGGCGAGTTGATCGAGACGTTCGATTCAGTTTTGAGCGATTCATCCGTCTCGGCGTACGTCTGAGCATCCTCTTTGGATTCGGGCGCTTCCGTGAATTGGGATTGGACTCTCCATGCGCTTCGGTCAACGCCGTTTTCGGACTTTTCGTCATTCTTATCGGGCGCTTCTTCCGGCTTTTTTATCGACTCAGCCTCGTCAGGGGATTCGGATGCTGCCGTGGCGGGCTTGGATATTACGGCGTTATTTTTTTTTTGCTCGTCCTTTTCTTCTAACGAGGACGATGGAAGGGAAAGAGGAACGTTAGGAAATGCGCCCTGTTTTATCTGAGTGATAAGCGACTCCAACGCTTGGAACGAATCTAATTGGCATAGCCTTGCAAACGCGAGCTCGGCCAGTATGCGCGCCTGCGCGCTAACGCGCATACGCTGAGCCGTTTGATCGAGTATCTGCAAAGAAGCCAAGATGCGTCGCATTCCCAAATTGTGAGCCGTCTTTTGCAGCTCAGGGAGTCGCGCGGCGGGCGAATAGTTCAACTCGTTTGCGCCGCAACCGACGCCGACGACCATAAGATCCCGGTACACGCCCAGCGTCTGTTCGATCAGGACTCCGAAATCAACGCCTTGATTTGCCGATTCATTTAATAATTCGAACGCGCGCGCCGCGTCGCCCTGCGACGTCGCCTCCAATAGATCGAAGATCTTTTTGTCGTCTACCGATCCGAGCATCTTATGCACGTCGTTCTGGGAAATGTATTCCGGAGCAAAGGAGAGCAACTGCTCCAATAAAGACTGGGCGTCGCGCATCGATCCGTTCGCGCGGCGAGCGAGAATCTCAAATACGCCTTCTTCGGCTTTTGCGCCTTCTTGACCGGCAATTTGAGCCAACCTATCGGCAATCGATCGACCGTTGATCCCGTTAAAATCGAATCGCTGACACCGCGAAAGGATTGTAACCGGGATTTTATTCGGCTCAGTCGTGCAGAAAATGAACTTTACGCGCGCAGGCGGCTCTTCGAGCGTCTTTAAAAGCGCGTTAAAAGCTTCCCGCGTCAACATGTGGACTTCGTCGATAATGTAAATCTTGTATAACGAACGCGTTGGCGCAATCATTGCGTTTTGGCGCAGTTGGCGGATTTCGTCAACCCCGCGGTTGCTCGCGCCGTCGATTTCGATAACGTCAACGTCGTCGCCTGTCGCGATACATACGCAACTGTCACATTTAAGACAGGGGTGCGTCGTTGGACCTTCAACGCAATTCAATGCTTTGGCGAAAATTCGCGCGCAAGAGGTTTTACCGACTCCGCGAGCTCCGGTAAATAAGTACGCATGCCCCACGCGATCCGTTTCAATGGCGTTTGAAAGCGCTCTGGCGACCGTTTCCTGACCAATGAGTTCGTTAAAAGCCTGAGGACGATACCGACGAGCGACTACCTGATATGCGCTAGGTCTACTTTCTGACAGCGCAACGGAACTCTCTTGACTAGACTGTTCCGGTTTTACAGGTTTGTTTTTTGTAGACGGTTCCGGCGTTTCTTTGTTGACTTCAATCTGAGGAGGAACGTCAATATTGGGACGCTCAGAA
>CADACS010000097.1 GCA_902786505.1 uncultured Planctomycetota bacterium | reverse complement strand
CCGCGTTCGCCTGTTCGTTTAGCTACTGAGTCGTAAACAACCTGGCCGTTCAAATTTACCGATTGTTCAGTATAAATTTGCCAACCGTTCTGTCTAGCGGCGTTCGGATTTTCCATATCGCCGCCCAAAATGAGATTAGGCCCTGACGCGCGCAACTTTCCGGAAACAAGTTTCTCGTACAGTTCCAAGTAAACGGGCATGTCGTAAAATGACGTCGATAGCGGCGTGACAGGACGCGCGATCTCTGTTTTTGTCGCCTGTTCCCAAAAGTCGCGTTCGGCTTTCCTCATTTCACGAGTTGCTCGCTCGGCCATTAAGAACGCCTGAGACGCGTCTCTCCGCCTGAGCGACTGCTCCGCTTCATCAAGCTGAGCGTATGCTTTATTGAGTATGGGGCCGAGCAAAGGAACTTCCGGCGTTTTCTGAGACGAGGCGCCATGTTCCTTGACATACTGAATTCCGTATACCGTCTGTTCGTATAGATCGAGTCGTTTTCGGGCAAGGTTTATCGTCAATTCCGCCATCCGCCTACCGTATGCCAACGCCTGTTCTGTCATTTTATGACAAAGCGCGTCTGACTGCGTAAAGAAAATCAACGAATTCATGGAGCCTTCTTCCAATGAGAAAGAAGACCCGCCGGCACGGCGTTTTGTCAAAATCTTTCGCAATGCTCCTGGGGTGAGTAGATCGGGCGAATAACTTTCAGGTACTGAGATCGTCGTTCCCCAGTCGTATACGGCGTCCTGTCCCATAACGAATTGATTGTCAGACGCGGTAGAAATCGGAGCGACGAGAGCCGCGCGTTTCATTTTCATAGTGAATGCGCTAAGTTCATCGCTTGACGTATCGAGTAAAGACGTTTCCGCGTTTCCCATGGCGAACCACGTGAGGAGGAATTGCAACTCGAGATTAAGCGCTTCAAGCGCGCACGCGCGATATTGCGTCTGTCGGTCTTTGGCGTCCAAACGGGAATTAGAGGTGAAAATCAATCCTCTCATTCCAGCGCGCATAGAAAGACGCACGCATTGACGCATCTGTTCATAGGAAACCAAGCCTGGGGTCTCTTCAACTTTGCCAAAATATTGGCGTTGTAAAGTAGCGCTGTATTGCGGCTGAGTTTGGATTAAGTTCCAAAACGCTGTGACTCCGAACGACGCAAGGTTTTTGTAGTTGAGGAGCCAGTCTCCATAGTCGTTCAAATCGAGCGAGGTGAGGAGCGGTTCCCGATCCAACAGAACGACGTCAACTTTGGCGCCAGACGTGTATGCTGGCGTCCCGTTATATATTGACGCAAGAATAGGTCTGCGATGGGGATCCAATTCTTTGATTATTTGAATGTTTCGTTGAATCTCGGCATGATTTATAAGTCTAAGTCTGCGCCCTAGATCCCATGCAATGACCGGATCGTAGACAGCATTCGGTCGTCCTCCTCCGAAGAAGGCTTTAGGATCGCTCCCCCCTTCTGTCGAATTGGGAACCAATTGCTCGCCCGTTGGCGGTTGCGCAATAAGCCACATTCCGACTTCATTCGCCTGCTGAAGTTCTTCTTGCGTGGGAGGCGCATGAAGCCAAACGGCGTTAAAACCGAGCTTTTTTAAGAAAGCGAACGGTTCGTTGTTATACTCGATTGCGCGTATGGAGTATACGCGTCTTTCGTTTGTCTCAATATTGCCGCCGCTGGTTACCTGAACGTTAGGAACTAGTTTTTCACCTTGTCTGAAAAAGCCTATCTCCGCCGCGTCTTCTGAAGAATCAAGCGTTCCGCTTCCCGAAACGAGATAATCTACCGGATGGAGCGCTTGATAATCAGGTGTAGAGGAGAGTCCGAAGAAATCTTCGGGTGTATCAAACCCGGTTTGCGCAACTTGATTATTGTTTGAGTATTCCGCGTCGACAAAACCAGTCTGACCGACTTTCCCCTTGTTTTCGACTCTTGTGGGAATTGAAGTCTCTCCAAACTGCCGGGAGCGCTGGGCGATCGACGTATTATCCGACGTGAATTCGTCGTTAGCTGAGAGTTGAAACAAAGATTCTTCAAAAGACGGCTGGACGTTTCGGTCAGTAGCCGAACCAAATCCTTGAACTTGATTCTTCGCGAAGAGCGTTTCCGGTTCAAATTCTAATTTATTGTTTGTCGTTGGAACCAAATTTTGGCTAAACGTGTTTGACGCCAGCGCGTCGGTGGAGAATTTCAATTTCTTCTCATTTGCTTTGACTTTCTCCTCGTCGATAGCGAACGGTTCCGTTCCGTACATGTCGTTTTCTTCGGCATTTTGCCAAAAGATTGGAGACTGCGACGCCTGCAGGCGGCTGCTCAGAAGATTGATAGGATCGAACCGCGACACGCGTTCCGAGTTTCGGAGCAGCTTGTTTTCGGGACGAATATGCTCAGATATTTCGAGGTCGTCGACCCAAAGCGAATAACGCCCATATCTCGCTTCTGAAATGAGCGCAATTTGGCGTATATAGGCGCAATTTTTATCGAGAGGAAGCTTGTGTTCGCCACGAATAGCCTGAACCGTATTTTCAAGGGTTTGAGTTAATCCGTTGGCAAATTTTAGTTTTTGCCATTCGCCCGGTCGGTCGTAAGACATTCCAACGAGCAGCGCCGTGACTGGCGTACCCGTATCAGGACGCAGTGTTTTAGGAAATACTACTAACGCGGCGAGCGTTACGCCAGGACGGTCGCTTCGGACCCAGACGGAAGGCGAGGTTTCTTCGAAGATTCCCGGATAGTCGACGTAATGTCCAAAAACAACGACTCCCGGCTCTTCAACTTCGTAATTTATAAGTTCAGAACGTTCGCCTTGATGCGACTCCTCTCCGACTCTTTGATGCGACAGAATTTTTACCGAACCGTCCTGATAGAGATAGCGCCAACTGACGCCAGGAGATTCAAAAGTTTCCGACCAAGCCGCTTCTTTACCGTCTTGGTCCAACCCCTTCGTATCAAGAAGGTATCCGGTGAATCCTGAGGGCTTCTCCGGAACCGATTGCGCCTCAGCTGCGTTTAAACACAAAGCGACCCCTACGAGCGATAACAGAATAACGTTCGCATATCTGAGCCGGAATTGTAACATATTTGACGCCGCCGTTGTTTTAACTGCTTATTTCAGGGGACCGGCGGCGACCGTTTGGGACCGCGGCCGGTCCCGAAAGAGTAGCAAATTTCGGCTTGGCAGGCAAGAGATGTTTGCTGAATGGGGCAGACGTACTTCCGATTTTTAACGTACGACTAATCAAGCAAATAAGACGTCTTAATGCAAGAAGAAAAGAAGGCGAAAGGAATTTCTCCTTTCGCCCTCTAAGTTTGTCGTTTCGATAGACCTCGCTCATACGAGCGAGGCCCTATTCAGAGTAGCGTGTTCTCGATCACTTCGCGGCGTTGAGTCCAGTCGCAAACTCTTCTTCTTCTTCCTGGATGATGATGCGCGGGGTAACCGTCATCAGCATGCTCGTGGTCTCGCGACCGATCGCGCTATTGGAGAAGAGGCGTTTGATGTAGGGGATCTTGCTCAGGATCGGGACGCCGCCTTCATTACGACCTTCGCTGAGGCGCTTGATACCGCCGAGGAGCGCGGTGCCGCCGTCCGGGACGTTAACCGTCGTGTAGACGGAGAAGCTGGAGGTGACGGGCTCTTGGATGGTCGTGCCTTGGCTGACAACTTCCGCGTCTTTGTTCTCGGTACGTTCGTCCGTGATGCTTTCGAGCAGGCTGCTTCCCTTGCTGGCAGAAGTCTGGTTCGTGGCGACGGAGTCGGAACCTTCGAACTTGAAGGTGCGGTCGTTGTCGGTGATCTGGCAGAAGAACGGGACGACCGTCATGCGGACGTACTTGCGGTCAGGCGAGGCAGTGGCTTGAACCGTCATGAACTGGCCTTCGTTGATGACCGTGATGACCGGCTGCTGAGCCACGGCGAAGTCGCCGACTACCGGGATAACCGTGCTGACGTACGGAACGCTCGTGTAGTCCATGATGCTGGCGGTTTGGCCGTTGAACATGGTGACCTTCGGGGCTTGCAGGACGTTGGTGCGGTTGTCGGATTCGGCCGCGCTGACAAAGAAGTAGGATTCAATGTCGGACAGGATCGCGAAGCCGAGCTGAGCGCCAACGGACGGGTCGTAGTTGCCGAACTGCGGAACCGCCAAGCCGTAGCTGTTCTGCGAGAAATTGATGTTCAGGTTGTCGGTGTACGGCTTGCCGCTGATGTTGGAGTCGCCAGAGTAGATGCCGTAGACGCCCTTCTTGTTAGGAGTAAGCGTGTCGGAATCGTCGTCGACCGTCGCGGAGGAACCGTTCGCCGCTTTGAACGACAGGTTCATGTTAACGCCGATCTTTTCGAAGTATTCGTCGCTGATCGTGATGAAGCGAACTTCGACGGCTACTTGGAGATCGTTCAGGGCGCGGAGCTTTTCGAGGAGTTCACGAATCTCTTCGTGGTTCTCTTCGGTCTGCCGGATCGCCAGGGTGTTGTTCAGGGAGAAGAACTGAGGATCGCCAACAGCGTCCCAGGTTTCTTCGTCGCCGACAACCGTCGTGATCAGTTCGATCAGTTCAGACGGGTCGTTCATGCCGCCGCCTTGACCGGTCGTGATAGGAGCGGAACCGCCGTTCGACTGAATCTGCGCCGTGATATTCGGGGACAGGAGCGTGGAATTCGAGCCAAACACAGTGGAGTTCAGACCGGAGATTGTGCTCGCCGAGCCGCTGACTCCGCGGTTCGCCGCTTGCTGGTACGCGCGATTGTAGCTCGCTTCCATGGAGAGCGGGGAGACCGTGCTGCCGAAGTTCGGGACTCCGATGACCAAGTCGGCGACAGGATAGTACTTGACGACCGTCTTGCTGGAACGTTTGTTCGCGCCCGTGATCGTGAGAACTTCGTCCTCGACGATGTACGAAAGGTTATACGGAGCGAGGATGTGTTTCAGGTAGTTCTTCAGCTTGATGTTGTTGAAGTTCGTCGCAACGTTCATGTCGCTCGTGGCGCCAACTTCGCTGAGCGCGGCTTCATCAATCATGATGTTGATGCCGGCGTTCGAGCGGATGAAGTCAATGACGACGTCCAGAGGCATTTGCTGATCGTACGGGAGCGAAATCTCCATGTCAAGTTTACGGAGGATTTCAAGGTCGGCTTCCGAGCGAGTCGTGCCAGGCGAAAGTTCAGTACGATTCTTGGCGCGATCCCAAACACGCTGGTCGAAGGAGAGCGGGTTGGCGTCGTCAACCAAAGGCGCAACGGCGATTTCAGTATCGTCGAAGGCTTTCAGAATACGTTCATTCTTGAGTTCGCGAAGGTTTTCGTTGAACGCGACCTGACCGCCAAGCTGAGCCTTCTGGTACATCTGGATCGCGACAACGTCGTCGTTCGAGTAATCGCGGCACTTCTTGGCAAGCAGCTTCGCGTCTTCGTAACGCCCTTCTTCCATGAGGTCGTTGAAGCGTTCCGTATCTTCGGCCAGACGGTTCTGAATATCAAGTTCGTGCTGACGCTTGTCGCGGATATATTCGTTCACGTCCCTGTTCTGAGCCTGGACGGCGATGCGAGCGCCGTTCGCGTCGATGAACTTTTCCGTGTCGGCGATAGACATATCGACGGAGTAGTTGAAGTGAGCCTTCACAGACGCGTCAAGCGCGGACTCGTCGATTTCCTTGCGGAGTTGTTT
The DNA here is from genome assembly GCA_902786505.1 of uncultured Planctomycetota bacterium. GTDB lineage: Bacteria > Planctomycetota > Planctomycetia > Pirellulales > Thermoguttaceae > RUG369. The sequence goes on along the minus strand of CADACS010000097.1, from coordinate 9,988 downwards.
AAGTTCAGCCAACGCTTCCTTCGGAGCGGTTTCGCGAACTTGGTTTTGCTTGGCGATGAACGCCGAAACTTCGTTCTGGATCGCTTCAGGGGATTGCGCGAGGTTGACGCCCGTCTTGGAGACGGCGACTTCCGGCATATCGGCGACCGGATTGCTCAGTTTGGCGATCGAATCGTTGATGTGACGAAGCGTAGCCTGATCAAGATCCGCAGAGTAACGAAGCGCGTCGCGGTAGTTCGAAAGGGCGACGTCTTTATTGCCCTTCTGCGCGGCGTCGTCCGCTTCTTGGACGTACAGGTATCCGGGGCTTTCGTTCTGAGAAACGCCGGGAACCGTAGCCTGGACGAGGCGAACGTTGTTGTTCTGCGAGCGAGCGGAAGCGAGATCGCGGAGGAACTGTTCGGGCGAATCGCCGCCAACGAAAGCGCTTTCCGGGACGCCTTGGCGTTGGATTTCACGAACCATCGCTTCGGCGCGTTCCGCCTGACCGTTGGCGACCAGCGAGCGAGCTTCCTTGAGCTGGGCTTGAATGGCCGCTACCTGACGTTTGGCCGCTTCGGACATGCCCTTGAGAGGCGTTTGGTTAATGGCGGCCGTCTGCGAGGCAAGGCGGTCGTCGGCAATGCGCGCTTGGACAGACGCTACGTCCATCTTACGGCTGACCGTAGCGACGTCGAAGGTGACGTTAAGGTTGCGGGCTTCAGATACGAGCGCTTCGGCCGAATCCAAATCCTGGCAACGGCGCAGCGCTTCTGCCTGTTCGAGGTAGTTCTTCGCAAGTTCACGTTTGACCGCTTCGGTCATTCCTTGCGATTTTGCAGCGGCTTCAATCTTCTTGTACTGTTCGATCAACGGGAAAACGTATTCCGGTCGATCGCTTGCCGAGGTGTACGTAGCGTTCAACGCTTGGGCTTCGTTCGCGAAACGGGCCGCCGACACGACGTCGCGACTCATGAGGGAACGGCGAGCTTTGAGCAGGAGTTCTTGACTCCGAACAAGCGTCGGATAATCTGCGGCGCTCGAGGAAGCGCCCGCGACGGCAACCGTCGTGTCAACGGCTGAGGTTTGAGCGAAAACGTTCGACGTTCCGCCGAGCGTGAAAGCAGCTGAGCCAAAGCCCAACGCAACCGCCAACAAACCGATCTGAATCTTTTTGGTTGGTTCCAACACGATACTCCTTTCGAGACTCGTAGATTTACGCATAGTGTTACGAGTGGCGCCAATAGTCATCCCTGACCTCCCAGATTCTCCGGAAGAAAAATATCAGTGAAAAAATCGTCTTTCGTTGTCGCGTTCTTCGGTTTTGTCAAATCTACTCGGCGATCCGTCGCCGAGAGACGCCTTGCGGCGCCGCGTTCAACTCCGTCGAGGAAGCCTATGCAACAACGAATTGTTGGCGACTTTGCTCCATCGAAAAACAAACTTAACTTTTTGCGACTTGAAACGCGTTCTCATCGCTGCGATTTTCCATACAGCCGTGCAAACGCACTCTGTGCGAAAAATCACAATATTTCCTATAACCATAATCGAACGACCTGCAATTAGGGTTTAGTTAAAACTCTCTTTGCTTGCCGTTTTTCCGGTTTTTTCGAAATATTTCACCAGAGTTCAGACCTACCTCAATCAAAAAACTGGCAAAACCAGCCTTTCAGATTTGAGCGAATTGACCCAATCAATTCACCTGAAGTCTATGACTCTGACATTCTGCATTATCGGAAATTTCCGGTAGACTATTAAAATTTTTTTTAAGCCATTTGCGAAATATGCCAATTTTGAGCGTCAAAACGCATTTTTTAAGTTTGTCGAAGTTTCGCTATTTTGAATGTTTTGACAGACAAATAAAGTTTTTTTTGATAAAAAAGGAGGGTTGGACGGACTGGATAAAATAGGAAAGCGGCAGATCCTTTTATCCAATTAGACAAAAGAGTCTGCCGCCATATTCTGACGTCAGTAAACAGGGAGAAAAGAAACAAGCTCACAAAAGTGTATTGTCTCAGCAGACGACGTTTGTGAAAGCCCGTTCATATTAATCATATTGGCGGAGACTTCACGAAGCCTTTTTGCTTGCGTCCTCTATTAACTGACGCATTCGCTGACAGTTCTTAAGGGACTGTTTCGCTCGTTCAGGGAAGGTTTCTTCCATTTTCTCCATTCGATTGGTCATCTCTTCTAAGCGTTTCTGAGCCTTTTCGACGTCGCCATTCTTGAGATTCATCTCTATAACGGCCATGTCTAGAAGATCGCCAAACATAATTGAAAAACTGTGATTGGAAAACGTGTCGGTAAATTCGTTCATCTTTTTGTCAGCCGCTTCAAGAAACTCATTAGCTTTCGACAGTCGTTCTTCTGAGTTCTTCAAGACGCTGAGAATGGCTTCCTCTTTGGCAAGATGGTAAAGAATGACAACTCTGCTTGCCGCATACAAAGGAGTTTGAGGGTATCGATCGACAATGTCGTTGATTTCTTGCAAAAGTTCTTGCGACGTTGCGTCGAAATCAGCGACGTCCGTGTCGGCAATTTGCAAAGTATCGCCAAAGGAATACTCCACGTTTAACATTGTCTTAATGAGCTTTTGCATTACCGAAGAAAACGAAACTTGAAAGCTGTCGGAAGAATCAAGGTTTTGACGGTTTTTGAAGTCGTTGACAAGCGCGTTGCTTTTTTCGAGCATTCGCCGCGCCTCTTCTTTTTGATTCATCGTGGCTTTCCACAAAGCGTCGACAGAATAGAATTTTGTACACAGTCTAAAACGTTCTCTCGCTTCAGGCGTTACGAGGGTTTCGGGCTTGAGTGTCGATTCAATACGTTGAACATACTGCCGTACGTAGTTAAAATCCTTTTGAACTTCTGCGACGTCGCTGGGAGACGGCGCTTTTATCCTCAATGTTTCAAAAAAGCCTTTGTCTTGCAGACCAGCGTTCATCATAACTATTTTAGAACGTGCTCGGAGAAAATGTAATTCTGCCAATAAAACGTCGCGTTTTGCTGTGAATGGAGACGAATCTGGAATTTTCTTCAGTTCTTCAATTGATTCGTCGCACTTGTCTAAATACGAATTTGCCTTGTCGCGGCCCCTCTCCGAGAATTCAATAATGGCTACAACAACACGCGCTTGCGATAAGACGACGTCGTCTCTTTTGAGCTGGGTGTTTTGTTCTGAGAATTGCCAATTATCAAGGCATTTCTTATAGAGATCGTATGCGACTGTAAAATTGTCCTCTTCCAAAGAAGTCTTTTTAGGGGAAATTTGATTGTTTCCCATGAGTTTATCAAGATAACCGATATGGAAACGAGCGTTCGCTGAATCAAGAAGTACGTCTTGATTATTGGCGTTTGTTTCCGCCAGTTCTTCATAGAAATGGAAGATACTTTGAAGCAGTTCCAAGTCTTGTTCAGGTATTGCCGAAACGTTTATTGGAACGTTCATTGTAGGGGATGCGTTTCTGAGATCTATTTGCGATTTTAATTCGCCGGTCAATTTGTCCAACACATTGTCTAATATCTTTTGGGCCAGTTTTAGGTTCACATTGGCTTTTTCATTGGCGTTATTGATTTTTGCGAATTGAACGGCGGAGAATAAGAGCCCAAAAATGAGAAGAACGGCGATTACCCCACAAAGGGACGAGACAATCTTGTTCCGTTTGCACAGTCGCCAAGTTCTTTCCAAAATTCCGACTTTTCGCGCCCGAATGGGGCGCTCTTCCAGAAAACGACGTAAATCGTCCGCTAGATCTGCCGCTGATAGGTAACGCTTGTCTTTCGCGTGCTCGAGCGCTTTTAGGACGATTGTTTCAAGGTCTCTCGGGAGATTAGCGATAGAGGCGCGCGGAGATTCGATTTTTCCTTCGCTGACCTGTTTGAAAAGTTTAGTGGAATTTGTTTCGTCAAACGCCGGTTTTAGCGTGAGAAGTTCATAGAGGGTGAGTCCAAGAGAATAGACGTCCGATTGAGGCGAAAAGTCTCCGTCGAGCGCTTCAGGCGCAAGGTAGCGCAAGGTCCCAACAAGCTGACCTTGTTTGGTGAGCGTATGATTGCCGTCTATTTCTTTTGCCAAGCCAAAGTCGGTAATCCACAAGTCGCCGTTGTTATCAATAATAAGGTTAGACGGTTTAATATCGCGGTGGACAACGTCGTGTTGGTGCGCATATTCAAGCGCTTCCGCCGCCTGAATTCCAAAGTGGCATACAAGTCGATAGTATTCAGTGGAGCCGAAGGGCGCGTCGAGTAAACCAGTGGAATGATTTGTTCTTTTCTTATTGGAAACCACCGCGGCGGGAGAATCCTTCTTTGCTCGAATCGGGCTCTTGTTTTCTTCTATTTCAGAGGTGTTTTTTTGGTTCTTTTCAAGGGCTGTTTCATGATCAGACGCGTGATCTAACGAAGATGGGACCGTCTGCCGTTCGACAACTGTCGACGTGGATAAGTCGGAATCCTCCGTTTTCTCGGTTGACGATCCTGATAAGCAGGCAACGTCGTCTGACGGTTCGGCCGAATGCGTGGTTCCGAATTGCGTTGTTTGTCGAAACGTTTTTACGCGTTGAAAGAAATCGTTTACGCCGACTCGAATAGTTTCTGACGCGTCCTCAGAGTTGTTAGACGCGTTTCCATCGTCGATTAACGGGCGCCGCCCTAAGCCGTCGGCAAGCGTTATTTCACGTTCACGCCGACGGATGGCAGCAACGTCTTCCACTCCGCTTTGCTTTTTCGAGACGTTTTGAGCCTTCGCGCGAATAATTTTTTCCAAACTCATTCCGTTAATGAGTTGCATCGAATAGTAGAATTGATCGTCAATAGCGTCATAGCTGTAGACCGGGACAATGTTTGTATGGTGGAGACGGGCAGCCGTTCGCGCTTCGCGTTGAAAGCGTCGAATCGTCTGATCTTCCTCCCCGCGAAAGATCTTCATGACTTTGAGCGCTACTATTCGGTTGAGCGTTTCGTCAAGAGCCTCGTAAACAACTCCCATTCCTCCTCGGCCGATTTCTCGTAGAACGACATAGTTTGAGAGTAATTGGACAGATTTTCCTTCTCGCCGCCCTTTTCGAGAAGAAGAAGGGTAGGAAAAAGATCTCTGATATCGTCAGCGATAGCAGGATATTGTGCGGCATAGTCGTCGACTGACGGTTTCTTACCCTGCCGATACTCGTCAATAAAACGTTCGGCAAGTTCTTCTATATCAAATTCCGAAGATTCATTGTTAATCGAGTCTTGATTTGCAGAATTACCGGCGCAATCAAGATTCGGCTCGATATTCGAAGGGGATGGGGCGTTTTCGGAAGGAATAGGCGCGCCGTCGTGGAATTCGGTCGACATGACAGCCCTTTCTGAGATATTCTGCGGTTGTTGGGTTACACATAACGTTTAACGTTGGAAAAGGAGAACTTAAACCGGGAAAATAGCGAATCGTTATTCTGTAACTCAATTATTGGAAAAACATTTGGCGAATACAATATCGCCGCTTCTTTTTGTATGTAAAAAAAGAGACGCCGAATTGAAATTATTTCAATAGAGCGTCAATTTCTTCAATATCGCCGACCGTTTGTGAGACGGAGCAGGCGAAAAACTATTCAAGAAGTTCGTCGAGGTTTTCTTCCTGTAGAATAACTCGAAACCTCTTGAGCGCGCGAAGATACATAATACTTGCGGCGTTGGGGGTGATGTCTAGTTCTTCCGCCGTTTCTCGATTGCTCAGTTGCTCGAAATGACGGAGCGAAAGGATTTCTCTATCGTTCGGATCAAGTCGTTCGAGGCATTCGCGGAGTTTTTGCGCTATTTCATGTCGACTTGCGGCGACAGACGGCGAAGTGAGTTGCCCTACCAAAAAGATAGACGTAGACGTTGGATCTGCCTGGGAACGCTGCACCGAAATAGGCCGCTCGCGAGAGACGTCCCGTTTTTGCGTCTGGCAATATTTACGATACATTGCGACGATCTGTTGGCTCACAATGAGCCGCAGCCAAACAAGCGAGGACTGCTTGGGGGCGGAAACGCCAGTTCGAAGTTGACGGTAGGCTTCAATAAACGCCTCTTGTAAAACGTCGTTCGCGTCTACTCGCGCTCGAAGTTCAGGCTGAAGACGAATTTCAATCATACGGAGAAGGCGATCATGATGCTCGTTGAACATCTCAGAGACAAGAGCTTGCGCTTCTTCGTCTGTTTTAGGCGGTTCAATGACCGATTGCGGCGCGTCGTTTGAATTGTCGTCGTCGGAACGAGCTTCCAAAGACAAAGGGTTTTCTTTTGACATCGGACGCCTTTCAGTAGGACGCTTGTGCTTGTCCGCGGACGGACGTCCGCAATTAAAAAATAAACACACAAACACACGTCCAAATTATAGGCCTATTACCCAAAAGAGCAAGGGGATAATGACGCTTCTACCTTGCTCGCGGCCCTTAAACGCGAGCGTTTTGAGATTGTCGCATGACCATTTTCAACGCTTTGTCTCGAGAAGAACTGGCGTTTTTGTCATCTTCGATTGGGACGCCGTACTCGTCTAGCGTCGGCTCTCCCGGACAGAACGCAACGCAACGGCCGCACCCTGCGCAACGTTCCGAATCAATTACAGGAACCGTTGCGTAGGCCTCTTCCGACCACTCCTTTGAAATCGCCTCGTACGGACATTCACGGAGGCATATCGAACATTCTCTATCGTAGTAGAGGAGGCACTTCTCAAGTTCAAATGTGGCAATAGCGATAGGACGCGCAGCTTTTTCTTTAATTGAAATAGGAGTGAGCGCGCCTGTCGGACAGACTTGGGAACAGGCGACGCATTCAGGTTCGCAGAAGCCTTTGTTAAAATCTATCGTCGGCGTTTGTCCGACAAAAAAGGCTGAACTTATTGAAAGTTCTTTTTTTGTGGGAGTTGCGTTTATTGGAATTAGAATATTACTGGGGCAAACGGCGGCGCATCGGCCGCAGCGAGCGCACAGAACAAGAAAATCGTCTTCTGAACGCGCCCCTAGCGGGCGGAAAAAGGAATGTGTTAGTTTAGAACTAAAATTGACAGCGACTGTGAAGAGAGACGCTCCAAGGGCGGACGCCCCGAGAGTTGCAAAAAAAGACCGCCGCGAGCGACGCTCGTCCTTTTTCCGAAGGACGGTAGGAACCCTGTCTTTTGAAAACAGTTTTTTAATAAAACGGTATGGAAAATTGAGGAAATCTTGAAGAATACCACATGGACAAAAAACAAATCTCAAAAAATACGGGGACGCCAAAAAACATATGAAGAAGAGAATCATAGCGGCCGTAGGTTTTAACGGGTACGAAAAGAGCCTTGAAACGACGGCTAAGGGATCGTATGCAAAAGGAGAAATAGTTTCAAGTTTCCGAATGTTCCAATTGAACGCGGCGCTCAGAAAGAGAAAAGTCCATAAGAGCGCAAAAAAAAGAAAGACAAGTTTTGGTCTAACAAGGAGACTTCTTCGGGAAAAGCGCTTAGGACAAATCTTGCGTTGAAACCATATCCCGGCGTCCACCGCCGTTCCTAAAGGGCATAAGTACCGACAAAAAAAACGGCGTCGAACGACGCACAATAGAATAATGAGTGTGGAAAATATGCCGAACAGGGAGACTTCAAATGAAGACGATATTTCCCTGTTCGGAAGAAACGACGTAAGGAAGAGAAGGGGACTAAGTCGGCAGACGCTCTTAACGAGCGCCGCCGAACAGAAAAAAAACACGAAAAAAAACGCAATTGCCGAAGCAAACCGAACCGTTCGTCGGACAATTAAACGCGTTCTTAGACGCGACTCCGTTTCCTTCTTTCTTTGCGTCGATTGGTTCATATGAACGCGTCAGCCAAGATACGCCTTTTGGGCGAGAAGATTTCTGCGTACTTCGGAAATGTCGACAGCTCTCGCAGTAACGTCCGATTTTGCAGCGACTGCGGCCGCTACGCCGGCGGCGTGTCCGCTTGCCCAGCAGTTGGGGTAGACGCGCACTACGTCTGACATAAGAGGTTCTGCTGAAAGCGAGCGCCCCGCAGTAATTATGTTTTCAACGTTTTTGGGAAGCAACGCGCGATAGGGGATTTGCCATCCAATATGATCGCCGTTCCATGCTCCGCCAATCGCCACGCAGTCGTCGTACTTCTTACCGGCCTTGGCATTCTCTAGGGTGAGCGTTTCGACTCCCTCAATAACCCTTGTGATGCGAACCCCAATTTGAGGAGCCGTTTCCATGAGATAGACGTCTTCATAGCCAGGGGTCGAACGAACTTCCTGAACTTGTTTCCAAATCTGTTTTCGGTGTTGTAGTTCAAGTTGGGAAAGTACGCGAACGTCGCATCCGTCAAGGGACGGCCCTTGCATATTGACCCAGCGCACGCCTTTGACAGGTTCGGCGTCTCCCAAATGTCGAGGCGCTTTTGTGTCCTTCGGCGGGTTAATTCGATCGAGATTGCCGATCCTACTGACAAGACCAATATTATACTCGCGCTGCGTATGCGCCGCTCCAGCGGCATAGAAGACGTCGCCGTCTCCAGTCGTATCGACGACTTGTTTGGCAATGATTGCCTGAGGACCGAGTTTGGTTTGGATAACCGCCCCGCGAACGGTTGGATTACCAGTGGCAGGATCCGGAGAATCTGCCATAATTGCGTCGCAGCACCACGAATGAAGCAAGACTTCAATATTTGCCTCTGTGATCATTTCGACGAGCAGATACTTGTAAGCCTCGGCGTCGAGCGTAGGATTCTTGGCAAATTGACGGTTAATGATACCGTTAGGCGTCTTTTCAAGCCGTTGCATCATTTCTTCGCCGATCCCCTGAACGACCTGAACGGACTTGCCGTCCTGTTTGGTCCAGTGGCCGAGGATGTGAAGGACAAGCCCGCCAGTAGCAAGACCGCCAAAATGACCGTAACGTTCGACGAGGGTTACCTTGACGCCAAGCCGAGCGGCCGCTATCGCAGCGCAGCATCCGGCGGGACCGGCGCCTACGACGAGAACGTCTGTTTCGCTGATTTTCGGAAGGGAAACAGACGGTCGTACGATAGTCCCGTCCGCCTGTAACGTACAAGGAGTCGCTTGGGATCCGTCAAGCAGTTTGCCTGTCGTTTTATCTTTCTGGCTTACAAAATCCGCCTTGGATTCGCGGTCGCTCAATCCAATAGAAGAAAGAGCCGCGGCGCCTACGCCTAACCCTACCGACTTGAACCAATCCCGCCGGGAAACTTCGTTGAAAAACATAATCTATTTCCTTCTGCCTTAGGCAAAGCCCGTCATGCGACGGGCTTTGCAATTACGCAACGAAAAGCCGTCTGTTTGGGTTAGTGCATTTCAGCTTCTACTTTTTTAATGGCCGGACGGTAGTAGTGGAAGTGGACGTTAGGATGTTCGCCTAAAAGAGACATTGGAACGGCGGAGTCGCACAACTTATTCGCCACCATAAAAGCGGACAAACGCATGCCGAATGGATTGTCATGCATACCGGCTTGCCAAATACTGACTTTATCAGCCTTCCACGTTTCAACCGGTCCGACGGTGCACGCTTGACTGGGCACGTTGGCAACATATCCGCCGCCGCTTGTTCGCGCATTTTGGAGGATGGTGATGGGGTGGAGGTCGACAACACGCGTCGCCAATTTTCTGTATTCGGCTGGTGAGGGCGGATTGTCTTTATATTGGCCAACGCGTCGAACCGGATCGTTGAACGCCCAGTGTTTCGTGTCGCCTTGTCCTCCTTGCATCGTAACGCAACGGATTTGATCGTACGTCGCTGAGTAGGCGGCGAGATCGCCAGACGGAAAATGAATATTTTCGATTGGCATTCTCAATTCAGGAGCGATACGGTCAAAGCACAGGCCAAAATCGGCGCGAGCAAAAGAAAGCGGATGTCCCATGTCGACGGGTTCGCCATTTTCTACCCATTCGTCCATGCCCCAGAAATGAGCGTGTTTTAAATTGATTTCAAGCGCGTTAACGATGCGTGCGACTAACGGGAGCTGTTCTGTCGGGCCGATTGGTCCGCAAAGCCCGACAGGATTGTC